>JBARVS010000187.1:0-19096 GCA_049646385.1 Phormidesmis sp. | reverse complement strand
TCGGTCAACGCTATTCTCCAGCACTGGAGGGCGCTTGGCCACTTTTTTTATCTGCTTAAGTCAGCGCCATTCATCTCCCGGATGGGTTTAGCCAACTTTGTATAGTAAATGTGATAGACGTGTTTTTTTAGCACACTCACTTGTTCTTCCCTTTGGGCAGGTCTCGATGCAACCTTTTCAAGATGCTTTTCAGAGCGCTCAGGCAATAGGCAACGCTTCAAAACAGCATGAGCCACTGCCAGCCTCTCCCCATCTAGACCCTATCCAGCGCCCTTCAAAACGTAGCCGTTTAAAAAGCAGCTCTCTAAAACATAAGGCTAAGGCGCTTCATTCTCAACCTGCCAAACCAGTCTGGCAAAAAGGCTGGGTACGAACGACTGTCTTTACAGGTGCAGCCGCTGGTATGGTGCTGCCGCTGGTGCATAAAAATGTAACCAGCACTCACCAAAATCCTTCAGCCGAAACTGCAGCTTCGCCGACAGCAGCGGCTGCCGCTCGTAGTCGCAGCCAGACCAAAGCCATGGGTAAGGGTGAAGCCGTGGTGCCCCAGGCATCCGCGCCTAACCGAGCAAACTTCAGCGCGACTACATCATCTGCTGTAAAAGCAGCCGCTGCACCGCCTGCTTTAATTACTAAGGGCAAAGACGGTAACTGGACGCTATCTCAGCGGAGCGGAGTCGAGCAGACGGCTGGTCAGGCGGCTATAGATTCTCAACCTATGGAGGCGCAGTTTACAGAAGCCCAACGCGCCTCTACAGCGATCGCCCAACTAGCCCAAGAAACCAACCGCAGCAGCAGTGCCCAGCTTGGCTCGTCAGCCTGTAAAGGCGGTAGCTGTGGAGGGCTTGCTTATATTGATGCCCAACTGCCTAAAGCACGCCAGCAGGTAAAAGCGGCTGACAATCAAATACAAAAATTTGAAGCTACTCAGGCGCAGCAGGACATAGACGCTTATCGACAGGTGCTAACCGCTCGCATGGCCGAAATCGATCAGCAAAAAAGCCAGTTGACCATTGGCACCACGCAAACTCGGCAGCAAATTGACGGTATTAAGACACGGCTAACGGCGATAGATACAGCAGGCTTAGACGTTGCCATGGCTGATCGAGCGCTGTTTCAAGACCCTACCTATCAAGCAGTGTGGGCTAAGCTAGTGCGCTCGGAAACCAGCCTGCTAGAAGAATTCAGCAGCGCCAATATTGATGCGACCGCCCTTAACGAAATTTATGGCGACTATCAATTTCAGCAGCAGGCATTAGAGCGCGCCGCTGCTGCTGCCCTTGGCAACTACATGAGCAGCCCTAGTCAGCCAGTCCCCGACGCTATTCAGCAAAATCCAGATGCGCTGAGCCTGCTACAAAGCTTGACCACAGCGGCTTATGAATATCAGGTGCAGTTGCTAAGGCTCAACACAATTGACCAAATTAAGCAAAAGCTGTCGGTTCGCCAGAGCCAGCTCGGTAGAGACGTGGGCCAGTATGAGCAGCTTCAGCGCCAAAAGCTGTTGGCACAACAGCAGGTGAACCAGTATGAGCAAGCGCGAGAAAAAATCTTGACTGAGCATGAGACTGAGCAAATCCAAGCGATTGCCAGTGGAACCGCTGCTAGCAGCAGTCGAAGCGACAAGGCGTTGGCTCGGGTTAAAGAGCTGGCTCCTCAGCTTCCAGAAGGCTCTGCGACTCAGTTGATTGCATTTGTGGTTTTGGCGGCTGGGGCGATCGCTGCCATTAGCGCTCGTCATACTGCTAAGCAAACCGTTCTCCCTCCCCAATGGGCCCTCGAAGGCGGCAAGCTGTTGTCTGTACCCGCGCCAGAGCTAGCGTCGCCAGAGCTAGCGTCGCCAGGGATTGCTATTTCCCCAGCTAGCGTCTTACCAGAGCTGGACAACTTTTTTGCAGGCATCGCTTCTAACGAGCCAGCCGAGGCGTTCGAGCAGCGAATGCTTAAAGAGCTACAGGAAATGACCGGACAATCTGCGCGGCTAGTGAATGAAGTGCCCGCCGCTAGCTACTCAGCCGAAGACAGCCTCACGATTGAGGTGATGACCCGTGACCTTGATAACGTGCTGCACAAAGCAGCGCCAACGGTAGAAGGAAGCCTGCTATCGGAAATTAACGAGCGAGCAAAAGCCTCGGTAAAGCTCCCGCTTAAAGAAGTTGATGCCTTTGCCGATCACGCCGTTCGCTGGATACTCAAAGACCTAGGGCTAACCACGGTGGCCACTCGATAGCGAATGGTCTGTCTCTATACTATCCATAGGCTAGATTGCTAACCTTGAAGAATCTGCTATAGTCCTAGCGCTTTGAATTCTTTGACAAATTCGCTATGGCTTCGAGATCTCGCCACCCTTTTCAGCGCTTATTGAGCTATGGCCGTCAGTATCGCGCTCGGGTATGGTTAGCTAGCCTGTGCTCGGTGCTCAACACCGTGTTTGATCTGGCCCCGCCTGCCCTGATCGGGATCGCTATTGATATCGTAGTCGATCAGCAAGATTCGATTTTGGCTAGGCTAGGCGTCAGTGATTTGCGATCGCAGTTCCTCATCCTTTCCGCGCTGACCTTTCTCGTCTGGACGTTAGAATCTGTCTTTCAATACGCCTATGAGTGGCTGTGGCGCAATTTGGCCCAGGCGATGGAGCACGACCTGCGCATAGAGGCTTATGAGCATGTTCAACAGCTAGAGCTGGCTTATTTTGAAGAGCGCAGCACGGGCGATTTGATGGCCATGCTCAACGATGACATCAACCAGCTAGAGCGCTTTTTAGACTCAGGTGCTAACAAAATTTTGCAGATGATTGCGACGGTGATTATCATTGGCACAACGTTTTTTGTGCTGGCACCGAGCATCGCTTGGATGGCGGTGGTGCCCATGCCGTTTATCGTGTGGGGCGCGATCGCCTTTCAAAAGTATTTAGCGCCCCGCTACGCCCAAGTACGTGAAGGCGCTGGCGCAATTAACTCGCGGCTGGCCAACAACTTAACGGGCATTTCAACGATCAAAAGCTTTACCTCTGAACGCTATGAGCTAGGGCAGCTCAGCCGAGAAAGTGACGCCTATCGGCAGAGTAACCGACGGGCGATCGCCCTCAGCGCTGCGTTCATTCCTGCTCTTCGCACGATTATTCTCATTGGCTTCACAGGTATTTTGTTCTATGGGGGCATGGCAACCGTTGCAGGCCAGCTAGAACCCGGCACTTACACCGTGCTGGTATTTTTAACTCAGCGGCTGCTCTGGCCTTTAACCCGCCTGGGCGAAACGCTCGATCAGTACCAGCGAGCCATGGCCTCTACTCGGCGCGTGATGACCCTATTAGATACGCCCATCGCCATTCGCACCGGTAGCGTAGCTCTACCGACCCGTCAGGTTAGCGGCGATATTGTTTTTGACAACGTGACCTTTGGCTATCGCGATCGCCAGCCCATTCTTAAAAATCTCTCTCTTAAAATTCCAGCGGGTAAAACGATTGCAGTGGTCGGCGCTACAGGGTCAGGTAAAAGCACCTTAATTAAGCTGTTGCTTCGCTTTTATGAAGTAGATTCGGGCTATATTACGCTTGATGGATTAGATCTTCAGTCGCTGAGCTTAGGAGATTTGCGACGGGCGATTGGGCTGGTAAGCCAAGATGTGTTCTTATTTCATGGATCGGTGGCTGAAAACATTGCCTACGGTAGCTTTAACGCAACGCTGCCAGAAATCACAGCCGCCGCCAAAGTTGCCGAAGCCCATGACTTTGTTGTAGCGCTACCGCAAGGCTACGATACGGTAATTGGTGAGCGCGGCCAAAAGCTCTCAGGCGGACAAAGGCAAAGATTAGCGATCGCCCGCGCCCTGCTCAAGAATCCGCCTGTTCTCATTCTCGACGAGGCCACCTCAGCCGTAGATAACGAAACAGAAGCCGCCATTCAAAAATCGCTTGAAAAGATTACGCAAGATCGAACGGTAATCGCGATCGCCCATCGCCTTTCTACGGTTCGCAATGCCCACTGCATTTATGTGATGGACGAAGGCCAACTGATAGAGAGCGGCACCCACGATCAGCTCGTGAGTCAGCAAGGCGTTTACGCAGGGCTGTGGAAAGTGCAAACAGGCGAGCGAATTAATGCAACAGTTTGATTCAACAACGCTGTAAATAGAATTAGAGGCACAAGGCAAAATGGTCAGTATTCTTCAAAACAACAAATCAACCCTTAGAGTCATTCTCTCTATTTGCATGATGGTAGCAGGCGTCTTACACTTTGCCTCGCCTGATCCCTTCATCAAAATTGTGCCAGGATTTTTGCCCTTTCCAGCGGCGCTGGTGTACATCAGTGGCGCGATTGAAATTGCTTTGGGCATAGGGCTGCTGTGGCCAGGGGTGCGATCGCTCAGCGCTTGGGGACTCATCGCCCTATTTATCGCCGTCTACCCTGCTAATCTCAACATGGCCTTTAACCACATCACCATCGCAGGCATCCCCGACGCCTGGTGGGTTCACGCCATTCGTCTACCCTTTCAGTTCGTGCTAATTGCTTGGGCCTACTGGTATACAGATACCAAAGATACGTTGCAAAACTTCCAAAAACCTAACTGAAGATCTAAAACGCTGCTACGGTTATAGAGTATGTTCCCCTGAGAAATTTTGAGGAATTTGATTATGGCTGAAAAGTCGAACAAAAAGACCGACAAAAAAACATATGAGGCAACGGCTGAGGCCAAAATGAAAACGCTAGGAGCTGAAATTGATGCGCTTCAGGCCAAAGCTAACTTAGCCAAAGCTGATGCCAAGGTAAAATACCAAGAGCAGCTCGTAACCCTCAGAGAAAAACAAACCGCCGCCGCCGCCAAGTTCGACTCGCTCAAAGGCTCTGCCGGAAACGCCTGGGAGGAAATGCAAGCGGGCGTCAATTCAGCTTGGAAAGAGCTACAGACCGCATTCGACAAAGCCAAATCTGAACTAGATAAGTAAGGTTTGATGGAAGCGGGTGACGCGATTCGAACGCGCGACCGGCTGCATGGGAAGCAGCTGCTCTACCACTGAGCTACACCCGCAAGGTGCAAGCATAGTATACCATCTGCACCCTTAATCTAATCTGAGGCATTGGTTTTGCCTGCCCTATTCGTTTTTTTTAGCTAGCCCTACAGCAGGTGAGAAAAGCATCTTATGCCAAGAAGCCCGCTGCGCTCAGCTCATCTAGATCAAATCACTTAGATCAGCTCACTTAGAACCGATACCGCTCCTCTAGCCACACCCGCATTTCAGACTCTGACGCGCCGCAAATCACTCTCCCTGATCTTTCATCTTTTGCATTCCATACCGTCTGGCCCGCTGGATTGCGAGTCTGCCAAATGAATGGATCAGAAGAGGTTGTGAGCTGCATCGCCATTTTGCCAAACAAATTGCTTAGCTGAGTGCGCAAGCTTTTTGGCTTAGCTGTTCGAGCGCTGCCTTTGTTTGAAAAATTATCAGAGCCTAAAGGCCAGTAGGCTTGGTTGCTTGAAGCACTGCTTAAAGAGTGGCCCGAAGAGTGGCCCGAAGAACTGTAAGCAAACGTAGATTTCATCTCGTCTTTCCCTGTATTTAACGACTGATTACAGCTTAAAGTTCTGTTACATAAAATACCAAAACTGGCGCTCATCTCTTACATGAGGATGTCGCATAGGGGCCAGTTCACACAGAGATCAAAAGGTTACGTAATCAGTCTTTGAGATCAGTCTTTGAGTCATTTAGGGTTCAAGCTGGCCCAAGATTCTATCTAGCACGGATTGATAGCCCTCAGCGACGTTGCCCAAGTCTTGCCGAAAGCGATCTTTATCCATCACGCGCTTGCTCTCGTCAGCCTCGTTGCTATCCCACAGGCGGCAGGTGTCGGGGCTAATTTCATCGGCTAGTAGCAGATTGCCGCTGCTGTCTTCGCCAAATTCTAGCTTGAAGTCTACTAGCGTGATGCCGCAGCCTGCGAAAAATTCGCTGAGGATAGCGTTGATTTGCTGTGCTTTGTGGGTGAGCTGATCAAGCTGTTGGGCTGAGGCAATCTTCATGGCAAAGATGCGATCGCGCGTCAGCAAGGGATCGCCCAAGTCATCGTTTTTGTAGTAAAACTCCACCAGCGAAGGCGCTAGCGTTGTCCCTAGCGCCAGCCCTGTTTGCTTGCACAAGCTGCCCGCTGCTAGGTTACGAACGACCACCTCTAGCGGCACGATGCTAACGCCCTTAACGCGCATTTCTCTGTCGCTGATAGTTTCTATCAGATGCGTTTCAACGCCCTTTTGCTCAAGCAGCTTATAAAGGTGAGTAGTGACCTTGCAGTTAACAATACCTTTGTTGGCAATTTGTCCTTTCTTTTGCGCATTAAAGGCGGTGGCGTCGTCCTTAAAGTAGGTGATCAGCACCTCTGGATCGTCAGTGGCATAGATGATTTTAGCTTTACCTTCGTACAGTTTTTGAGAAGTCATGGGGGCTAGATAAAAAACGAATGCAACCCGCATATTATCGCGTTACTCTGCGCTCAGTTACTTAACTCAGTTACTTAGTGGTCATAGTATGAACGCCGTCCCAACCCTCAGCCGGGGGCCGCTGAATATATGCCTGGGCACGCTGTAAATGCAGGGTCACGGCGCTATCGTCAGGCTGCATCGCTAGCGCTTGGTCAAACAAAGAGATAGCCAGATGAAACGCCTTTTTTTTATACGCTTCTCGTCCTTGGTTATAAAGGTTCAAAAAGGCTTTAACGTCGTCGCTTAGCGGCATGGAGATGTCACCAATCAGCTCGTATATTTTGACCGGCTCTTGCTTGCCTTTTACTCGCAGCAGGTCTAACTCTCGTACCCACACTTGGTCTTTGCAGCGCTCGTAGGTATGCTCGCTGAGTACAATATCACAGCCATATTGCTTCGTGATGCTTTCTAAGCGGGCGCTGAGGTTGACGCCATCACCAATGACGGTATAGTCCATTTTGCGCTGGGAGCCAATGTTACCAGAAACCACTTCGCCGGAGCTAAGGCCAATGCCAATGCGTAGTTCGGGCTGGCCCTTGGCAAGGCGATCGCGATTAAACACCACTAGCCTCTGCCGCATATCCAGAGCCGACTTCACCGCCGCTGCCGCATGGTTACTCAGCGGCAAAGGCGCACCAAATACCGCCATCAGCGCATCGCCAATAAACTTATCAAGCGTGCCCTCACAGTGAAAGACCGCCTCCACCATGGTTTCAAAATATTCATTCAGCATTGAGACTACCTCCGAGGCTTCTAGCCTTTCGGTGAGGGTAGTGTAGCCTCGAATGTCCGAAAACAGCACGGTCACCTCTTTGCGCTCGCCCACCATCAGCACATCTTCACCCAGCGCCATCACCCGGTCGGCCACGCTGGGTGTCATATAGCGGTACAGCGTGGTCTTCATACGCTTTTCCTGGCTGATGTCTTCGAGTACAATCAGCCCGCCGCGCACCCCGCCTTGAGGATCGGTCAAAGGGCTCACCGTTAAGTTGATGCTGCGATTCCAGCCCATTACATGCTCAGGCAACACCGATTTTCGCTGGCTGCCCCAAAGCAAATAGTCTTCACTATCAGGGACGACGAGCACACAGCTTTCGGGCCGATGTCGCTGCTGGTCGTCAGCGGGTGAGGACGTTGATGAGAGATGATGGCGGATGCGTTCGGCCAGGGGCATGGATGAAGGGTCGTTCAGCGGTGCTAGCGCCACAGATACCGTCAGGCTTTGCTCGGGGACGTAGTGCCTTGCGCCGTTTTGCAGGCTGTCTTGAATGCGATCGCACAGCTTTTCTAAAGGCACCACATCCCAAATGTACTGCCCGACTAAAGCCTGCTGCCAGCGCCGAGCCGCCGCTAGGTTCACCCGCTGCTCAGTTTCCGTATTTAAGCCGCCCTTGTAGCTCGTCTCTTCACCCATAGGGCATCCTAATAGCTTTAGCGCCGCCTCGTTAATCGTGACAATTCGTCCGGCCATATCGGTTGAGATCACCGCATCCGACAGGCTCTCTAAAATGTCTTTTTGATACTGCTTCTCGCGCGAAATTTCCTGAAAGAGCTGCGCATTCTCCAGCGCAATACCCGCCTGCGTATTAAACGCCCGCATGAAGGATTCATCGAGCTGCGTAAACTGCCCTTGCAGCTTGTTAATGAGCTGGCTCACGCCCATCAGCCGCCCATTCGAGTTAAACACGGGCATACATAAAATGTTGCGCGTCCGATAGCCCGTTTTCAAATCTGACGACACATCAAATCGTGAATCGCCGTAAGCATCTAAAATGTTCAGCGTTTCAGCCGTCTGCGCTACATGGCCAACGATGCCTTTATCGGCGGGCAATCTGAGGTCAATTAGCGTTTGACCATCAGCACTTTGCACCTGAGACCACAGCTCATTTTTTTGCTCGTCTAGCAGCCATAGCGTGCTGCGATCTGCCTGCATCAGGTTACGCGCTGCCGCCATCACCGACTGCAAGGTAACCGTCAGATTCAAGCTTTGCTCCATCGAAGAAATGGCCTTTAGCAGCGCGGCGACCCCTTTTTGATTGCGCGCTGCTAGGTAAAACGACTGGCAGGTTTCTAGCAATACGCCAATTGAGGGCGCAAACTGAGCAAAGCGATCTTCGTCTTCGGCGCTGAAGGGCTCAATGCCTTTTTTATTAAGCAGCTGAGCGACGGCTACCACTTGCCCTGCGCTGTTTAATACAGGCATACATAAAATATTGCGCGTTCGATAGCCCGTTCGCTGGTCTGTGGCATCGCTAAAGCGGCTGTCGGCGTAGGCATCTGAGATGATCAGCGTTTGCCCGGTGGTGGCGACATAGCCCGCAATGCCTTGGTCTAAAGGCAGTCTAATTTCCAAGGTATCTGCGGTGCTGTTGAGATTGTCTTTAGACGGTTGATCGCATTTGCTTTGGCCCTGAGCAACCTTAGACCAAAGCTCCTGACGGTCTTCATCCACCACAAAAATAGTCGTACGATCCGCCTGTAAAATCTGGCCTATCTTCAGCGTAAAGGTCTCTAACAGCTCGTCTAACATGGGCTCAAGCGACTGATTGTTAATCAGATCAATCACCTTGAGGAACTGCTTAAAGTCGCCTGTCGTTTGCTTTAAAAAGCGAATGAAATCGGGGATAGAAAGGTCTTGAACGCGATCGCTCAACCGACCATAGCGATGCTGAGAAAGGGCTAAGAAAACACTACTCGTCGTTGACTGAGCCATGGTTGCAATTTTAACAAGGAAGACATAGAACACCGCCCTTAGCCTTCCCAACCGTTACTATCAGCTTTGCTCGTTTAATGTTTGATTTAATGCTTAAATGTTTTGCATATATTTCGCGTTAATAAAACACGTTAATAAAATAGGCTCTACCCATGCGTTCTAGGCTTCAATCGACTGTTTGGCAACGCTATCTATCTTTGCTATTGCTCTTTGCGCTGGTGAGCTGCCAATCGTCTCGCACCGCAGGCTCAGACAATTCATCTGTTGAGAGCGATAAAGGTAGCCCAACTGCCCAAAAAACGGCTAAAGCACCTGCCGATCAAACGGCTCAAACAGCAGGTAAAGAGACCAAAGATACACCCAAGCCGATTGCGCCCGCGCTCAAACCGGGCCAATATTGCTATCAGCTCAGCGATAAAATTCAAGATATTCAAACTCGCCTTACCGTCGCCGCTAGCGATCAGGTAACGGGCAATGTGCAGGGCACCATTCATAACGACAAAGCAGGGTATTTTACGAGCTATCGCAGAACGGTAAATGGCACTATTGACGGCAGCAATCTCAATTTAGACGTGGCCACCTGGATTGAATACGACCAGCAAAATGCTCAAGAAACCTGGCGCGTGAGCCCCAGTGAGCTAAAGACAGATAGAGACACGCTCGCTAACGCAGATTGTGAGGCGGTTAACTCGGCTTTTCAAAACGAAAGCGGCTTGGAAGCGAAAGATTTAACAGAGAGTGCTAACCGCGTTAAAAGGCAGGAGGTGTTTTTTGATGCGGGTAAGAGCAGCACAACGGTAAGCGATGCGGTGGTGAGGGGCGATCGCGACCTTTACACGCTCAACGCTCGCGGTGGTCAATCCATGGATTTGGCCATTACTTCTGTTGAAAACAACGCGGTATTCGATGTGGTCGATCCCAGCGGCATTATTTTAGGCACTGAGCTAACCCAAGAGAACATCCGTTTGCCGCACACGGGTGATTATCAAATTATCGTGGGCGGCACTCGGGGAAATGCGACGTATGATTTGGCGATCGCCATTAACTAAACGCCAAATAATCCCCTAAATAAACCATTGCATCAGCAATTGAGGGCTTTATCATATGGGGTATGAAAGATACTTCTCAAAATCGGATTAAGCTCTCACAGCTACAGATTGTTGTAGCCGTTGCCGACCGTCAAAATTTTGGCGAGGCAGCCTTGGACTTAGGCATTTCTCAGTCGGCAGTGAGCCATGCGATCGCCTCGCTAGAAGAATCCTTAGGCGTAGTGCTTTTTTCGCGGGGTCGTCACGGCGCTACCCTCACGCCCGTAGGGGCCAAAATACTGCCTCATGCTCGTACCGCAATAGAGAGCACAGGCTTTATTTTGCGAGAGGCCGAGGCCGCCAAAGGGTTAGAAAGTGGAAAGGTGCGAGTGGCTACCTTTCGCAGTATTGCAACGCACATTTTGCCAAAAGGGATCAAGCAGCTTTATGAGCGGTTTCCAGGCATCGTGATTAACCTGCTTGAGCTAGACGATGACCATCAGGTAGAGCAAGCTCTTAGAGAAGGTCGCGCCGACATTGGCATTATCACCTTGCCTGCGGGTAAGGGCATTACGGCCTGGGAACTGTTGAAAGATGAGTTTGTTGTATTGTTGCCTCCCGAGGCTCATCTAAAAGGGACGGTGCTGACCTGGGAAGAGCTAGCCAAGCAGCCCTTGCTCATGCCCCCGGTAGACTATGCCATGATGCGCCCAGTCTATAACCACATCAACGGACTGGGCTATCGGCTCAATGTCGTCAACGAAATAGAAACCGACGCTGCCACCGTCAGCCTAGTGGCGCAAGGATTAGGCGGCACTATTTTGCCCAGGCTAGCGGCTGAGCCGATACCTGAAGTGGTTCAGGTATATCCTTTGCCCGTGCCGCTCAGCCGTCGCATTGGCATAGCGATGCTGACCGAAGCGCTTCAGCCCCCAGCGGTATATGCGCTGCTCGAAACGTTGAGAAACCAGTGATCGCAAAATAACAGCAGGCCCGCTTCACACTCGGCTCTCTAACGATTTCAAATACTCTGTGTTCACGCCAGATTCGCGGGTCAGAGCAATTTTGCCCGTCCGAGCAATTTCGGTAATGCCAAAGCGGTTTAGCACCTGCTCAATCGCCACCATTTTCCCCGGATCGCCCACGACTTCTAGCGTCAGCGACTCCTCAGAAACATCGACCACGCGGGCTCTAAATATCTGGGCTAGGCCCACAACCTCAGCGCGATTGGTTCCGTTAGCATTCACCTTCAGCAGCATCAGCTCACGCTCAACGCTGGGCGTCTCTGTAATGTCATTAACGGCTAGCACGTTGATCAGCTTGTATAGCTGCTTGGTGAGCTGCTCAATCACCAAGTCATCACCGGGTACCACCATCGTAATACGCGAAATACCGGGCTGCTCAGCAGGCCCCACCGCTAAGCTCTCAATATTAAAGCCCCGCCGAGCGAACAGCCCCGCAATCCGGGTCAAAACGCCCGCTTCATCTTCAACCAACACAGACAGCGTATGCTTCATTGCAAAAAAATAGGGGTCTTTAACCCGCTGCTTTAACCTTGCTATCTTATCTTGATATGGCTGATAGCTCGATGCCGCGAGCTATGGCTGAGCCGGCTGAACGGGTGACGAGCCAGAATCATTGGGTGAACCGAAGGGCGCAGTTGGCGCTGGCGAGATTGGCGGCAGGCCGTCGGGTGATGATAGCGAACCCTCTGGTACAGGAACAATATCGCCTTGATTGGGAAGCCCCTGGTCGGTGGGTAAACCCTGACCGGGATTGACACCCTGCTCGCGGAGTAAGTCTTCTAGGCTCTTATTGTTACTCTGCGTTGGATCTAAGGAAGCGTCGTTAGGCAGCGTGGCGAGGGCAACGCGATCGCCGCCCACCGAGCGTAGCAAATCGAGCACTTTAACCACATCCTCATAGCGAGCGCTGCGAGAGGCGTACAGCACAATTGTACCGTTGGGGGCAATTTGCTTGTGCTGTAACAAAACGTCGTTAAGCAACCCTAGCGGCACGGGGCTTTTATCTACATACACCTGGCCCGCGCTATCAACGCTGATGTACAGGCGATCGCGGCTCGTACCTTCGACAGGCGAACTGTTGTTCACTGAAGGCAAATCAAGGGCGATCGCCTGCTGCCGCGCCAGTCCTACCGACGCCAACACAAAGAACGTCAGGATGCAAAAAATCACGTCCACCATCGGCAGAATTTCAATTTGCACATCCGACTGGCGATTGTCGAGGTCAATTTTCATTGGAAAATCACGGCTAAAAGTTACAGCTAAAAGTTACGACTAAGCATCGCACCTAAAACACCTCAGGCTTTTGCTTTTTGGTATTAGGATCAGGCAGCGGCGGTGGATCGATCAGCGGCGAAGGCGGCGCATTCACCAAGTTTTCACTGAGCAGGCTAGGCTTGCCATCGGTGTAAGCCCATGCCTGACGGTAAAGCAGCTCTAGCTCATTGCCCGATGCCTGAAACATTTTCGCCTGACCAAACACAAAACCTTGGAACAGCCGATAAAAAGCTAGGCTCACAATCGCGATAATCAGGCCAGTCGCCGTACTAATTAGCGCCTGACTGATGCCGTAAGCAGTGCCAGCGGTCGCATCCCCCGCGCCCAGATCGCTTAAATTAATGGCGCTAAGCGATCTAATTAGGCCCAGTACGGTACCCAATAAGCCTAGCAGCGGCGAGATGGCAATCACGGCTTCTAATACTTTTTCGCCCCGGCGCATCAGCGCTAGCTCTTCATTGGCTGAGGTTTCTAACGCCAGCCGAAACACCTCCGGGTTTTGGTCTTTAAGCTTGAGCGCGCCGAGCAAAAAGCGACCCATCGGCAAACCATTGCCCCGCTGCGCAATTTGATTAGCCGCCGACCATTCTCGCCGAGCCGCCTCTAATACGCGCCCCGAGACCTCTCGCTCTCGGGTTAATATTCTAGACCAAAACCAAATCCGCTCCATGATGGTGCCTAGCGCCAAAATGGACAGAAATAGCAGCGGCCACATGGCTGGCCCACCCTGTCTAAATAGTTCCGAGATGTTCACTGCTACCCTCCTACGGCCAACGCGCCTGTGCTTAATTTCTTTGCTTAATGACAGTCTTAATTACAGTTAAATACAGCAATTACACAGCGCACTAATATTTTCTGCCCTAGTGTAATTCATAGCGGGCTATAGCCCCTATCAACTTGTAGCCACTTTTTACGGCGCTCAGCTCGCTCAATCGGGCTAATTTAGCTTAAATTTTTGCCGCTTCGGACAATGCTTGATGGGGCAGCATGGCCAAAATTTCGCTGGCAGCGCGATCGCACACCCCCACCTCACCCATCGCTTTTTTCATTTGCTGATAGCCCGCTAGCATCTTCTGCCGCTTGGCTTCATCGTTCAGCAGCGCTAGGGCCGCTTGGCTAATTTTTTCAGGCGTTGCCTCCCACTGCAACAGCTCAGGCACAATCGACTGATTTTCCATCAGGTTCACAGGTGATACATAGGCCCCGGTAAA
Source organism: Phormidesmis sp. (assembly GCA_049646385.1). Lineage (GTDB taxonomy): Bacteria > Cyanobacteriota > Cyanobacteriia > Phormidesmidales > Phormidesmidaceae > Phormidesmis. The sequence continues at coordinate 5,370 of JBARVS010000187.1, read as the reverse complement.
GCGCACAATGTACTTGGCAATAAAGCCAGTGAGATTGCTCAGTCGGTAGGTGACAACCTGCGGCACGTTCATCAGCGCAACTTCAAGGTTGACAGTGCCCGACTTATTGATAACTAAATCGGCAGCGGCGATCGCCTTTTGCCCATCGGCTTTATCCACAAGCTGCGCGTTAAGCCCGTAGTCATCTATCGCATCGGCCACGACTTCCGTAAAGTCCGGCAGCGACAGCGGCACTAAAAACTTAACGCCGGGTTTGGCTTGCTGAATGTGTCTAGCGGCCTCAAACATCCTCGGCATAATATACTTCAGCTCCTGCTGGCGAGAAGCTGGCAGCAGCGTGACGACCTGAGAATTTAAATCAATTTTCAGCTCAGCTCTAGCCTGCGCTTGAGGTATCGGCTCGGCCAAAATATCTACCAGCGGGTGGCCCACCCAGGTCACGTTAGCACCCGCTTTTTCGTAGTAAACGGCCTCCTGCGGAAAAATTGCCAGCAGCTTATCGCAAACGTTAAGAACGGCCTGAGTGCTTTTTTGAGTAGAGAGCACCCACTCTTGAGGGGCAATGTAATAAGCGATCGGGACTTGTGGCAGGTGCTTGCGAATGAGTTCGCCGACGGCAACGTTGGGGCCTTTGTAGTCAAGCAGCACCATCAGGTCGGGGGGATGATCGAGCAGATAGCGATTGACTTTTTTTTGGGCTTTACGGCCTTCTTTTAAAAAGGGCACGGCTTCGATTAGGCCAATAGAGCTAAGTTTGACGGTGTTAACCAATATTTCAGCACCCGCTGCGGCCATTTGGTGCCCGCCGACGCCTAGCACCTGTAGGTCAACGCCAAGCTTTTTAGCCTGCCGATAGAGGGCGCTGGTGAGCAGGCCACCTTGCAAATCGCCGGAGACTTCACCAGTATGAATGAATATTCGGATGGGTTGAGCTGTCATTTTCGGCGTCCTGGGACTGGGCCACGTCGCCCTTTTTCGTGGGCGGAGGCTTTCAAAAATTCGTACAGATGACGAACGTGAACGTTATCCGTAATAGCTTCTAGCTTGCTGATGGCTTCTTCTAAGGTGAGGTTGGCTCGGTAAAGCAGGCGAAAGGCTTCGCGCAGCTCTTTGTATGCCCGACCATCCGACTCTTGAGCAATCCCCGAGCGGCGCAGCAGTACCTGATTAAGGCCGCGCACTCGCGAGGGGTTGCCTTCTACTAGGGTGTAGGGCGGCACGTCTCGCTCAATACGGCTCATGCCGCCGACCATGGCATAGCGACCAATATGCACAAACTGATGGACGCCAACGAGCCCGCTCAACCGGGCGTGAGACTCAATTTCTACATGGCCTGCTAGCGCGACTGAGTTGGCAATGATGACGCGATCGGCAATCTGGCAGTTGTGGGCCACATGGGAGTAGGCCATGAGCAAATTGTGATTGCCCAGCCGGGTGACTTCGCCTAAGCGGGTGGGCCGATTGATGGTGACACACTCTCGAATAGCGTTGTCATCACCAATTTCGACTAGGCTCATTGAGCCGTCGTATTTAAGATCTTGAGGTTCTAAGCCGATGGCGGCGTGGGGAAATATTCGATTGCGATCGCCCACAATGGTGTAGCCCTCAATCACCGCATGAGCGCCAATGCTGGTGTCTGCGCCGATGCTCACTTTTTCCCCAATGACCGCATAGGGGCCGATGCTAGCGCTTGGGTGAACGTGAGCGCCGGGATAAATCACGGCAGTCGGATGAATTAAAGTCGTAGTAGTCAAAGCCATGCCTCCAGCAGAGCCGCCGAGCGAGTAAGGCTAGTCAATAGATGCATATTAAAGCGATCGCAGTTAAATTTCAGGAAACAAGTGGACGCTAAACCATCTGGCAGGCAATTTTTGCTAGAGAGCGGATGCCATCAATCCACCACCGAAAACATCAGGGTACCTTCACAGGCAAGCTGACCGTCCACTTCAGCGCGCGACTTCATTTTGCCAAAGCGCAGCCCTTTAATCGTGACCAGCTCAGTCGTAATCACTAGCTGATCGCCCGGTACAACGGGCCGCCGAAACTTAACCTTATCAATGCCCGCAAACACGCACAAACGGCCATCTACACCGGGCACTTGCGAGAGCACAATCCCACCGACTTGGGCCATGGCTTCCACAATCAGCACCCCCGGCATGATGGGCCTGCCGGGGAAATGTCCCTGAAAATGCGGCTCATTGAACGAGACATTTTTAAGCCCTACTGCCATTTCTCCGGGCACATATTTAACAATGCGATCAACCAGCGCAAACGGATAGCGGTGGGGCAGCAGCTTGTGGATTTCTTCGAGCGTGTAAGTGATATCGGCCTTCTCGCTGCTGATATTTTCGTCTAATTTTTGAGCAGAGTCTTGTTCAGACTGGGCCTCAGGCTGTCTAGAAGAGGCACTCTGAGCAGAATCGGTGGAAGCGGGAGCACTGGTCGGCATAGTAATAAGTTTGAATAAAACCCCTCACGATTCTGCCATCAGACGGTGCCTGACGCTACGAATCAGCGGAAAAAAGCCTCTTAGCGAGCTTAATATGTAGCTCATGGCTCGCTTTGTAGGCAATGTAATGCGCTTGAGGAATATCGCCCAACAGACTTAAGTCGCCGATCAAATCAAGCAGCTTGTGCCTTGCAGGTTCGTTGTCAAACCGCAGCGGCGGGTTGAGCCAGCCCTCAGCACTACAGACTAAAGCATTATCCAAGCTGCCCCCCTTAATCAGTCCCTGGCTGCGCAGATAGTCGATTTGATGCGCTAGACCAAACGTCCGAGCGGGCGCAATATCGGTAGCAAAACGGCTGCTCATGCCGTTTGGTTCATCTGCCATTTCACTGACAACAGGTGACCAGCTGTGCCACTGGTTGCCAATAGCGGCTAGCTCAAAGTCAATGCCATAGGTAAAGCGCAGCTCAGAGCTAGGAAAGGCCGTGACAAAAGCATCGCCTGATTGCACCGAAATGGGTGCCTGTAAAGCCAAGCGCTGAGGCTGAAACGCAGACTGTACGGCAGCGCCCGCCGTCGCGATCGCCTTCACCCATTCTTTCGCAGAGCCGTCTAGCAAAGGGAGTTCAGGCCCGTCTATTTCAATGCGTACGTTGTCGATTGAAAGCGCCATCAGTGCCGACAGCAGATGCTCTACGGTTCTGACCTTTACATCGTTACCTGTGCCCAGCTCTGTAGAAAGCTGAGTTTGCACAACGTTTGCAACGGTAGCTACAATTTCTGGGGTATTGGGCAAATCGGTGCGCACAAAATATCGTCCGGCATGAGGCGCAGCGGGCAGCAGTCGCACGGTAGTGTGCTGGCCCAGGTGTAGGCCAACGCCAGTGAGGGTAGCGATCGCCCCTAAAGTCCGCTGCGATCGCCCGTTTGCCATCACTTCCATTAGAAGCGCTCTCCAAAACCAAAGTGGAAGCGGCTACCCTCATCGCTCAGGCCATAGTCTAGCCGCAGTGCGCCCAGCGGGGTTTGCACCCGTACGCCCGCACCGTAGCCAAAGCCGTTACCCGGCTTTTCTCTCACCCCAGCCGGATTGCCTGGGACTGAATCGCCCGAGCCCAAGTCAGTACCATAGTCAGCAAAAAGCGCTCCGTTCAAGAACTTGCTGAACAGCGGGAAGCGATATTCCACCGTGCCCAGCGCATAGGACTTACCCGAGCCAACCGCGCCTTCTTCATAGCCCCGCACAGAGTTACCTCCCCCCAGTGGGAACGCCTCGTAAGGCGGCAGTTCGCCAATGGTCGTGCCCCCCTGCAGGTTAAATGCAATCGTTTCTCGCCCGTCGTCTGCCCCTAAAAAGTTAACTGGCACATACTGGCTGTAGCTACCCTGAATTTTGTTATAGAAAATGCTGCCGTTACCAAGGGGCAGCGACTGCTCGGTACCCAACCGCAAAAGGCTACCGCTAGTAGGTGCAGCCGGATTGTTACGCCTGTCTAGCACCGCGCCAAACTGCACGGTGAGCAAGTCGTCTCGTCCGTTGCTGCTCGCCGTGAGCAGGTTGCCAAACTCATCACGAGGCGTTACATCGCCATCTGCATCTAGCAGGGCCACTCGCTCATACTGAGCCCCTAGCGACAGCGATAGGCCGTTGTCTAGGGGTCGGCCAAAGCTGATGCCAGTGCCCAAGCGATTGATGCGCGGGGTATCGCCATTTGGCAAGTCGACATCTCTCGGGCCATTGTCAAAAATGAGCGAGGTTGCCCGCCGATTGAACAGGCTAGCCGTATATGAAGTGCGATAAGGATCGCCCGCAATCCAGGGGTCAGTAAAACCGATATCAAAGAGGAAGTCGCCTCGGGTGGTGACGCGGCCTTCGGTGCGCAGCTTTTGATTGTTGCCACCAAAGTTGTCTTCGTTGTAGCTGAGCTGACCAAACAGGTCGCCGCGCAGGTTAAAGCCCAAAGAAGCGCCGATAGAGCCAGTATCTCGCTCGTCAATATTGACAATCATTTTGACCTTTTGCGGATCTTCATCGCCCGGATCTAACGACAGGCGAATGTCATCAAAAATACCCAGCCCAAAGACGCGGCCAATGTCTTGCTGAATGGCGCTCTCCTGGAAAACCTCACCCGGCTTAGTTTCAAACTCGCGGGTGACAATAAAGTCGCGAGTTTTGCCCTCAATCGGCTCGCCGTCTTCATTCACGGTTTGCCCATCGGAATTAATAAAGCGCACCTCAATTTCTTCAATGACGCCTTCTGCTGCAATTAACGTAACGACGCCATCGTCAGTAAGCTGCGGCGAGGCCGTTACCTGAGCCAACACATAGCCGTTCTCTTGATACCAGTCGTTCAGATCAAGTACGCCATTCTGCAGGTCGCGCAAGTTCAAAATTTTGCCGTACTGAGAGGCAAAAATGTCATTGACGACCTCATCGGGCAGCACCTGGCGGTTGCGCACGTCTACCTGGGTGAGCACTGGGTTGGGCTCTACGAAAAAGGTGACTTTTACGCCTACTGGCGTATCAGAGGGTTCGGCCCTTACATTAGAGAAAAAGCCAGTGCTAAAGACGCTGTTAATGTCCTGCTGTAATTGGGTGCGGGTGGAGGTACGACCGGGCACCGTACTGATCGCGCCATATACTGCATTTGTTAGCTCGTCGGTCAGCGGCCTTTGAGGATTGGAGGAAACCACGTCTACCTCTGAAACCAGCACCTGAGTTTCGGCGGCCTCGTCGTTTTCAACGGCTTCGGGCGTTCTGGGCGTTCCGGCGGGCGCATTAGGCGCAGCAGGTGTACCGCTGGGTACGGGGATAGCGTTTGTTGGCGCGGCAGGCGTAGGATCGCTCACTTCAATGTCGAGATCGCCGTCGTTAAGGTCTGTTTCACCCGACGGCATGTCGGTATCAGCTTCTGCTGGAT
>JBARVS010000186.1:0-2220 GCA_049646385.1 Phormidesmis sp. | reverse complement strand
GGGATGGAGAAAGTAACTAGAAAGTCAGTCAGTCAGTCATAGCCCTAAGTAATTATTGAACATGATATCTCGCTTAAGAGTGTTGAAAGTATACTTGAAAAAATCGTAACCAAAATCAAACCCTGCTTAAGCTCAATCAGGTTTATTCTCAAGAGTCTTCTGAGCTAGATCCAGTGATGGCGAAGATGCAGTTTATGCCTTTGTCCCATCATGGTTGGTAATGTATAGAGGAGAATTTTGGTGGGCAAATTTATCCGCTCTCGTCGGTTCAGAACCGGGCTATTGCCATCCGGGTTTGATATTTCACGGTCGATGAAACGTTCTTAATTGAGCGTGTTGGTTCACTGCTAGATTATCTTTAGGATGAGGTAGATGAGGGTTTACGAACAATCTTGCATCCCTAGCAACGTGAAATAAAAACTAAAGCGCGATCGCTACTACTATTCTAGATCAACCTTTTTGCGGAGGGATTTTAGCTGCGATCGCCTCACCTTCCCTTCCAACCGCCGCCGATTAGATCCCTTCGTCGGCTTCGTTGGCCTCCGCTTTTTCGGCATCACCATCACCGCCTTTACCATTTCCTGTAGTCGGCTCAGCGCTTCTTCTCGGTTGCGCTCCTGGCTGCGGTGCTGCTGTGACTTGATTACAATCACGCCGTCTTTGGTGAGTCGCTTATCGCTCATCGCCAGCAGCCGCCTTTTGTAATAGTCCGGCAGCGAAGAGGCTCCTACATCAAAGCGTAGATGTACGGCGGTTGCAACCTTGTTTACATTTTGCCCGCCCGCCCCTTGGGAGCGAATCGCGCTCATCTCGATTTCACTCTCCAGAATAGAGACCGTGTTAGAAATTTTTAGCATGATGCCTGCATTTGCTCGAACTGCTGCCAACATAAGTAAAGCGCACGGGGCACATGAAAGCACCCTTTCCACTTGCCACCTTTGAGCGGCAGCAGCACCTCGCCCCGGCGGTTCAAATAGCCGTACCACTCACCATGGCTAGCATCCGCAAAGTGTTCCCAGGTGTAGGTATGCACCCGCTGATACCATAGCCAGCAGTCCTCTCGCTTGGTGAGTCGGTAGGCCATCGCTAGGGCGACGAGCGTTTCTAAATGCACCCACCACAGCTTTTGATCCCACTCTAGCTGCTGAGGCGGATGGCCCTGACTGTCTAGAAAGTAATACAGCCCGCCGTACTCTGTGTCCCAGGCAAAATTTAGAATGCTCAGCACTACATCAGTGGCGCGATTGCTCAGGGCGGTGTTGTGTTGACGTTCGGCGATCGCCATCATAAACCACATCGCTTCAATGCCATGACCGGGGTTAATCAACCGCCCCTCATAGCTATCTACCCATTGACCGCTAGGCGAAACATGCTCCAGCATAAGCGTTCGGCTACCGTCTAAAAAGTCGCCCATCACCTCATGACGGGTTTTCTCTAGCACCGCATTAAGCCGCTCGCCCGATAGCAGCCAGTCCATTTCGAGCGCAAGATTAGCTAAAATCATCGGCACCGCTAGCGCCTTTAAAGGACGAGTGCCGGGATAGGTTTTGCTGTACTTTCCTTTAGGATTTTCCTGGCGGCGCAGCACGCTGTGATAGGAATGCAGCGCAATTTCTTTGGCTTGGTCTTGCTCTGGGCCTGCGCCTACCGCCAAGGCGTACTGACTAAACGCCATCGCCGCAAAGCAATCTGAAAAAATGCTGTAGGGCTCCGTTAGCGGCTGACCTACTCGGTTAAGCGAAAAATACCAGTTTCCTTGAGCGTCTCGCCCGTGCTGAGTAAGAAAATCTACGCCGCCTTTGGCTACCGACAGCCAGCGATCGCGCCTTCCAAACGAGTCGCCTAGCTGATTGCACAGCATCGCAAACGTCCATACCTGACGGCTTTGCAGCCAAATAAACTTATCGGTGTCGTACACGTCACCATTCCGAGCCAGCGAAGTAAAGTAGCCGCCGTGCTGCATATCGATAGAATGCTGCTGCCAAAAGGGAAGCACATTCTCCAGCAAAGTTGTTTTATACAGCAGCGCTAAAGTCGCGAAATCAAAGGTCATTGAATAGAGCCCATATCAAAAAACATAAAGGTATCTCCCGGATGAATGGCGCTGACTTAAGGTAAAAGTCAGGCTGCGCCTAGCTTCTGTTTGAGAGCGGCGCGGGGTTTCATCATCAGAGGGAACGCCTTCGGGCGTTGTTTCTTGACTCTGGGTTCATGGCGCTC
>JBARVS010000185.1:0-4926 GCA_049646385.1 Phormidesmis sp. | reverse complement strand
TCCCGGAGCGTGAGCAGCGTATTTTCTAGCTTGCGTGCCTGTTGCTCAGCTTTGTGCGCGGCTGATTGGGCAGCAATGTACAGGTTGGCGTGATCAATAGCGATCGCCACCTGATCGGCAACATCTTCTAGCAGCTCTATCTCTATTGAGGCCCAAGCACTAGGCTGCTGTTGTAAACAGATTAAAACTCCCAGACGGTCACAGTTAGCATAAACAGGAACGATCACGGTAGAGCCTATCTCGCTTTCCGTGAGCACAGCTTGAGTAAGTGGAAGCGCCTGTTGATGAAGATCCATCGCCTGAAACAGCTTGAGTTTAACCTCATTGCCAGGAGATTCTACCCAATCGTGATAGATAGATTGCACGGCCTGGAGTAAGGCATCTTCAATCGTCGGATTAGGTTGTTGTGAAGGGTGATAAGAGGCATAGCTAGTTTGCTGCACCAGCCTATCACCTTGCCGCTGATACCACAGAAACTGACAGATATCAGCAGACAGAAGACTGCGAATCTCTTTGACGGCAGTGTTTAGGATAGTCTCCAGGTCAAGGGATTTACGAATCTGTCCTGAAAGGTTACGCCGAAGCAGTTCGACTCGCTGGTTTAGTTCATGGAGCTGCTTGTTAGCTACTGTCAAATCCCGTGTTTTTTTTTCCAACTGACAGCTGTATTGAATCGAACGGGGGACTTCTGCTAGTAAATCGACAATAACTTGGGCGTTTGATAGCCCTTCTTTCTCGACGCCGAGCCAGGGCTCAGGGGGAACGGTCTGGAACTGATCATAGACGATTAGAAACTGGCCATCTGCTTGAATTTGACCGATATAGACGGGCTTGTTTAAATGATGGTTTGCGCTGACAGTAACCCGCCCACCGGGACTTTCAAATGATTGATTCAGCATAGCTTCTCGAACCCGAGCACAGTCGAATGAACCCGCTGCTTCTACTGCCTGACGCCAGAGATATACTTGTGTGTAAGCCGCCGCTACAGGATCGCATGTCACTCGATGGTTACCGTAGCGCCGCTGAAACTTTTGAATAAAGGCTGTATTCTCTGCAGTGGGCAAGCTCTGAAAATAGTTCCAGGTTGCGTAATGTCCCACTGCCGCCTGACCGATCATCTGAAGTTCCTGCTCTGAAATGCTAATAGCCATCACAGGCAGACTAGCGGCATCGATTCCAGCGGATTGATACTGATCGTAGAAGGCCAGGTTAGCGTCGCCATTAAGGGTGCTGAAAACAACATCCGCTTCCATTGCCTGAATTTGTTGAATGATGGAACTAAAATCTTGATTCTCAAGGGCAGGCAAGGCTTCACCGACAACAACGCCGCCTTCCCTGGCAATTTGGGCTTTTAGTAAAGTATGACAAACTCTTGGAAACACATAGTCCATTCCCAACAGATAAAAGCGTTTTTTCCCTTGGGCGAGCAACCATTCTACAGCAGGTTTAATCTGTTGATTAGGACAAGCCCCGCTGTAAAAAACAGCGGGGGAATATTCCAGCCCTTCATATTGCACTGGGTAAAAGAGAAGTGCATTGTAGGCTTCTAGAATCGGAATTGCTAACTTACGAGCAGTTGAAGACCAACCCCCAAACAAGGTCGTAATATCTTGATTGACAAAATTTTTAACCTTTTGTTCAAAAATATTGGGATCAGACTGAGTATCTTCTACAAGCGCTTCAATGGGGCGGTTGAGGATACCCCCGATTTCGTTTATTTCATCAATTGCGAGCAATGTTGCATCAATGAGTGCATTTTCTCCTAGGGATAGAGTGCCAGTACGGGAGTGAAGGATACCAATAGTGAATGGATCTGTCGATAACCCTAATAATTCTTCGTCAGCAGCACTCATTGTTTATAGCTAGTAAGAACTTAATATTCCTAGAATGCCTAAGTAGTCAGGGTTTCTATCAGTAAACGGCCTTCAAGTAGGTCGGTTAGGTCGAGAGCGTTACCACTAAACTCGCCAGAATATAGCACTGATTCGGTTCACTCGCGCCCCCCGGTTCAGTGAAGATGAATATAGCCTGACGTTGGTAAGTAGACCAATCTGGGTATATTTTAGAGTAATTCCATGAACAGTATGTGACCTCTCTCTATGCTAGATTTCATTACCTTACCGAACGAACTGCCACCTGTTGCGCCTTATTCTCATGCAGTTAGGGCCGGTGATTTTTTATTTGTGACGGGTCAGCTCTCAGAAGATCCGAACACGGGTGAAGTTATTAAAGGCACAATTGAAGAGCAAACCCGGCAGGTGATGGCTAATCTTGAAAAGGTATTGGCCCATGTGAAAACTGACTTCAGTAAAGTGGTGATGACGCGCATTTTTGTAACAGACTTTCGTTACTATGAAACGGTAAATGAGATTTATGCCAGCTACTTCGATACCGCCCGACGACCAAGCCGTACGACGGTCGGCGTAACAGGTTTAGCAGGCTACGGGGATGTAGAAATTGACCTCATTGTTTATTGTGGAGACTAGGACTGCGTTGCAAAAAAATCGTGAAGAGAAAAGATCCCTGTCGAATTAACGTTGATTGAACCGGCGGGGGTCGGGTCGGGAAGCGTTACCACTCTATCGAGTAAGGGCGTGTAAGTCGCCTCATCTCTCTCCTCTCAGAACCGGACGTGGCACTTATTACTCCGGCGACTAAATATGCGTTGTAACTACGCGGCATAGGCAATGAGAGGATGCTGAAAGTAGTTGCTGACCCTTTGAGGTAACTTCTGTAGTCTCATCAACGCCGCCGCCGTTCGCTGCTGCAACTGTTGCACACTCATCGTCGGCGGTTTGTTATGCACCTGCTGCTTGACATCGTTGTTTAAGTACTCGACCGGGTTCAACTGTGGCGAGTACGGCGGTAGATAGAACACTTCTATCTGCGAGCGATGCGCCGCCAGCCAGTCTTGAACTGAGCGTCGAGTATGAACCGGATGGCGATCTACGATCACAAACAGCTTGCGCTCACTCCCGCTCACCAGTCGCTCTAGAAGGCGTGGTCTAAAACCAGGTGACACCTAAAGCGATCAGATCGTCTCCATGCTTGTTGCGGCGTGGTTCAGTTTCGGGCGATTTTAGGTAACACTTGCAGCACAAATTAGGCCATCGTTATCAATGGCCCAGCCTTCTAATTGAGTCAATTTCTACGCTCTCTGGAAGCGCTTAAAACCCAGTAGCTCCAACCAGTGCGGATGAGGCTGGCCAGTGAGCAATTCTTTGGGGCTTTTCTCCACCCGTTCCGGCACCCGAGACCTGCTGAAACACCGATGGTTACAAAAGAATTGAAGCAAGCTGAGATAGGACTCTTCCAGGCTCCGACGCAGGAAGAAGTAATTACGTAGCCGTGAGTTGAGATTCTCCACCAGTGAGCTTGCCCTCGGCGTCTGCTGGAGCGCTTCGCCGACCGCTTCCATAACCTTGTAAAACTTGACGGAAAGCTTGCTGTGTAGCTGATTCCACCGTTCCCAGTAGGCATTGGAAGTGGGCGGTTTTCGATGCAGTAAGCAGACTTCCCGTACCGCCTGTAGCGGCAACTCAAAACGAGTCGCTACTGCGGCCAGCTTCTGATCGAGAACACCGGCAAAGGCGAGCAGCTGGTCGCGCTGGTTGTGCAGTGCCTTTCTGAGCTTTCGGATGGCAGGGTAGCGTTCATCTTCTCGCTGTTGCAGTTCACTCACGATGAAGTCAAACAGTTCTTGACGCACGACCAGTGGTGGCCCAGTCAAAGCCATCACGTCATGAGCGAACCAGCTCAATAGCGTTTTGACATCCTGGGCTAGAAAGGCGAGTGCCTGCTCTCGTTGTTTTGATTGAAACCGCTGGATGACTAGCCGCTGCTCCACAATATCCTTCAGGCTAGTTTTGCTCATCTGCTGGGCTTGTTTCATCAGCCGTGTTTCGCTCCCTTGTACGCGACGAGCCAGACCATTGGCAACTTGCTCAAACTGCTGTTGGATATGGAACACGTCACCATGGCAGGGTGTTTCAGGCATCACGGCTTTCTGTCCGGCCCGCAGCCCACTGCCGCCATCAGCAATGGTGTACTTGGGGTCGAAGCCTTGGTTCATCATATCTAGAAGATACCAGCCCCAAGTCTCTTCATCCCGGTGTTCCACCCCTTGAAGGAGGTAGCAATAGGTTGACGCCGCATCGACGCCCACTAGCACCGGGCGATTTGCCTGATAAATTTCGTCGTGCAAGCCTACCTCAATGCCAGAGAGGTCTTGGGATTGATTGATTTCAGCGGCAGTCACGGCAGCCGCTTCGAGGCGATTGTGGACGGTGCCAATGCTGACGGGCGTATCGAATAGATCGCGAAATAGCTCGACGACACCGCGATAGGAACTGTGACAGATGAGCACCAAGCCTAGAATTAATTGGTACAGCCAGCTTTTGGTCACCGGCAAATGAAACAGTACATCGTCATCACCCTGGGACGGCGCAAACGACTCATCGAGGGCTTGCTGTGCTTTATCGCCCTGTTGGTAAACGAACTTCCGACTCACCTGGTGCTGATCTGCCAGCTGGCTGATAGGTAATGAACGGGAGAGCACCTGGATGCCGATGTCTTGGCGAACTGTGGGCGATAAGCTGGCGGCGGTGGAAAGGGCTGGACTCATGAGGGGCGATCGCACAATAAGGCGGGATGGCAACAAGCATGGAGACGATCTGATCGCTTTAAGGTGTCACCTGGTTTTAGACGAGATATTGTCAAATCTGGTGTATGCCGATAGGAAAATCAGGCAACCTTCTTTCTTCCGTCATCAGCGATCGCTAATTCCCCTGTAACAACTTTAACGCCATCTTGAAACTGCACACCCTTAATGACCTCCCCTAACTGATTGAAACCTCTAATGCGCAGCCAGCGATTCTGAGCACTCTGCACTAACTTAAATACGAACGGCAGTACCGTTTCAGTCGA
>JBARVS010000184.1:0-9318 GCA_049646385.1 Phormidesmis sp. | reverse complement strand
GCGCAGGCAAAGGCTATTCAGCGCTGTGAACATTTGCCACAGGTGCGCTTTCAAATTTTGAACGTGCCCGCCGACTATCCTAATGAACGCTTTGACCTAGTAGTTGTTTCAGAAGTGGGCTACTACTGGAGCCGAGAGGACTTAGCAAAAGCACAGACAAAAATCATTGATTCTTTGCAGCCCAAAGGTCAGCTGCTGCTGGTGCACTGGCTGCCCGACGTGCCCGACTATCCGCTAACGGGCGATGACGTTCACAACGCTTTTATGGCGCAATGCCCTCAGCGCCTGTGTCATCTTTTGGGATACCGCGCCGAGCAGTATCGGCTTGACTTATTCGAGCGAGCTTAGCCTGCTCTTGAGCAATTTTTCGCAGCCGCAGCCGGATGCCAGCGATCGCACTGTTAATATCCACCAAAGGCCAGCGCTGCCGCCAAACCAACTTGGCCTGCTGAGCAACGGAGTCTGCAAGCTGTCCAAAAAAACGATGCTGCACTAGCTCAGCGGCAAGCCAGCCTTCAGCAATGCCTATCTGCTGCGCCAACAGATTAATTTCTTGAGTGAGCAACGCTTCTCCACTCATGCAGCGCTGCCAGGTAATTTTTAGCTGCCGTCGAGCGATTAGTTTGCTCTCTAACGCTTCAGCACTTTCTCGCAAAAGCTGATAGCGAGAATCTCCTAAGCTCACCCATTCGTTAAGCTGGTTGGCACAGCCAATATCCGTACGCCCCTGCAAACGAGCAGAAGTCGTCACCCGCGCCAAAGCACTGTGACAAAACCGCGCGTCAATGCGCTTCAACGCCTTGTAAAAGGCCACATCTTCCGGCGTTCTACAAGCAGGCAGGCCGCCCACTCTTTGATAGGCATCGGCTGAGACCGCTAGGCTAGCCCCGCAGTGCTGATGATGGCGCGACGGAAACTCGCTTATATCTGGATCGAGATAATATTCCAGCTTTGACTTGAGATAGTCGTAGCCAAAGCTGCGCAGACGGTAAGCCTGAGCTTGAGGCGTAAGCAGCGCCAAATCTTGCTTTTTGAACAAGATGCGTCCGCCCACCGCGTCTGCCCCACGAGCAATTTCATACAGGTTAGCCGCCACCCAGGTTGATGATACTTGGGTGTCGCCATCTGTAGTTGCGATCGCCCCTCTTCCCCCCAAAGAAGCCATCCGCCGATACGCCTCATGCATGACAATTTGCCTAGCCTTGCCCACGTAAGCCTGTGAGCTAGGCAGCGATCGCTCTACCACATGCAGCGCTAGCTGCGGATGTCGCACGGCAAATCGGCGGGCAATATCCGCAGTGCCATCGGTGCAGTTGTTAGCAAATAAAATAACTTCGTAGCAGCGTCCTAGCGGCTTCCCGGTCAAATCTACCTGATGGGCGATCGCCTGCAAGCTAGCCTCTATCGATGCGGCCTCGTCGCGCACAGGTATCGCTACACAAAGTTTGCACTGCGGTGAGGGTTTTGTTTTTACTAACGCTTCAGCTAATGAAAACAAGCGTGAAGGTGAGCTTAAAAAAAGAAAAGGAGAGACTAAAACGCTAGCATCCATATCGCTTTTGCCGTAAAGCAAATAAGTTTTGACGCTTATCAGCTTAGGGAAACGAGGTTAGGAAGGGCTCTATCTTATGAGCGACTAGGAAGTAGGATAAAGGCTTGTATTATGCACCTTATATAGCCCTGCGGGTGAGTTTTCGGCGGGCAAAGAAAGACTTTCGCTTCTGTGCGACCGGGGCACTACTGCTAAAGCGTTCCATTGGGATAACGCTAACATTCAAGGTCACAGGATGCTCTAGCTCTTTGGCCAACATATCTCGAACTAGGTTAACCTGTTTGCTAGAAACAGAGTCAGGCAAAGCTTCTATATCAAGGTCTACGACAATGATGTCGCCTTCTCTTTGAATATCTAGCGAGCGAATGTTGGCCTCTGAAAAGGTCAGTGCCCGACGGCGAACAACATCGTTAATAGTGATATTGGCTCTTTTTTTCAGCGCTAAGTCTTGAAAAGAAAGGCTAAGCGGAATGCCCAAGCACACCAATGTTGCAACGGCTATTGTCAACCCTCGCTTAGCCCGCTCTAGTGAGCCGTAGCTCTGCGACAAAAACACAAGCCCCCCGCTGAAGATAATCCCGACTAGGTTGGTTAGAAACAGCAGCAGCGAGCCAAAAAATACGGAAGGAGAAGCGAAGGCAATCCCAATGCCAATCACGCTTAAGGGGGGAACTAAGGCAACGGCGATCGCCACTCCCGGCAGCGCATCACCAATGCCCCGACGAGACTTTGCTAGCGCCCCGACTGCGCCCGCCGCCAAAGCTACGCCTAAGTCGATTAAAGTGGGCTTTGTTCGCGCCGCAATTTCAGGCGTCAGCGCATCAATTCCAATAATATGCGACAGCACAGTTGCCGTTCCAACCGTTAAAAGGCAACCCAGCAGCAGCGATAGGCTAGCTCTTTTAAGCAGTCTGCGGTTGGCCATCACCATCGCAAAGGCCATGCCCGTGATTGGCCCCATCAGCGGCGCTACAATCATCGCCCCAATCACCGTAGCAGCGCTGTTAGAGAGTAAGCCCAGCGTGGCGATCGCCCCTGACAAAAACAGCAGCGCATAATAGTTATAAGAAGACTCAGCGCTACGCCAAAGGTTGCGATTCAAGCTCACTAAAGGCAGCGAGCGATCTTCCATCCAATGCCAAGCGCCCCGATTCCGCTCTTTTAGCATTAGGATTCTTTGCGATCCCCAGCTCAGAAAACGCTTGCTAATAAGGCCCAACATGCTCAAAATCCTTTAGTGATAATTGGGAGAAATAACTAGAGAAACAACCAGAGAAGTCGCTGAGTATCCTCTTAAAACAGCCACCGACTCAGGTGAGAAAGAGCGGTGGCTTCAGCGGACATATAAAATTATCGAAGCAATAGAAGTTAGGTGAGCAAGAGCCTTGTTTTGTTTGAATAGGTTGTTTAGACGTATATCTGCTGCTCAAGTTTAAACATTTAGTTTTGTAAAGCAATCTAACCACAGAGGTATGTTTGAAGCAAGGCGCTGCTAAGCGATCGCTATACTGTCAAAACTCAGTACAGAGATAGTGCAGAGGCACGCTATGGAAACAATCTCAATTCAAGTAGATGCCGAAATTTGCCGCCCTCATCCCCCAACCCCTTTCTTTCAAAGGAAGCAAGGAAGCACAGCTCAAAGTCCTTCTCCTTCGGGAGAAGGATTTAGGATGAGGGATGCCGAGACATTATTTACCTGCGACTCCCTTAGCAGCAATAAATTAACATCTGCTAGGCGGAAGCCGGGGGCCAGCATTAATCCGGTTTAGGCCAGTCAAGTCCAATATAGTGCTGCTGTAGCGAACCGTGCTGTCGTTAATTTGGCGACCCCGGCGAACTTGAATGGCCCCATCAGGGGGAAAGTTTACAAAGGTTTCTCCAGCGCTAATTACCCTTGCGCCTCTAGAGTTTTGAACAGAAATGCCAGTGACCGTGTCTTCATTTACCTGACCCTGTACGCAAATGGATGCTTGGTCGAAATAGGCATAAAGGCCAGTAATGTTATTGCCCCTTTTTTGAAAAAGAAACAGGGCACCGCCGTCAATCTCGTCATCGCGGACGACGGCATTAGGAGAAGATCTGCTCCAGAAGCGATAGTTGCCGTCAGGCAGGCTGCTAATCGGCGGGCGAGCAGGCGCAGGCGGGGGTGCAATGACCTCGGCGCTGGCAATGAGCTGGGCCGGGTCGCTTTTGCCACAGCCAATGTCGCCCTCGCAAGAGTAGTCGAGAATGTTGTCCGTATTATAGGTGAGCCGTACCTGAGCGCCGACGAGGTTCTGGGCGCAGATTTCAAAGCCAGCGTAGTGCTCGGTGACTTGGTCGTTTGCATCTTTAAGGCTGACGTAGCAGATGCGATCGCCCGCATCCGCGCTCACCACCGTTGCCACCGTTGGCGCTGGAATCACCTCTAGCTGAGTAATCTCAGCAGCGTATTGAATCTGTTGACCCGCTAAAGCCTTTTCACAAATCTCAGCGCTAGCCCGCTGGGTATAAGTTCCACCGTTACGATTGCGCACAACTAAAGAGCAGCCTGATGCACCTTCATTTATCCCTACTATTGTTCCTATCGTTGTTTCTGTATTAGATTGCTGCGCTTTGGCCCCTTCAAAAGCAAAGAGAGAAGCAGAGACACTCAGCCCTAGCGCAAGTAATAGAGAAGTACCCACGTTTTTTTTATACGCACCTATAGTTTTACTCATAATTTAGCTTATAATTCGGTAGATAGTTGCCATATGAGCTTGCCAGCGGTTTGTCGCTTTCGTCAACAATTAAAGCAAACCGAAACAAACTGAAACATACAAACCGCCCCAAGCAAGTCACTTAGAACGGTTTACAGCTAACTATTCAATTAAGATATGAGCGCTTTTTAGCGGCTTCGTTGCCAGATGTTTTTCTTAACGTCCTCC
Organism: Phormidesmis sp.; assembly: GCA_049646385.1. Classification (GTDB taxonomy): domain Bacteria; phylum Cyanobacteriota; class Cyanobacteriia; order Phormidesmidales; family Phormidesmidaceae; genus Phormidesmis. The sequence continues at coordinate 4,860 of JBARVS010000184.1, read as the reverse complement.
CGGCCCCATGCCGATTGTGCCTGCATAGACGGCCTGCGCCCCTAGCTCATCCTCGATTCTCAATAGCTGATTGTATTTAGCCACTCGCTCACTGCGACAGAGCGATCCGGTCTTAATTTGGCCTGCCCTCGTCGCTACAGCTAAGTCTGCGATTGTTGTATCTTCTGTTTCTCCCGAGCGATGGCTAATCACGCAGGTAAACTGGTTGCGCTTAGCCAAATCAATCGCCTGCAAGGTTTCAGTAAGCGTGCCAATTTGATTAAGCTTCACTAATAGAGAATTAGCTGACTTTTGCTCAATGCCCTTTTGCAAGCGACTTGGATTAGTCACAAACAAATCATCGCCCACGAGCTGTATTTTGCTGCCAATGCGCTCGGTAAGCTTCTGCCAGCTTCCCCAGTCTTCTTCATGCAGGCCATCTTCAATTGAAACAATCGGATAGTTGCTCGCTAAGCCTGCCAAGTAGTCAATCATTTCATCGGGCGAATGCGCGGCCCCGTCATAAGTGTACTGACCCTCTTTATACATTTCACTAGCTGCCACGTCTAAAGCGAGCGCCACCTGCTCACCAGGGGTATAGCCCGCTTCAGTAATCGCCGACATTAACAAATCGAGCGCTTCTTGGTTGGAGCCCAAGTTAGGTGCAAAGCCACCTTCATCGCCAACGCCAGTAAGCAGCCCCTTACTATCTAACACTTTGCTAAGCTGGGCAAAAATTTCAGCACCCCATCGCAGCGCCTCGCGAAAGGTGCTAGCCCCAACGGGCATAATCATGAACTCTTGAATGTCAACATTGTTGCTGGCATGTTCGCCGCCGTTTATCACGTTCATCATCGGCACTGGCAGCACGTTGGCAAGCGGCCCGCCCAAGTAGCGATAAAGGGGCATCTCTGAAGCTTGCGCGGCGGCCTTGGCCGTAGCCAGCGAAACGGCGAGGATGGCGTTAGCGCCCAGGTTTTTTTTATTGGGCGTGCCGTCTAGCGCGATCATGGTCTGGTCGATTTCGATTTGGCTAAAGGCGTCTAGCCCGATTAGCTCGCGGGCGATGGTTTCGTTGACGTTATCGACGGCTTTGGTGACACCTTTGCCATCGTAGCGATCGCCATCCCCATCCCTTAACTCATGCGCCTCAAAGCTGCCCGTCGAAGCCCCGCTAGGCACCTGCGCCATGCCCGCTGCCCCACCCGTCAAGTATACCTCTGCCTCAATAGTGGGCCTGCCCCTTGAGTCAAGAATTTCTCTGGCCTGAATATCTTCAATAGCCGTATCGAGGGAATCAATCATACTCTGCGCCTACTATTTAGTCGTAATCTATGGAGTCTTGCTAGTTTGTCTTGCTAGTCTTAAGAAGGGGCGCGATCGCTGCGACCCATCCCAATGACACTATCCAGAATAGGGTACAACGAGAGGAGTCAGTATAATGCGCTTATTACATACGATGCTACGGGTCGGCAACCTAGAAAAATCCCTGGCCTTTTACTGCGAGGTACTAGGCATGAAGCTCATACGCCGCAAGGACTATCCCGGCGGCAAATTTACCAACGCCTTTGTAGGCTACGGCGACGAGGCCGACCACAGCGTGTTAGAGCTTACTCACAATTGGGACACCGACCGCTACGATTTGGGCAACGCCTACGGCCATATTGCTCTAGGCGTAGACGATATTTACAGCACATGTGAAGCCATTCGTAAGCAGGGCGGCAAAATCAGCCGTGAGCCAGGGCCAATGAAGCATGGCACCACCGTCATCGCCTTTGTAGAAGACCCCGACGGCTACAAAATAGAGCTAATTGAAGGCCGCACGTAGGTCAAGCCAAGGCCACCGCAGCCCAACCCCTAAAGATTCCTGCTAGGTCATAGGTTCAGATGCGTAGGCAGTAGTGCCGCTAGCTTAATCATCCATTCAGATACGTAGGCAGTAGTGCCGCTAGCTTGATCATCCATTCAGATACGCCGGCAGCAGTGCCGATCGCCCGATCCTTAGTTCAGATGCGCCGATATTGATCCAGACCTTTGCCTAACCTAACGACGGCTGTGATGCCGAAGGGTAGGTAGCGATTGCGGTACAATCACGGTAAGCAAATAGCGGTTAGCAAAAGCTGATATGGCCTCAGTCTTGGATTTTTCAGTCATCATTCCAACCTACAATCGGCCCGATCAGCTGCGCCTTTGCTTAGCCGCATTGAGCCAGATTAGCTATCGGCGCGATCGCTTTGAAGTCATCCTCGTAGACGACGGCAGCCAAACCCCTCTAAACGCCGCTATCAATCCCTTTCAATCCCAGCTAAACATCACGCTGCTGCGTCAAAAAAATGCAGGCCCAGCCGCCGCTCGCAACGCCGGGGCGCAGCAGGCCCAAGGCAAATTCATCGCCTTTACAGACGACGACTGTATGCCCAGCCCTAACTGGCTAAGCGGATTCGCCGACCGACTCGCCCAAGCCCCTAGCGCCATGGTCGGCGGTCGCAGCCTCAACGCCTTGCCCCACAACCTTTACTCCTCAGCCTCTCAAGCCCTGATTGACTACCTGTACACCTACTACAGCGACCCGCAAAAGGAGATGTTTTTTGCCAGCAACAACATTGCAATGGCCAAGCAGCATTATGTAAGCGTAGGCGGCTTCGATACGTCTTTTCCACTCGCCGCTGCCGAAGATCGTGAGCTGTGCGATCGCTGGCAGCAGCAAGGGTTAGCCATGTGCTACGCCCCCGAAGTCACCATCCGTCACGCTCACCCGCTATCGCTCAAATCTTTTTGGCGGCAGCACTTCGGCTACGGTCGCGGCGCTTTTTGCTTTCATCAAGTACGCGCCCACCGCAAAGACAAGCCGATTAAAGTCGAGCCCGTCAAATTCTACACAGACCTGCTCGCTTATCCACTCAAGCGTAGCGACGTTAAGTCTCCTCTATTGGTTTCAACGCTGTTCTTTCTCTCTCAGATGGCCACCACCACAGGATTCTTTTGGGAGCGCAGCGTTCGCAAAAAGGCAGCATAGCCATGTTAGAAAGCTGTATTATTCGCAGCGCGATCGCCACAGACGAACCGACTTTATGGACGATGCTCAGCATTGCCGCGCATGAAACTTCTCTTGACCTAGTGAAAGAAAATTCTGCTTTAAAGCGGTACGTAGAAGGCTGGGGCAGAACAGGCGATATTGGCCTAATTGCTGAAGACACAGAGCATCAGGTAATCGGAGCGGCTTGGCTGCGCCTATGGTCAGCTGATGATGCAGGCTATGGCTACTTAACTGAGACCATTCCAGAGCTAGCGATCGCCGTCCTACCAACCTATCAAAACCATGGTGTAGGCAGCCGCTTACTCTTACAGCTACTAGAAATAGCTCAAACCAAATTTCCAGCAGTGTCACTCAGCGCCCGTGCCGACAACCCAGCGGTAAGGCTCTATCAGCGAGAGGGATTTGTTCTAGTAGCAGGCACCGAAGTCGTTAACAGAACTGGCAGCACTTCATTTACGATGGTGCGAAAATTTGAGATATTTAATATACCAGATATGACATAAATCAGAATGAATGCAAAAATCGCCTTAGAAAATACGATGCCGACAAATGAAGGAATCAAAGAATGGATCAGCCCAAAAGAGAACGCCTAGAATCTAAAGGTTGGAAAGTTGGAACAGTCTCAGATTTTCTAGAACTAACGTCTGAAGAAGCGATTCTGGTTGAAATTAAGTTAGCTCTCAGCCAAAGCTTAAGAGAGCGCCGTCAGGAACTCATGACTCAAACTGACCTCGCTACTAAGATCAGTTCCAGTCAACCTCGGATCGCTAAAGCTGAAAGCGGCGACGCTTCAGTTTCAATTGATCTGCTGCTCCGCGCCATACTAGCTACCGGGGCAACCCCTCAAGATATTGGAAAAATTATTGCAGACGTAAGTTAGGTTCTATTCAGCCCACTCACCTTCGCCTAGCCTCTCTGACCTTGCGCACTCGCAGGGCAACGGCAAACCCAATGTAGTAGCCAAATACGCTAGCAACAGTGCCAGTAATTAGCGAGCCCAACATCAAAGCCGCCGCCACATCTTTTCCCATCTCTAGCCATGCGCTAATATTGGCAGGCGAAGCAGGCAGATCGGTGAGGGGCGTTAGCCGCAATAGCCAGCCGCCGATGTGAAAATTGAGGGCAAAGAGCGGCACGTAGGTAAAGGGATTGCTGATCCAGGTGCTAGCGGCGGCAACGACTTTATTGCCTTGAATACAGGAGGCGATCGCAATGCCAATAATCGTTTGCAAGCCAATTAAAGGAAACGCGCCTGCAAACGCACCCGCTGCTGCGCCACGCGCGATCGCCCCCGGACTGCTCTGCATTCGTAAAAAGCGGATATAGAAATAGCGCAGCAGCCGCTTCCAATACAGCGCGTCTAATCGTTTGAGGATAGAGTTTTGGGAGATTGATCGCCGCCGCCGCCTCGACTGTCGCCGAAATACTCGCCGCGATCGCTGCTGAGAGCGCTGTTGAGGCTGAAGCTGCTCTGAGCGTAAGCGCAAAGGCGATTTCATTTCGGTCAGGGGCGAGCCGCTAGCCGTGTTAGATTTTGACAGTGGATCTAGCATAGGAGCCCAGCAACACATTTTTTTCTCTAAGACTTTTGAGGATCCCCATAGCAAGCCCTACATATAAAGTCTTACATCTTGCCTGTTACTTTGACAGGCGGCCAAAGATATATCTGTCTATAGACCCATTCTATAGCAGTCGCTCCAGAGACAAAACGGCATGTTGACTAATCACCCTATTTCGCCGCCCCTTTTTCAGCGAGAAACCATTGCGGCGATCGCCACCGCCATCGTGCCGCAGCAGGGCAGCGTCGGGATTGTGCGACTTTCGGGAGTGGAGGCGATCGCCAT
>JBARVS010000183.1:0-1932 GCA_049646385.1 Phormidesmis sp. | reverse complement strand
AGGAGCCCCTTCATACAGCAAAGGATAGTCATGGCGGGCAATATTACGGCCCTCCAGCATCAGCCCAACCAGCTTGCGCTCCACCCCGCCTACTTTTTGCTGCTCTAGCACCGAGCGACCAATAAAGTTTTCAGCCTTGTCCCAGTGAACCAGCCAGCCTAAGCCTGCTTCTAGCGGTGTTGTGCGATCATCTACATCCTGCCCATAAAGCGCCATAGAAGCTTCTAGCCTTAACGTATCTCTAGCGCCCAAGCCACAGGGCACAACCCCGACAGACATCAGCTTTCGCCAAACCTCAGCCGCCGCTGCCATCGGTATCATCACTTCAAAGCCATCTTCGCCGGTATAACCCGTCCTCGCAAAAAAAGCAGGATGGCCTAAAAGCTCGCCCGTCAGATGGCTATAGCGAGGAAGGGATGAAATATCTTCGGCTGGGCAAAGCTGCTGAAGCTGCTGAGTTGCCTTTGGCCCCTGCACCGCAATTAAGGCGTGAGTCTGTGACAAATCGGTAAAAGTGATGGTTTTGCTTAAGTGCTCTTGCAGCCAAGCTTTGTCTTTATCTGTCGTTCCGGCATTCACAATCAGGGTAATTTGCTGCTGGTCGCCAACAGTGCCCTGGTGATACACGATCAAGTCATCAATAATGCCGCCCTGCTGATTGATTAGCACGGTGTACTGAGCTTTGCCTGAGACCAGGCGCGATAAATCCGACGGCACAATCTGCTGAAGCTGCTCAATAACATCTGGGCCAACGAGCACAAACTTTCCCATATGGGAAATATCAAATGCGCCTGCCGCTGTCCGCACCGCGTCGTGCTCTTGCCGAATACCACCGAACTGCACAGGCATTTCCCACCCCGAAAAGTCGGTCATTTTAGCCTTTTGCTGAAGGCATAAAGCGTGTAGGGGCGTACGAAGCAAAGCAACCATGGCAGTTAATGGAATAAAGGTAATTTTAGATTAAACAGTTTTGATTTGAGCAGTTTTACGGAGCTTTCATACATCGGCCCGTGAGTGTGTTGCTGGGCTGAAGGCCGCTGGCATACCCTTATCATTTGCCTAATTTTCTCAGTAATTATGAGGGCAGTCAGTATTATTTTTGACAGGGTTTGAGCGGGGGCCACGAGCAAGCAGTATGGATGAAAAAACGATTTCAAGACAGCGGGTAGCGGGTAGTTGGCTAGATACTTTTCAAAGTGTAATGGGCTCGCGTCCTCACAAGCCCAGCTTTGTGGTGTTCGATATTGGTCAAAGCGGCGGTATGCTGCTAACTCACTGGTTTCAAGCGCATCGTAAAATTACCTTTCAAGCAGACATTTTAAGTCAGGCCGTGCGGTTTCCTCGCCTGAGCGTGTATCAGCATGTGCGGCAGTCGCGCGGTGAGGTATATGGCTTTAGCACAACCGTAGAGCAGCTTCGACAGGTGCAGCGGATGGCCGATCCGAACCAGTTTTTGCAGGATTTGCGACGGGGTGGATGCCGGGTGATTGCGCTCAACCGACGAGATGCCCTAAGACATGCGATCGCCACGCTCAAAACCTACAGCATCAACTGCCGCTTCGATACCGCTGACAATAGCCAGCGCTCTGGCCGTTTTACAGTCGATGTTGGTGAGCTAATTGACTGCCTCAAATACCTAGATAACCAGCGAATAGAAGCCAGCGCCATTTTGCACGAAGTGCCCCACTTAGGCTTAACCTACGAAGACGACTTAATGGATCCTAACAGCCATACGGCTACCGCTGAGCGCCTTTGTGACTTTCTAGAAATGCCCACGATTAAGCCAGTTGGCAGCTCGCTTAAGTTAGTACATCAGCAGCTGGCCGATATCGTAGATAATTACGATGAGCTACAGGCAGGCTTAGCCGCTTCTGACTATGCGTATCTGCTCACGAGTAACCGCCATTTACTAACCTTGTAGCCTGATTCTAT
>JBARVS010000182.1:0-7542 GCA_049646385.1 Phormidesmis sp. | reverse complement strand
TCACCACCCGCGCCTGCGCCATCTTCTCTAGGTTGCCGCGATAGAGATCCACATCCTTCTTCAGCAGGTCGTTGTTAAAACCCAGCGTCTGGGCCAGCTCATCAAGCAGCGCATCCCGCTTTTCCTTGTCCTTAATGGCCTCAGCGTCAATCGCCTCCACCACGTTGTACAGCCCCGTTGCAAATAGGCGGCTGTACTTAAACTTAGGGTTGCTAATTACCTTGTGCAGGTTGCCTTTTAGCGCATCGCCACCGCTGGTTTTAGCTTCTTCTAATATCGTCTTAAACGCCTCTATCGAAGGCACCGACTGAGCCGCCGCTAATATTTCTTCAGCATCACGACGATACTGAGCCGGGTCGCCCTCTACAGCGTTGACAATGGCCGAGTAAATAGAGAGCCTGTCCGCTTCAGGCTGATACCCTTCCATAAAGCGGTCGAACACGCTCACAACGCCCAACGCATACATAGAATCATAGGTAAAATCTACATTCACCAAGAGCAGATGCATTTCTACCATTAGCTCTTCAACCACGCGGCGATAAATCGCGCTGATGGGCCGAGTGTGTGTGCTGTAGAAAGCTCGCTTTGTATCTGAAACCGTACGGACGTTGTTCACAAGTAAACGCTCTTTTGTTAAATACTCTTTGTAAACATATTGTTACGCTTTGCAGCCCCTTTGCCAAGCAGTTTGTTTCACAATAGAAAACTATATCTTCCTAGAGCGCTCCATGCCAACTTCTCCTCTGACGACGCTGGCAGCCTACCTATCAGGCGAGTTTGAGAACCAGGCTCAAGCAGCAGCAGAACCTGCTTGGTACGTTCATCTAAAGCTGTGGCAAAGGCCCATACCAGCGCTATCTGACGCGCATACGCACACCCTATTTTTAGAGCAGGCCAGCGTAGGCGCACTGAAGCCACCCTATCGGCAGCGCGTTTTGCAGCTCAGCCAAAGTGCGGATCGGCTCTGCGGTCAGTATTTTGCGCTGACTTCACCTGCGAAGTTTGTGGGTGCAGGCGCGGATCCTTCGCGGCTATCAGAATTTTGCAAGGCGGATTTGGTGAGCTTGCCCAACAGCACAGCGCCAATTGAGTATCACAGGCTACCGACGGGCGGCTATCAGTTTCGAGCGGCGCTGCCAGACGGACAGCTATGTTCGTTTGAATACAGTGGAGAGCGGCGCTATGTGTATCTAGGCTTTGACATAGCGCCTAAAAAAATATCACCCGAAGGCGACGCTTCAGGTGACACGATAGAACTGTTAACTTACGACAAAGGCATAGACCCTGATACGGGGCGCGGTCTATGGGGTGCGCTGATGGGGCCGTTTCAAATGATCAAGCAAACCAGCTATGCTGCCGTCGCTTTGTAGGGCGATGTTAGCGCTTCTTCCTCGGTCTCATAAATTTCAAAAACAGAGTCCATCATGGTGACCTCAAATACCAGCTTGGCTTCGGGGTGCACGTTGCTAATGCGAAAGCTGCCGTCGATTTTATCGGTGTCGCGCATTCCGGCGACCAAGGAAGTGAGGCCCGAGCTGTCAATAAAGTTGACTTCGCTGAGGTTGACTAGAATATGGGGGGTCTGCGCCGAAATAGTGTCCTGTAGCTTAAGCCGAAACTGCCAAGCCGTTGTGATATCTAACCGCCCGGTGGGGGCCAAAATCACAACCTGCTCGCCTTGGGGGGTGGTGAAATCTCGCTGCTCCATACCGTTGTTGCCACTCGTTTTTTAATTAAGATCGCAGCGGCGCTTAGTTGCGCTCCGCTATGGCCTTTAGAGTGCCCGCCAGGGATTGCTGCCTTCCTACGTGGCTTTGCCTACATACTTGTGCCCATATACTTGCGCCTACATATTTGCCCAGTCTTGAGGCCGCAGGAAAACGTCATAGAGCTTAGCTTCGGGGGTACCGGGCTCGGGGTGATAGTTGTATTCCCAGCGCACCATCGGCGGCAACGACATCAAAATAGACTCGGTGCGACCGTTGGTTTGCAGGCCAAATAGGGTGCCTCGGTCAAACACGAGGTTAAATTCTACATAGCGGCCCCGGCGATAGAGCTGGAAGTCACGTTCTCTGTCGCCGTATTCGGTGCCCGCTCGCTTTTCGACGATAGGGACATAGGCGGGCAAGAAGGCGTCACCGCAGTCAACTGCAAAGTTGAAGATTTCTTCCCAGGTGCGCTTGGGGGCGCTGCCGAGCTGTTTGCTGTAGAGGGCGGCGGGGCCGTCTTGATGGTGGCCGCGATAGAGTTCGCCGCGCTGACCGTTTTGGTAGTCAAAGAAGATGCCGCCGACGCCTCTAGGTTCGGCCCGGTGCTTGAGGAAAAAGTATTCGTCGCACCAGCGCTTGAAGTTGGGATAGTATTGCGGGTTGTGGCGATCGCACGCTTCTTTCAGCGTCTTATGAAAATGAATCACATCTTCTTCGGTCGTGTAATAAGGCGTTAAATCAATCCCGCCACCAAACCACCACACCGGGCCAGCTTCAAAGTAGCGATAGTTGAGGTGAACGGTAGGCACGTAAGGGTTGTTAGGGTGCAACACCATAGAAGTGCCCGTTGCGTAGAACTGGTGACCTTCCGCCTCGGGGCGCTTGCTCAAAATAGAAGGCGGCAGCTTATCGCCCCATACTTCTGAAAAGCCTACGCCGCCCTGCTCAAAAATATTGCCGCCCTTCATCACGCGCGATCGCCCGCCGCCGCCTTCAGGCCGCTGCCAAGCATCTTCCTGAAACTTGCCAGTGCCGTCAACGGCTTCTAGCTTCTGGCAAATTCTATCCTGCAATCCTTTGAAGGCATTGCTTACCTGCTGGCGAGAGTCGTTAGGCGGAAGCGTTAGCACAGGCGCGGTTGAAATGTTTTCCTGCGGGGCTTCCGGACGTACGGCCTTGGCGGGGGAAATCGTCATAATGTGTCGATAATGGCTTCAGTCAATTCAATCAATTCGTTATCTATTTAGTCAAACATGATTTGGAAGGCTTCGTTGCATCTTTGAAACAGAGTGTGACAATCTGTGACAAATTACCTGTAGCAGATTGCTGGCGTTTAACAGGTCGCTTTACGGGTATCTTTAGACGTGTTTTTTTCATGAGCGACGATGCGATCGCTTAAACTATAAAAGCTATCTTTCAAAGGAATGGCAAAAAATAATGGAACTTCGCCAGCCTTTTTTGAGACTGCTAACGTTAAGTATTTAGGATATTTGAGGCAATGGCAAAGCCGCTCCCCAGGAGAATCGCCATGATGTGGCTTTTGCGCAAACAAACAGGCTTCTTTGCTAGCTTGCTTACTGGCCTGCTGACCGGAGGAAAAAGCTTGACTCGAAGCTTAAAAGACCGTTTGCGCTCTTTGATAGCCCCCCTGATCGGCAGATCGACACAACCAGAGGGAAACATCTTGAACGCCGTGCCCATAGGCGAGATGTTAGGCGGGATGACGGCTGCTGTCGCGCACCCTCAGCTAAGGGCCCAAGGTATTTGGGAAGGCATCTGGGAAGGAGCCTGGAGCGAGGGGGGCACTTCTGCAAAATCGGCCCGCAGCGCCTGCCAAAGCAACTATTGGGCCGCAAGCACTGCCCCTGCCGAAACGCTATGGCAGCTAGTCACTAACCTCGCCGACCTTAATACCTGGCATCCTTTAATTACCTCTACCAACGCACCTCGCGGCCAGCGAGCCAAACCGGGCCTAATCTATCGCGCGGTGCTGCCCTACCTGCCCATCTCTACCCAAATATTTGTAGAGCGGGTGCTGCCCGGTGAGCTGCTCAGCATTCGCCTATTTCCCCTACCGGGCCTGCAAGAGCGGGTAACCTATCGGATTGTCTCTACCCTTTGCGGCACCTGCGTTTTATACTCTATTACTCTGAGCGGCTGGCTTTCGCCGCTCGCATGGCCCGTGATCAAGCCTCATGCCACAAAAGTCGCCGCTGCGCTAGTTGCCGCCGCCGAGCAGCATATGTCTGGCATCCCTGCTAAAAGCAACCGAACGGACATTTTTGGTAGCCCCCTTTAAAACGATAATAGTTCTCTAACCCGCATCGTTGAGCGCTAGTATTCTCAGTAAAGCCAACCTACCCACAACATGATTAAAACGCTCAACCCAGAATCCGTTTTAGAAGTTCTAAAGCCAGTGCAAGACCCAGAGCTTCAAAAAAGCCTCGTCGCGCTGAACATGATTCGCAACGTTAGCGTAGACGACGGTAAGGTGAGCTTTACCCTAGTGCTAACTACGCCTGCCTGCCCCCTGCGCGAGTTCATTAAAGAAGACTGTGAAAAAGCCGTACGCACCCTCCCCGGTGTAGAAGCCGTAGACATAGAAATTACGGCTGAAACGCCTCAGCAAAAGGCCCTACCTGATCGCACTGGCATTGCTGGGGTCAAAAATATTCTGGCGGTTACCAGCGGCAAAGGCGGCGTAGGCAAAAGCACGGTTGCCATTAATATCGCAGTTGCTTTGGCTAAAACGGGGGCAACGGTCGGCCTAATTGATGCTGACATTTATGGCCCTAATGCGCCGACGATGATGGGCCTGAGTGAAGCCAACGTGACCGTACGCGACGTAGATGGCGAGCAGGTGCTAGAGCCCGCCTTCAATCACGGCGTAAAAATGGTTTCTATGGGCTTTTTAATCGATAAAGACCAGCCCGTTGTATGGCGTGGCCCCATGCTCAACGGGGTGATTCGTCAGTTTTTGTATCAGGTGCAGTGGGGCGAGTTGGACTATATGGTGGTCGATATGCCACCGGGAACGGGTGACGCCCAGCTCACGCTCGCTCAGGCCGTACCGATGGCGGGTGCAATTATTGTGACGACGCCGCAAACGGTCGCGCTCGGCGATGCTCGGCGCGGGCTAAAAATGTTTGAGCAGCTCAAGGTGCCGATTCTGGGCCTGGTAGAAAATATGAGCTATTTTGTCCCACCCGATATGCCGGATAAAAAGTACGCTATTTTTGGTGCGGATGGCGGTGAGAAGGCGGCGGAAGAGTTGGGGGTGACGCTGTTGGGCAAGGTGCCGTTAGAAATGCCCGTACGAGAGGGCGGCGATAATGGCCTGCCGATTGTACTGGCCGCGCCTGAGTCGGCTTCGGCGATCGCCCTAATGAACATCGCTAAGCAGGCAGCAGCCAAAATCTCTGTGGCGGCATTGACTTAGAAACAACGTTATTACTTCCTTTTGCTATGAGTTCTTATTCGTCTAGCTCGCCATCGTTTAAGAAGCGTTGGAAGCGCCTGTTTCACGGGTGGCAAGGCGTTGACTGGCTGCTGTTTATGCTGCCAGTGGGCGTGACAATTTTCGCTAGCATTTTAATTGACAGCACCCAAAAATACACGGGTGAAACGGGCTATGCGGTGAACCATGCGATCCTCGGCGCGGTGGGCGCAGGGCTAGCGCTGTGGATTGCTCGCAGTCGCTACGAGGTGCTGCTGCAATGGCGCTGGATTATTTATGCAGCCACGATTGTTTCGCTGCTGGCGGTGATGGTCATCGGCAGCGAGGGGCTAGGGGCACAGCGCTGGATTAATGTATTGGGCTTTAACGTGCAGCCGTCGGAGTTTGCGAAGCTAGGCGCAATTATCACCCTGGCCGCGACCCTAAAAGATCGAGATGCCTCAACGCTGTATGGCATGGTCAAGGCGCTGGCAATTACGGCGGTGCCCTGGGCGCTGGTGTTTTTGCAGCCAGACTTAGGCACTTCGCTGGTGTTTGGGGCGATTACCATAGGGATGCTGTACTGGAGCGGCACCCATCCAGGCTGGCTGATTTTGATGATTTCGCCACTGGTGTCGGCGATTATGTTTCAGCTGTATTTCCCGGTGTGGGTGGTGTGGGTGGTGCTGATGGGCATCGTTGCTTTTCGATCGCTGCCCTGGTGGTCGTTTTATAGTGGGGCGATCGCTGTCATCATCAACATCGCCTCTGGCAAGCTTGGCCAAGTCATGTGGCACGTGCTCAAAGACTACCAAAAAGACCGCTTGGTGCTGTTTTTACATCCTGATAAAGACCCCTTAGGCGGCGGCTATCACCTGATTCAATCGCGCATTGCCATTGGCGCGGGCGAGCTGTGGGGCCGAGGGCTCTTTCACGGCACTCAAACGCAGCTCAGCTTTATTCCCGAGCAGCATACCGACTTTATTTTTTCAGCCGTGGGCGAGGAGCTAGGCTTTGTCGGTGGCATCGCGCTGCTGATGGCCTTTTGGCTAATTTGTCTGCGCTTGGTGATGATTGCTCAAAATGCTAAAGATAATTTTGGCTCGCTGCTGGCGGTCGGCGTCCTCTCCATGATTGTTTTCCAGGTGGTGCTTAACATTTGTATGACGATTGGCCTTGCGCCTATCACGGGCATTCCGCTGCCGTGGATGAGCTACGGACGCTCAGCTTTGCTGACCAACTTCATCGCGATAGGGCTGGTGGAATCGGTGGCGAACTATCGATTTAGGCTGAAGTTTTAGCGGACGCTGCCATTTGCAACGCCCTATGGTTACAGCCCTATTGTCAAGTTGGTCAATAGCTGTCGTCACCAGTGACGGTTTTGATGGCGAGAATATGGTTGGCTTCGTGAAGGCGTTCGGCGATCGCATCTCGCCAGTTCAAGCTAATTTTAGAATTGGCCAATACCTGCTGTGCCCGCTCACGACACTGCGCCCCTTGCGCAACATCCATCGTGCCAATATCCGCTAGATCTTCATAGAGCTTTTGCAGTGGAATCTTTTGCTGAGGCGCTGGCCTAGCGCTGTTTAAGGCTACGCCAGAGGTCATTTCAGGCATGGTTTACTTCTCCTGGTACTAAGAAAACTGCGTATTTTTTATAGAAGCATCTAAGCGCTGTAGGCTATTGTGGCGGATTGTTTAAGGGTTGCGCCCTGTTAGCTAAGAAGATTTACAGAGCAACATAAGAGTGCATATTTTAGTTATTAATTCTTAAGAACGATTGAAGAAAATGACTGAAGCCAACGCAGCGACGACCGAGCTAGCAAAAGACTACCTAGGTAACGTCAGTGAGAGCGCAGATGTGGCCAGACGGGTGATGCAGGCTCAACGAGAAAATCGCTGTTTGGAAGTATTGATTGGGCAAAGCGATCGCGCCAAAGGTCGCATCCTCACTCAAACCGCCGCTGGCCAGTCGGTCGGCATTATTAAGGCGCGTAGCTGGCTGATAAAAGAAGGGGATGTGCTCTCTACCCCGCGTAACCATTTGGTGCTCGTAAGCATAGAGCAGCAGCAGGTAATGGCTCTACGATTTGAAAATAATGGGGTGAATAATCGGGCGATCGCGCTCATGCACTTGGGCCATATGCTAGGCAATCAGCACTGGCCAGTCACGGTGAAGGGCGAAACAATGTATGTAGCGCTAGTAGCAGAATCCGCGCAGATGGAGTCTACCCTGCGTAAAATGGCAAAAACGCTATCCGTAGAAGGCTTACACATTAGCTTTGAAACAAAGTCACCTGATGACGCAATAGATTTTTCGCTGGGCTATACCCACTAAAATTTTTTTAGTTTTTTTAAAGGCTTTGAATGTTAATCGCACATATTTCAGATCTGCAT
>JBARVS010000181.1:0-3749 GCA_049646385.1 Phormidesmis sp. | reverse complement strand
TGCGTGCGCGGCCCCCATTCCCAGCTATTGCCCTGAAGATTAAAGTCAGCCGTTAGGTCTGCTGGGACGAGCGATTTTCCAGCAACCTTAATTTCACCAGTGAATTTCCCGGCTAAATCTTCTAAAGATGGCTTCACCAAATTACCCGGATCAGACGCTTCTGGAGGATGTTTTTTAAGAAAAGCAGCGAAGTTTTGCAGTTGAGTGCGGAAGGTGGCGTTGGGCGCGCCTACAGGCTGCGTGACTAAATCAGCCGCTGAACCTGTCGGCGCAGTCGGGATGCCAACTCCAAAAGCGCTCAGGTTGAGTCGCTCAGCGATGGGCACCAAGTCTTCAATGCGTCCTTCTGCAATGGTCAGCGTCCCGTCGTACTGAACCTGAGGCGATAGGGTCGCGCTGCCCGCTAGCAAATATCGGCTGTCGTTAAACAGGAGTTTGCCTTGCTTGACCGTGGCAGTGCGGTTGGCATAGGTAAAGTTTGCCGTTAGCTGCTCGGCTTCAACCGGATTGAGCGAGGGCTGGGCGACGATCAAGGAGCCTTTAGCCGTAGGGTTAGAAAAATCTGTTAAGTCCGCGTCTACGCTGGCATCCAGCAAACCCGCAACCCTTCCAAACCCATACTCAACAGCGGGCTGGATGCCTAAAGTGCTAAGCGGCAGTTGAGCAATGTCAGCATGGAGCTGGCGGTCTTTGCCATAGCCTTTGGCAACAAAGGCTTGATTTTGCACCTCAAAAGAAAGGGCGGGCAGAGTCTGATTGCGGATACTTGCTTGCAGGGAATCGTTGACGACTAGCTGAAGCCGATCTTGTTGCCCCTGCAGATTTACGTGGCCCCCGTCTGTAAAGGAAAAGGCAACTGGGCCAGCCAAAGGTTCAAACAAGAGCTGGTTTACAGCCAAATAGTCTACTTGTGCGTCTCCTTGTATCTGGGGATTTTGTAAGGTGCCAAGGATCTGGCCGTTGAAGCTGGTGAGCCCTGATAGCTTGCTATATTCTTTTACTTTTGGTGGGACGAGGTTGTTGAGCGGCTGAAGGTCAAAGGACTGGAGGGCGACGTTTAGCGCTAGCTTGCCGATGGGGATTTGCTGGGTGAAGTCTACGCCGATGGTGCCGTCGGCTTGGACGCCGGGAGCCGTGAATGATTGAACCGCGATGCGATCGCCCTGCCATTGAAAAGTGCTCTTCCAGTCACCCGGATCTAGCAGCGGCTCGTTAGCTGTGGGCAAATAGAGCTGGGCATTGGCGATCGCCGCCGTCCCCCCCGCCTGAATCGACTTCAAATCCAGCGCATTTAAATTGCCAGACGCCTCGACATCAGCCCTTAAAAGCCCTCGCGCCTGAGCCGTAAACTGTTCAATAGGAACCTGGTCGGTAGCAGCGGTTGCTTGCCATTCGCCGCTTTTTAGCTGAGCGGTTGCCGCCGCTGTTACCGTCCCATTGGCCACCCGCAGGCGAGTATTATCCAGCACCATGGTATTGTCTACTAGGCTAATCTCTCCCGTGCCCGGAAAGGTAGAGTTTGAGAGCTGCCACCGGGCAGAGGCCGTTTGCGCTTTTAGGCTACCGGCTGCTTGGATGTCGGCAGTTAAATCACCAATAACAACATCTTGGGGCAGGTCGATGCCGTAAGTTTTGGCAAAGGCATCAGCGGGTAAATCTGCTTGGCCCGTCAGCTCAAAGGTAGGATTCTTTAAGTCTTTTAAATGGGCCTGTCCCTTGGCAACAATCGCCCCGCCTTCTGCGGGAACAAGGCGCAGTTCGCTCAGGTCGAAGCGAGACAGGGTGAGGGCAAAATCAGCGGCTACCGTCGTTAGGCTCAGCTTGTCTATCTGCAAGGGCTGGAGGCTAGCCAAGCTACCCTGCACCTGTGGATTGTCAAACTTGCCCGTCACTTTGGCATTCAGCAAAAATGCGCCGCTGGCGTTGATCGGCAGATCTACATCAGCGATCGCTTTCACCTCATCTTTCACCTCATCTACGGTAAACGAAGGAATTTGGGCCGTAATGTCATACCCGTTTTTAAGATCCACATCACCTGAAGCGGTTAGGAGGTTGTCACCGAGCTGCAAGCTAGTGTCTTCTAAGCTGACTTGCTGCCCTTTAAATCGAAGCTGACTACGAATATCGGTAACTGGCTGAGATAGGGCGTTTGCCTGAAACCTGCCGTCATGAAAGCGAGCGGTTCCTTTGGCATTCAACGCTGACTTATCTAGCGTTCCGTCTTCAGTTAGGGCGGCGGCTAGGGTCACGTTGCTGTCGAGGGTGCCAGCGCTCAGCCCTAGAGAATAGGGCAAAAATATATTAACCCCAGTAGTAGACAGATCATGAGCCCGCACGTTAGCCTTTACCGTTCGCTTTTTAAGATCGCCCTCACCTTTAACTGCCAGCTCGCCGGACTCAGCATCTGCCGTCAAATCAAAGGAAACTTGCTTACCTTTTTCACCAAAAAACTCCACCGTGGCATCTGCGTCGGCTACCTGCACGGGCTTTCGGGCAACGACGGCCTGACCACCTGTCGCGCCACCCTCTTTCAAAAAAGGAGTAGCCGTCAGGCCACCCTCTTCTACTTCAATAGACTGAACCTCTAGCGTGATGGGCCGATCATTTTCGGGCTGCTCGGGCAGCGTTAGCTCGAACCACTTCCCGTCTTGCCCTTGCACTAATGACATCTGGGGGCGTACGAGCACAATGTTGGGTTTGATGATGCGGTGAAAAATGAGCGATCGCAAACCAATAGAAATTTCAACCGCATCCACCGTGACCGTTGACTTGTCCGACGCAATCGGCGGCAGCGTCGTTTTGCCCAGGCGCACGCTCCACAGCGAAAACCCCTCTACATCTCCTATGTCAATCGGTCGCTCAATAGCACCATCAATAGCGGCCTTCACCCGAGGCAAAATCCACTGGGTGATGATGAGATTGCCCCAAATCGCAACGACCACACCTCCTAGTACAACCACCGACCCCAAACCAGCGCCGACCTTGATCAAAATCGAGCGGCGGCGGCTAGGTGGGCGAGGAACTGGGCGCTGATTGGGGGGAGTTGGTTCGGATGTATTTGACATAGGTGAGGAAACTTTTGAGAAACTAATGTCAGGGTTAATAAAAGCTCAACGCTGTCCTACAAGTTTTTCCCGACACTATACGACACTGTTGGCAAACTCCCATCAGGCTCTTTTCGACGCCACAGGGCAAACGCCTACCTAATCACTCATATTCACGGCGGTCACTGGCTGATAAATCCAGCGTTAGCTGCTGAAAGGACTGAGGATGAGCCAAGTTTGAGATCGTAGTGCTCAGTAGCCTAACAGGTCGATTGAGATCTAGATGGGCGGCGAGCAGATCGAGAGATAGCTGCAAAATCTCCCCTGGCTCTCGAAGCAGACTGTCTCGCGTACGGCTGCGCGTAATCGTCTCGTAGTTGCCATATTTTATCTTCAGCGCCAGGGTGTAGCCATAGCGTTTGTTATCAGCTAGCCGCTGATGCACTTCCTGCGCGACCTGCGATCGCCTGCGACCACGCCCTGCGGTGCGACGGTATCAATGCGCTCTAGCTCAGCTTGTGATAGTTGGCTAACTGGATAAGGTAACCCGACAACACGCTCGCCGACTGAGACAATAGGCAAAATCTATAGAGTGGCAGCAACCTTGAGGAAAGCCCGTTGTCGCTCTCGCACTTCTCATTGAATTACTATGAATTACTATGATTGAAAAACTGTCTTTAGGTTTCGCTTTGCTGGGATTGGGTT
>JBARVS010000180.1:0-11919 GCA_049646385.1 Phormidesmis sp. | reverse complement strand
ATTTAATACCTTGAGAAGAGGGCTCATTTGCTCCTTGGGTACTCATAGAAGATTCTTCGTAACAAGATTTATAGGAAGTCGAATGAACATTGCTGTTGTTGGGCTCAGTCATCAGACTGCGCCGGTTGAGGTTCGAGAAAAGCTGAGCATTCCTTCCGCTCAGGTAGCCGATGCGATCGCCCATCTAAGCGGTTCGCCCACTATCGAAGAAGTCTCCATCCTGAGCACCTGCAACCGCCTAGAAATTCATATCGTCGTCAATGAGACCGAGGCCGGCATCCGCGATGTGATGCGCTTTTTGTCTGACCACAGCGGCCTTGGCTTAGACGAACTGCGCCCTCACCTGTTTGTGCTGCTTCAGCAAGACGCGGTAACGCACCTGATGCGCGTCTCTGCCGGACTCGACAGCCTGGTGCTGGGTGAAGGCCAAATTTTAGCTCAGGTAAAGCACGCCCTCAGCCTGGGGCAGCAGCACAAAGGCGTAGGTCGTATTCTCAGCCGCCTGCTTAAAGATTCTATTAAAGCTGGCAAGCGAGTCCGCACGGAGACCAACCTGGGCACGGGCGCGGTTTCGATTAGTTCAGCCGCTGCTGAGCTGGCCCTGATGAAGGTAGAGAGCTTTGACGACTGCCACATTGCGATTTTGGGCGCGGGTAAAATGGCCCGACTGCTGGTGCAGCACCTAGTTTCTAAGCGGGCGAGCAAAATTACGCTGCTGAATCGCACGATTGATAGAGCTAACGAACTGGCCGCTCAGTTTGGCGATACAGATATTCAAACGGGTACGCTTGATGGCATGTTAGAGACCGTAGTTGCCGCTGACGTGGTGTTTACCTGTACCTCGGCGGTAGAGCCGATTTTGCATCGTGAGAATTTAGAGCCGCTCTGTAGCAATCGTCAGCTCTTAGTGTTTGACATTGCAGTGCCGCGCAACGTGCATAGCAACATCAACGAAATTAGTGCGGTGTTTGCGTTTAACGTGGACGATCTCAAAGCGGTGGTGGCGCAAAATCAGGAGAGCCGTCGGCAGATGGCGCGTGAGGCAGAGGTGCTGCTAGATGAAGAGGTTGAGGCATTTATGGACTGGCTGCGATCGCTCGACACCGTACCCACTATCAGCAGCCTGCGCAGCAAAGTCGAAACCATTCGCACCCAAGAGCTAGAAAAAGCCATGTCGCGCCTGGGCTCAGAATTTTCAGAGAAGCATCGCGGCGTGGTCGAAGCCCTGACCAGAGGCATCGTTAATAAAATTCTGCACGATCCGATGACGCAGCTGCGAGCCCAAAGAGATATGGACGCGCGGGACAACGCCATGGAGACCTTGCAGGTATTGTTTAACCTAGAGACTGAGGCGCGTAAAAAGGAAGCTGGCAGCCGCAAGCGCTAGTGTCTGTAGGCGACGCTCATCGGGCCAAAAGCTTACCTGTCAGCAGCCAATCGTGATAGGTAAGCTCTAGCAAAAACTCAAATATTTCTAAATGGCGGCGGGCCTGAAAGAGAGAGTCGCCCCACACATACAGGCCGTGACCTGCAACCAAAAAGGCGTATGAGTTAGGCCAGTCTTTCAAGAGCTGTTGAACTTGCTGGCTGAGAATATGCATATCTTGAGAATTCTCAATAATCGGCAGTATCACCACCGCTTCGTGCGTTTTCACGCCCTCTATGCCCTTGAGCATTTCGTAGCCCGAAAACGTTAGCTGACCTTCAAGCGATCGCCTCGACAGCAACGTACCCAAAACAGAATGCGTATGCAGCACTGCCTTAGCGCCCGCCGCTACTAAGCTTAAGTGCACTAGCGTCTCTGCCGAAGCCGCCCCTTTCCCGGTAATAACCTGTCCTGCACGATCTATTTCGAGCAGATCGGTAGGTGCAACAGTGCCTTTATCAACACCACTCGGTGACATCAGCAAGCGGAGCGGATCGCTCTGGCCCAAGACGCTAAAGTTACCGCCTGTACCTTGAGCTGTTCCTTTGTTATGAATGTCAGCGATCGCCCAAGCTAAAGACTCACGCAAATTAGCAGAATGCAGCATAGTAATCTTAAGTAGTGGTTGTTTCGCATATTTTTGCATGGCTTGTTTTCAATTTTGGTCTCAAGTAGGGGTCTCTTTTCATTTAGCCGCTCGGCTTGCCGCAAGACTGGTAACCCTGTGCCTGCTGTTCATGCTCACGCTGGGCTGCTCGGCTACAGACGCGACGACAGCGGCCACAGCAGACGGTAGCTACAGCTATAAATCGCCTAGCGCTGACGGCATTGGTAAGGTGTACTATGGCCGCGAAATTGCTAATGTGATGGGCTACCAGGGCGCAAACTGGCTGACTCGTCCTAGCCGTGCCACCGAAGAAAGGCCAGACATGGCTGTAGATGCCCTAATGCTAGAGCGCGATGATGTCGTCGCCGATATTGGTGCGGGCATGGGCTATATCAGCTTTCAGCTCGCCGACTGGGTAGCAGAGGGCACAGTATTGGCCGTAGATGTGCAGCCAGAAATGCTGGCGCTTTTAGCAGCCGAGCGCGATAAATACGGCGTTAAAAATGTAGAAACCGTGCTGGGCACCGAGTCAGATCCGAACCTGCCAGCAGGCAGCATTGATATGGCGGTCATGTTCGATGCCTATCATGAGTTTGCCTATCCTGAAGAGATGATGGCAGGCATTGTCGAGGCGCTAAAACCGGGCGGGCAGGTTGTGCTGGCTGAATACCGGGCCGAGAATCCGCTGGTGCTGATTAAAAAGCATCATAAAATGACGCAAACGCAGGTAAAAAAAGAGATGAGCGCGGCGGGATTGAAGTGGGTAAAAACCGATGGGCGACTGCCGCAGCAGCATTTAATGTTCTTTGAAAAGTCAGCTCAATCCTGGTAACGCGCTTTTTTATTAAACAACTTACCAGCGCCATCGGGTGCGCTCGTACCACTTCACCAGTACGCGAGCTAGCCGCTTGGGATCGTGGCGAATGATGCCGTCACGCTCGCTCATGACGTTAGCAATTACGAGCCGACGGCCTGAGTCAATCACGGCCTTACGGTCGAGCAGTACGGGCGTAGAGCCTTGTTTGAGATATCGATCAATGGCTACCTCTGAAGGCATTTTTTTCTGCACGAGCACCGCATCAAAAAGGTACTGGCCGCAGGCGCGATCAATTGCCTGAATATGCTCAGAGACTGTGTATCCTTGGGTTTCACCGGGCTCGGTCATGATATTGCACAGGTAGATGCGGGGGACTTTGCAGTTGGCGATCGCCGCTACAAGCTCGGGTACCAGCAAATTTGGAATGATGCTGGTGTACAGGCTACCGGGGCCAATCACCACATAGTCTGCCTCATTAATCGCTTCTACCGCCTGCGGCAGCGCCGGGGGTGCCACAGGCAGACAGCCAATTTCATCAATGTTTCCCTTTGCCTTGGTAATGTTAGATTCGCCCTCAATGCGGCGACCGTCGCTAAGAGTAGCCCACAGGCTGACATCGCTAAGAGTAGAGGGCAACACCCGACCGCGAATAGCCAGCACCTGAGAACTTGCGGCGATCGCCTGCTCCCAGTCGCCGGTAATTTCATTCATCGCCGATAAAAACAAATTGCCAAAGCTATGGCCGCTTAAGTCGCTGCTGCCCTCAAAGCGATACTGAAACAGCTCGGTCAGCAGCTTTTCCTCATCGGCTAAGGCCGTTATACAGTTGCGAATGTCGCCCGGTGGAATACCGCCCATCTCCCGGCGCAGCCTGCCCGACGAGCCACCATCGTCAGCCACGGTGACAATCGCAGTGATATTGCCGCTGTAGTGCTTCAGGCCGCGCAGCAGCGTAGAAAGACCCGTGCCGCCGCCGATTACCACAATGCGGGGGCCTTTGCGCAGGCGGCGATGGGTGGCGATCGCATCCCACAAATTATCTTCGCCATTGGCGGGCAGCAGCACCTCTACAATGGCCCCTAGCGTACGGGTTTGGCCCCAGATAATAAATAATAAGCCACCCACCACCGCTAGCGGCCCGCTGACGTAGTTAGGCACCAGGCGCGTGATCCAGTTGAGCAGCGTGCCCACAAACTTCACCGTGTAAAACACGGGCGTTAGCTTGAGCCATACCAAAACGCCCAAGCCGACCGCGCAGATGCCCAACGTGCTCAAAAACATCCAGCGCTTAACAAATAGTCCTGGCCTGAGCCATCTCATCCAGCGCTTGGGCTTGGCGTATAATTTTCTACGGTTTGGGCGCATGGCAATAGCTGAGCAAAATGGGGATCACGCACTAGGGTTATACAGCAAAAAGGCTAGGGCTAATGTAGATTTCGCTTAAATATTGGCGGCAAATTCGACCGCTTCAGTTTTCTGTTCGGCTAATGAGTACGATAAGTAGACGGATAACCGCCCATGCCATAAGAGCCCTTGAACAAACTTCTTAAACAACTATGGCTAACTCCTACGCTTCTTGGCCTGAGCCGCCTGTAAAACCGTCTTTTGACCGCTCCTGTGGCGAAGTGCCTTTGGTGGAGCTAAAGGGAATTGCTAAGCAGTTTGGCCGCAATCCGGTGCTGAGGCGCATTGACTTTACGCTGCACGCAGGTGAGGCGATCGCCATCATTGGCCCTTCAGGAACAGGCAAATCTACCATACTGCGCATTATTGGCGGACTCTTAGCGCCCGATCAAGGCGAAATATGGATAGGCGGGCAGAAACGACTGGGCCTCATTGAAGACTCGCCCGACCCGCTAGGCATCGGTATGGTCTTTCAGCAGGCCGCCCTGTTTGACTCACTCACCGTCGCTGAAAACGTGGGTTTTTCGCTCTATCAGCATACCCGCCTCTCAAGCCGTGAGATTCGGCATTTAGTGATTGAAGCACTCGCCAGGGTCGGCCTGCCTGATATTTCTAACCAGTATCCTGCCGAGCTGTCGGGCGGGATGCGCAAGCGCGTGAGCTTTGCTAGAGCGGTGATGTCTAACCCGCACAATCCGACGGATCATCCGAGCCTTTTGCTGTACGATGAGCCGACAGCGGGTCTTGATCCGATTGCTTCAACGGTGATTGAAGATTTGATTCGCAAGGTTCACAACGAACAGGCTTGCGGCGCTTATCTAATTGTGACGCACCAAGAGAGCACGATTCGGCGGACGGCAGATCGGGTGGTATTTTTGCACGATGGGCGGGTGCAGTGGGTCGGCGCGGTTGATGAAATTGACTCAACGGATAATCCTTTTGTGCGTCAGTTTTTTAGTGCTCAAACGCAAGGCCCTATTCATGTGACAGGATAATGACGTTAGAAGCAGTGTTGAACAGGCGCTAAGGAAACTCATGCGGGCACGAACAATTCGAGAAGGTTCTGTGGGGCTGCTAATCCTATTTGGGATTGGCTTGTTCGGGGGATTGGTGCTGTGGCTGCGAGGCTTTAATCCTAGCAGTCGGCCCTATCGCCTAGTCGCTGAGTTTGACGATGCCATGGGCATTCAAGTCGGGACGCCTGTGATGTATAGAGGGGTGCCCGTAGGACGAGTGCTGGCGATTAGTCCGCTCTCTAATAGCGTGGAGCTAGAGCTAGAGGTGACGCAGCGCGATTTGCGAATGCCTGCAAAGGTCATTGTGGAAACGGTAGAGTCAGGGCTAATTGGCGATATGTCTATTGAGATTACGCCGCTAGAAGAGCTAGGGGCGATCGCGCCTGATATTAATCCAACGAGTGCCGACTGTGACAGCAGCATTATTCTTTGTAATGGCGATCGCCTCAATGGTCAAGTGGGCCCTAGCTACGAAGCGCTGCTGCGCTCAGCCGGTGAAGTTGCCGACTTGCTCGCCGATCCAGAACTGATTAAACAGCTCAAAGACCTGTTGACGAGCGCAGCAGGTACAGCAGAGCAGGCCGGCACGCTAGCAACAGAGGCCACTGAGCTAGCCAAAGCCGCTCGCAGTGAAATTGTCCCCCTTTCTAAAGCGGCGCAATCGGCCACCAACTCGGCAGATCGGGCCGCGCAGCAGGTAGAAGGCGCAGCCTCACAGTTTTCAGTCGCCGCCGCCGACCTGAATGGGCTAATCGGTGAAAATCGCGGCGTTTTAGTCAATACGCTAGGTAACTTAGAGGCCACCAGCGTTCAGCTTCGTGACACGGTAGATGTGCTAGGGCCAACCATTCAAGGCGGTGAGCTAGTGGGGAATTTAGAAACCTTGGTAAATAACGCATCGGCAGCATCGGCAGACTTACAGGCGATTACCGCTTCGCTCAACACGCCCGCTAATTTGGTATTGCTCCAGCAAACGCTAGAGTCGGCTCGCGATGCGCTGGCAAGCGCCCAAAAAGTCATGGCTGATGTCGATGAGATTACGGGCGATCCGGCCATTCGTCAGCAGCTACGCGAACTCATTAACGGCCTGGGTGACTTGGTTTCTTCTACGCAAACGCTAGAGCAGCAGTCTGAGGTAGCCCGTGTTTTAACGCCTTTGAGCGTGCCTGCTAAGCAGCCGCCGGGTGATTTGGGCTTGGCAGGGGCTAGCGCTGACGATCAATCTGTTTTGGTGTTTGATGGCGATCGCTATATCATCCGACCCACCGACCAGCTAGCAGAAAAGGCTGCTGATCGCCTGCCTAAGTGAGGTAGGCAGTGCCCCCCTACAAAAATGCTACAAGCCCCTGTGCGTAAAGCTGCTATACAAGGCAGCGATCGCCCGTCACGAATTTAATTAACCTACTCAAAGCTGTGAATTTCGGGAATATTTAGCTCACCAGCATCAACTTATGTTTTTACCTCATGTTTGTGAGGTTTGTTTAGGGTGACATATTCTCCGTTTCTATCAGCCGCTCCATCGGACGATACGCCATCGCTTGCCTCATCATCAGATGCGCTGCTCGCTCGGGTGAGCTGCCTGCTGCACTGCCCGATTGACACACCGCAGCTTTGGCCGCAGGTATTAGCGATTTTAAGCAGCGCCTTTAGCTGCTCGTCAGCCCAGCTATTTTTACCCGATACGATTAGCACCAGCCCCCACTATCTGTGGGAGGCGAAACAGCCTGAGGTGCCAGCCCAAGAAATTCCTACGCCTGCTGCTGTGACGGCGCTGTGGCGATATCTGGGCATCAGGCAGGCTGAAATTGACGTTTTGTGGCAGCACCAAGCGAATGATTTGCAGGCCCAGCTCGCGACCCTAGCCGCAGGCGAAGACTTTCGGATTAAAGGGGCTCAAGCGTATTCGGGGCGCGAATGGCCGTTTTCGCTAACGCAGATATTTGGAGACAGCCAGGGCCGAGAGCTAATTGTGCTGCCGCTTTGCTACGAATCGGAGAATCAGCCCGCTGAGCGCTGTTGCCATACGCCTTATATCAGTGCGCCTTACAAAACGGCTGTTACGGCGACGCAGCCTTCTAGCTGCTTGGGTGTGCTGGCGCTGCTGCGATCGCCCGAACAAACCTGGTCATCCTGTGAAAAGCGGCTGCTAGAGTCGGTAGGCAGTCAGATATATTTAGCGCTTCGGCGATCGCACCTCGACCAAGTGGCTCGCACCCGCAGCGCCTACGATCAGCTCACCCAACTGCCGGATCGAATGCTGTTTAATCAGCAGCTAGGGCGCTCAATTGCGATGGCAGCCCAGCAAGATACCATGCTTGGCGTGGCCTTTTTAGATCTTGATCGCTTTAAAAACATTAACGATACGTTAGGACATGAAGCGGGCGACTGCCTATTGCAGCAGGTTGCAAAAAGGCTAAAGGGCTGCTTGCGCAACTATGACTTCGTGGCCAGATGGGGCGGTGACGAATTTACTCTACTGCTTTCAAATCTGCGCTCAGCGGAAGATGTTTCTAGCATTGCCGAACGACTTTTACAAAGGCTATCAGCGCCTTTTCAGGTGCAGGGCGAAGAGCTGTACGTAACGGCTAGCTTGGGCATTGCGCTAGCCCCTTACGACGGTGAAGACGGGCCAACCTTGCTCAGAAATGCGGATGCAGCCATGTATCAGGCCAAATCTCAAGGCCGAAATAACTATCAGGTTTACTTTGAGGAAATCAATGCAAACGCCCGCAGGCAGCTCAACTTAGAGACCGACTTGCGCAAGGCTATCGACAACCATGAACTATTTTTATGCTATCAGCCTCAGGTTGACTTAATCAGCGGGCAGTGGGTTGGGCTAGAGGCATTGATTCGCTGGCAGCATCCCACTATCGGCCTGATCTCGCCCGCGAAGTTTATCCCCATCGCCGAAGAAACCGGGCTGATTGAGACCATTGGCTACTGGGTATTGCAAGAAGCCTGCACTCAATATGGCAAGTGGCAGCAAATGGGAATGCCTAAAATTCGTCTGGCGGTGAATTTGTCGGCGCATCAGTTTCATCACAGCTACCTAGCGCGCTCTATTCTACAGATTTTGAAAACGACTGGTTTTGACCCGCGCTACTTAGAGCTAGAAGTCACAGAAAGCGCCGCTATGTATGATGTTGGCTTCGCTATTAGCCTATTAGAAAAGCTTTCAAAAGCGGGTATGCAAATTGCGATGGATGACTTTGGTACGGGCTATTCTTCTTTGAGCGTACTCAAGCACTTTCCGCTGGATACGCTCAAAATTGATCGCTCTTTTGTGATGGATTTAGTCGATAGCCCAAAGGATGCGGCGATCGCCGCTACGATCATTGCTTTGGCCAAAGGACTCAACTTCAAAGTGCTAGCCGAAGGCATCGAAACACCAGCACAGGCCACCGTGCTGAGAAAAATGGGCTGTGACTATGCCCAAGGCTATTGGTTTAGCCGTCCGCTAACGGTGCAGCATATTGACGGACTGCTCAACCAACAAAAGTTTTCTCAAACGGCCAAGCTATCCTGAAATTTTCTAGCGAGAGTTGGCCGCTGACTTCAGTTCATCGGGTTTTAATCCACTGGGCTTCAATCCACTGGGCTTCAGTCCACAAAGTTCTTCCGCTTCAACCGCCCGCATATCCCACGGCACCACCGAAAAGAAAAATAGCGTCAGCGACATGACTAGGCCGCTGATGAAAAACTGGCCCGCCGGATGAATTTGCAGCGCCATGATAGCCAAGCCATGTACGAGGCTAGCTAAGGTGAAAGAGCGCGATCGCAGCCCCACGCCCATCGCTAAATATCCAGCTGTACAAAGCCCTAGCCACAGCAGGCACAAGTTCGCCAAAATAATGCCGACGCTATAAAAAATACCGTAGGCAGTCGCAACCATTCCACCTGACATCAGCGCTGTCCATAGGCCCACGACCCACCGCAAGTTTTCACTACAGGCAAGTCGCCAGGTGAGCTTTGCCGTGCTGACAATGCCTAAGCCCGTCAAAGCAGCATCAATCAAAGCCTGCTTTGTCCAGCTCAGCCCAGAAAACTGCGGCAGCGCAAAAATGGTTAAAGCAATAAAGCCCCACACCAAAAAAGCCTGATCCAGCTCAGTGAAAGAAACTGAAGGAAACGGCATCGCTAATCGCTCAGCAATGCACTTAAACTGCGCTCTGACGAGTCTGTGAAGGTCTTGCATACCGACTGTCTCCGACTGTGGAGGCAGCAACGGTTCGTTGAGTTCAAAAAAAGTCATATTGACAGGGTAAAAATCCTGGCTAGCTACTGGCTGTAATGGGTGGTTTGTAGTGGGATAATTAATTTTGGGAGAGAATAAGACAGTTGTAGAATTGTAACCGATAGTTAAGGAAATATTATTTTTACATTTAAATTGGGAAACCGCCTATCTGCCAAAAGGGTTTATTACGCATGTTGGCGTTTTGTTCTTTGATCGGCTAGTGCTTTATCCTCGCGTTACCAATCCTCGCGTTACCATTAAGTCTGCTTGCCTTACTTGCGCTTGTTTTCTCCTAGATGTCGCCTTTTGAACTGCCCGTATCGTCCGAAAAATCAGCGCCTTTGCCCGCCCTAGAGTCTCAAAATTTAAGCAAGCGCTACGGTCGTGGAAAAAGGCGTTTTGAGGCCGTGCGGGGGGTTTCTTTAAATATCTTGCCGGGAGAGGTGCTGGCTTTTTTAGGGCCAAACGGCGCGGGTAAAACGACCACCATTAAAATGATTGCGGGCTTGGTTCGTCCGGATGCTGGCTGGGTGAAAATTGCCGGGGCCGACCCGCACCGTCAGCCGCAGGCGCTGCGAGGGGTGGGGGCAGTGCTTGAAGGCAACCGCAACTTATACTGGCGGCTGACGCCTTTAGAGAATTTGGAGTATTTTGGCGTGCTTAGGCAGATGCCTCGGCGAGCAGCCAAGCAGCGAGGTGAGCAGCTTTTAGCCGAGTTTGGCTTATTAGATAAGCGTCAGGTGCCGGTGCAAAAGCTTTCGCGGGGGATGCAGCAAAAGCTGGCGATCGCCGTTGCCCTCATCCACGAGCCGAGCTTGCTTTTATTAGATGAGCCGACCTTAGGGCTAGATGTAGAATCGGGTGCAACCGTCAAGCGGCTCGTGCGGCAGGTGGCTCATTCTGGCTGCGCGATTTTGCTCACGACCCATCAGCTCAACGTAGCCGAAGAGCTTTCTGATCGAGTCGCGGTGATTCGCCAGGGGCAGATTGTCGCCGAGCAGTCTACCCAGGCGCTGATTCGGCAGTTTTCAAACAGCGCGGCCTATCACATTGAGTTTGGGGGGCAGTTGAGCGATCGCCAGCGAAGGGCGATCGCCCAGTTCGGAGCAACCATAGGCGACGGCTATATTCATTACTCGCCGGGGCCTGCAGGCGAGCAATCTGCCGATTTGCCGGATGCTTCCGCTACGATGATTTACAAAATTCTGAGCCTTTTGGCACCGCTGCCCCTGTTAGAAGTTCGCCAAGACAAAGCTGACTTAACCGATATTTTCTTACAGCTTACTCAAGGCGATATTAAAGGCAATAGCCCCCATGATTGACCTGCTCATTGGTGAATTTAAGCGCACCTGGATACAAACTCGCCGCTATCCGGCTGAAGTTATCGGCGGCGTCGTGATTTTGACAGCGGTGTTTTACGGCATTTTTTCGAGCACTCAGTATGTAGCAGGGCCAATGGCCAACTTTGGTGAGCGACTAGATACGCTAGTGGTGGGCTACATCATTTGGACGCTAGTGCTCTACATCGTCAATGACGTAGCGACAAATCTTCAGCTAGAGGCACAAACCGGAACGCTAGAACAGGTTTTTCTATCGCCGTTTGGGGCTCCTCGGGTGTTTTTGGCGCGAGCGGTGGCCAGCCTAACGCTCCGGCTGCTGCTGATTATGGTGGTGCTAGCCATTATCCTAGCGACGACGGGCGCTCGCCTGGTCTTTCCTGTTTTGCTGCTGCTGCCGCTGGCAACTCTCGTGCTTAGCGCTTACGGACTGGCCTTTTTTATGGGTTCGTTTGCCCTGGTGCTCAAAAAAGTTCAGCAGGTGCTGGGGCTGTTTCAGTTTGTGCTGTTGTTTTTACTAGCGGCTCAAACTGAAAATTGGAGTGGCTCGGCTCGGCTGGTGGCCAATGTGCTGCCAATGCTGCCGAGCGTAGGGCTGCTAAGAGATTTGATGGCTAGGGGTGAAGGATTGGATTGGAGAGTGTGGGCGATCGCGCTCATCAACGGCCTGGTTTACTTCACGCTGGGCACCCTAGTTTTTCGCTGGGCCGAAGGCAAAGCCAAACAACAGGGCAGCTTAGGCGGCTACTAACCACCTTTTCACAGCCACAAATCTTCTAACGACAGCCGACACTTTTGAGCCAAACCGCAGTGGTTTATACTGAGCCTACGAATCATAACTGGCAGAAGTCAACGCTTTAAACAGAGACAATTTCATAAAGATAAGTAGAGTAGAGGTTCGAGACATGAATTCTAGCAATGTTGAGATCAGAGCAGGACAGCTCATCAAAGATACCTTTACCTATACGCCGCCAATTTATCTGCCGCTGTTATTTTTTGGCTTTCCTACTCTCGTTGTTTCAATCTTAATGATAGGAATGACCCCCGGGGCCACCGGTTTAATGGGCATAATCAACCT
>JBARVS010000179.1:0-2478 GCA_049646385.1 Phormidesmis sp. | reverse complement strand
TTACCGAGCAGGTGGCAGTGGATGTGAAGAGTGCAATCTCAGCGATCCGGCGGCGTCATGCAGATTCGATAGAAGAAAGGCTTACTAAACTGGGTGACGCCGCCATACTGGATGCCGAAAGGCTGCTTAAATCACCGACTCAAATGGCGCTTTTGAGTACAAAACTTGCCAGTTTGCCGCCGCCGCTGCTCAATGGACAGCCCAAGGAACACGTTTTACTGCAATTGGACTCGATATTTTGATCGAGATCTCATCAGTGTGTCTGATGAGATGTTTTATAATTCCAGAGATTTTTGGACATTCTCGCTGAACCCATTTGACAATACTCATGCGCAAAATAAGAGATTCCTACAGCGCCCAGGTCTGGCTAGAGGGTAGCGCCGTTGCTTTTCTAGATTCGCGCTATCCAGACGACGAGCTGAGTGTTCAGATTGCTCGCTTCATCAGCGACGGGATGAAGCGAACGCGAAAGCAGCAAGCAAGCGCTAGTCCGCATACGAGTCCTTCCATACAGGTGCTTCGGGCTGTTCCAGATGCCGTTGAGGATAAAGCAACGGCACAGCGCATATTGGATTTAGAGGCCCAGAATGATGAACTGCGTCGGGCCGTCTCACAAATTAGCGATCAGCTCACTCAGGCGCTACCGCCGCTGGCTCAAATGTCTGAGTTGACTGCGCCGCCTATTCACCCAAACCGCCCGGTTCTGGAGCCTGAATTGAAACAGGAGCCAAAGCTGAAGCCGGAACCAAAGCCAAAGCCTCGTAGAGGACTTATTGGCGCAAATGCCATTGGACAGCTACAGGAAATCGCGCAGCAAGCGAAGGTAAAGCTACCCGCTTACGAGTCGCAGGGTAGTCACCCTAACTTTGAGTGTCTTTGCCGGTTCAAGTTTTTGGGAGAGTACCATGCGGCTAAGGGGCACGGTCTGAATAAGAAAGCCGCCAAGATAAACGCGGCAGTCGAGCTACTCAGGGCGTTGGGGTATGCTTTCCCGAACGAGAGCTGACTCTGTACCGTGCCGCAACTATTGCTCATTAATTTCAAGTGGGCAAGCCCTTGCGCGATCGCTCCTTATAGTTGAGCGATCGCCCACATCCAAAGGCCAAATAATTGCGATTCGTTGGGCTTGACTAAAAGCCCGACTAAAAACCTCGGCACCTCTGATTGCAAGGGATGATATAGCCTTTGATAGTCGCTGCGATACACTGAGCCTAGACGACCTTTCTACATAGCTCGTTATCTGAACGTCTTGATAGGCAAGGAAAACTATCGTATGACACAGCTCACCATTGAACTCCCTGATCAGTTGGCCGCGCAGCTCTCTGCCTATCTAGAAAACTATCCGACAGAAACACTCGCTGAGCTGATTCAAGACGCCCTACAGATTCGGCTGATGCCCAAAGACAGCTCTAAGCTGCTTGCACTCGCAGGCATCGTCACCGAAGCGCCTAGAGGCGCGGCTGAACATGCCGAGGACTTTGAAGATTGAAGCAAATTGTGCTCGATGCTGGCCCGCTGATCGCCCTGTTCTATGCCAAAGATACTTTCCATGAGCAATGTGTTGATGGCTTCAGGCAACTCATCCAGAACAAGACAATTTTGGTGACCCCGCTGCCTATCGTCTTTGAGGTCTATAAATGGCTCCTGCAAAGGACTCGACCGGAAGTTGCTCAGAAAACCTTGCTGACCATGAACGATAGCCTCCACATCCTAACAATGGATGCAGAAGCCTTCAGCCAACTACAAACTGTAGTAGCTCAACTACCACAGTGGCAAGGTTCGCTTGAAGATGCCACTGTGATGCTGACAGCTCTTCAATACCACTGTCCTGTATGGACATACAACTTTCGCGACTTCAGCATCTTTAGCGCCTTAGAATTTTGGAATCCTGAGTCCAGTTAACGGGCCTTGTCGTGCGATCGCCTAGTCTGAAGTATTTTTAATACCACAGTGTTCTCTTACCTTCTTCAGCATGACTACAATAACGGCCTCTGGTTTGAACGTTGTGATGCGCACAGCTAATGCTGAAGATCTAACTGAGCTAGAGTCTATACGCCAAGCTGCGTTTGTGCCTATCTTCGCCTCATTCCGCTCTATTCTAGGAGAAGAGATCTACGAGCTGGCTCAAGCGGCTGAAGATAAAGCGCAGGACGAACTTCTCGCCTCAGCTCTTGCGCCTGACTCTGACTGGCAGGTTTATGCGGCTGAAGTAGACAGCACTATCGTCGGATTTGTGTCAATTCAACTCAACTTAGATACGCAGGTTGGTGAGATTGGGCTGAATGCTGTTGATCCGGAGCAAGCTGGACAAGGTATCGGCACAGTCATGTATAACTTCGCAGTTGAAGAAATGAAGGCAGTGGGAATGCAAGTCGCAACGGTTGCAACGGGCGGAGATCTAAGTCATGCTCCAGCGCGTCGAGCTTACGAGAAAGCTGGCTTTACGGTACAGATTCCTAGCGTGTGGATGTGCCAAAA
>JBARVS010000178.1:0-2847 GCA_049646385.1 Phormidesmis sp. | reverse complement strand
CCTTTGGAGTCAGCCTAAATTACAGTTTTGTCATAAGTGAAGGACGACCTACGTATTCAGACATATATAGGCAGCTATAGAGCACCCGCAGGCACCTGTAATTTGATTGCAAATATTTTTTCAATCACTTCCTGCACGGCTTTGTCGGGTGTAGAGGCTCCAGAGGTGACGCCGACTGAAATTTTGCCAGCAGGTAGCCAGCCTGAGTCGATGGCTAGCTCATCGCTGTGCAGTGGCTTGTGCTCAATGCGATTTCCTGGCCCCACGCGAGCGGCGCTATCGATATGAAAAGAGGGAATGTCGCGCTCAATGGCAATCTCTTGCAGGTGAGTGGTATTAGAGGAGTTAAAGCCGCCCACGACAACCATCAAATCGATATCGGCATCTACCAGGCTAAACATGGCGTCCTGCCGCTCTTGAGTGGCATCGCAGATGGTGTTGAAGCTGTGGAAGTGCTCGTTGAGTGCTAGCGGGCCATATTTTTTGAGCATCGTGCGCTCAAATAGCTTGCCGATGTGTTCGGTTTCGCCTTTGAGCATCGTGGTTTGATTAGCGATGCCAATGGCGTTGAGATCTTTATCGGGGTCAAATCCTTCTGAATGGGCATTGGAAAACTTAGCCATGAACTCGTCGCGACTGCCGCCGTTCAGAATATAGCTGGCAACATATTCCGCCTCTGCCAGATTGAGGATTACTAAATAAGTGCCTGCAAACGAGCTGGTAGCAACCGTTTCTTCATGCTGGTATTTGCCGTGAATGATAGAGGTAAACTCTCTTTTTTTGTGCTTTTCTACGGTGTTCCACACTTTAGAAACCCAGGGGCAGGTCGTATCTACAATGGTGCAGCCCTGATCGTGCAGCAGCTTCATTTCCTGTACGCTAGCGCCAAAAGCGGGCAAAATCACTACGTCGCCGCTACCTACGCCTGAAAAGTCTTTTTCGCCCTTAATCAGCTCAATAAACTGCACGTTCATCGCTTTGAGCTGCTGATTGACTTCGGGGTTGTGGATAATTTCGTTGGTAATCCAAATCCGCTGGTTAGGGAAATGGGCTCTGGCTTCGTAGGCCATGGCGATCGCCCGCTCTACCCCCCAGCAAAAGCCAAACGACTCGGCGAGATGAATCGTGACATCGCCGTCTATCAGCAAATTGCCGTTGACTCTCATTTTTTGAATGAGGTTGCTTTCGTACTCAGCCTGCATTTGCCCTGCAACGTCATCCTTTTGGCCAAAGCCCTGATTGCGGTAGTAGTTGTCAGAATGGTTGAGCGCGCGCTTAAAGGCTTTGGTATCCATGGAGATTAAGAAGATCTAACGATGATTTCTATCACGTTTAGTCTACTTCATTAACCTATTTCGCAATAGCGAGTGAGCTATTTATTGAAGCTCTAGCTGGGCATAGAGCGCGATCGCACTGCGCCAAACTAAGTAGCCTTCCCGGTTCAAATGCAGCCCGTCGGTGGTCAAATCGGGGCGCAGCCTGCCTTCACCCGTGACAAAAATCGGATAGAGATCCAAATAGTAAGCGCCGTTGTCTTTGGCAATTTTTTTGAGCGCTTCATTCATCGTAACGATGCGATCGCTCGGCAGCGCCAGCAGCTTATCACGGCTCTCCCAAGTGGAATTTTCACCACCGTGCGGCAAAATTGACTGCACTACAATCTGCGTGCCGGGATGCTCTGTTTTGAGCCGCCTGACAATCTTTTGATAGTTATCAATAATTTCTTTGTCTGTTTTATCCCAGATCAGATCGTTAATGCCAATCATCAAAAAGATTGACTCAATGTCGTTTTTTTCAATCAGGTCAAGCCGCTTGAGCAGGCCCTGAGTACGCTCGCCCGAAATGCTCTGATTAATCCAAACCCGCTGACCCGGCATCAGCTCGCCCGGAAACCACAGGCTGAGCGAATCGCCCAGCAGCACGGTGAGATGCTCAGGATGCTTGGCGGCCATGGCTACAGCGCGATCGCCCAAATATTTTACATGGTCGCTATAGGTAAGCTTGCGATCGCCCTCTGGCATCGGCAAATCAAATACTTTATCGGTAATAGTGGCATTGGCTATAGCCGTGCCAGCACCCGTATCTAGACCAGGTCGCCACTGTTCTAACGGCTCTGAACGACTCGCCAAAACCCGATCAGAAGCACTGGCTAGCGTAGGGTCTGAAGCGTTAGAAGCGCCCTCTTGCCCCACCGCCAAGAGCGTACCAAACAGCAGCCCATTCATCACTAAAGAAAGCGCCGCCCAGCTTGGGATTTTTGTGAACCAGTTAACCACAGAAGACATGTGACGCTTCAGGTGCAAAGAATGATTAAACGATGACTATGGCAGATTTTAATCGCATCTGAACACCCTGCCTAGATCTGAAACAAAGTTTCCGTATAAATAGGGGGCGCGTCGCATTGCAGAGCACATCCTATTTACCTGTGCCTAAGGAACATTTCCGAATCTATCGAATTCTTTTGATAAGTAGTTAAGCGTTTATACGTAGCTTTTGCGTTGCGTATAAGTGCTTAAAATTTCAATTCTTTGCTTTTTACCGTCTGACTTAGGAGCCTCTAACTTGTGCAGCTACCTACTTTTCTCGAAAATATCTCATGGGATCAAGTTATCACACCTGCCATGGTGAGCTTTCGCAAGCGGCGGCTAGCGGCATTAGTCGCAGCCTATCCTAACTTAGCCGACTACACAGTTTTAGATATCGGCGGGCGGCCCAGCATTTGGAACCTGCTTAAAGAGCACTATGACATCGCTCCTAAAAAGCTGGTGCTGCTGAACGTATCAGATGATGTAGATCGATTTGACGCAGGTGATGGCGGCGTGTGCGATCGCGGCAGGTCTACCACAG
>JBARVS010000177.1:0-2194 GCA_049646385.1 Phormidesmis sp. | reverse complement strand
TAGGCCGTTTACCTGGCGCAAAAAATGGGAAAGGTGCTGGGACGATGTGAAATATTGCTCTGAGCGCTGTCGTCGCAGGCGCTCTCAGGCTGGCGGCTCGGATGATTCGGCGGGCAGTTCGGCAGACAAAAGTAAGGTTTGAATGTAGGGATCGGTAAAGTCGGCGACGGTTCGAGCGGCTCCGGCTGCAATCAGCTCTTCGCTTGGATGGGTAGTGGTCATGCCGATGGTTTTAATCCCGGCGGCGGTGGCTGAGGTGATGCCCGCGCGTGAGTCTTCAAAGGCGATCGCCTCGTCCGCCGTAATTCCCAACTTATCTAAAGCAGTTTGGTAGGGCAGCGGATCGGGCTTGCCTCGGGGCAGCTCGTCGCCGATGATAATCGGGTGAAAGGCTTCACTCAGCCATAGCTCGCTGAGCATGAAGGCGGCGTTTTCGGGCGGTGCATTGGTGACAACCGCCGCCGCTAGCCCCTGTTTTTTAAGTTGTGATAGCAGGTCTAGCAGGCCGGGGAGCGGTTCTAGGTTTCCTGCTGCTAGGGCGCGAAACGTAGCTTCTTTGCGGGCGCTAAAGGCTTCACTTTCGGCAGCGGGCAAATCAGGCAGGAAGTCGATTAAGATGGCGGCATTTTGTCTGCCGCTGATTTTTTCGCGATAGCTTTTTTTGTCTAGCTCGATGCCGTGACGGGCAAAAATCTCTTGAAATACGCGAAAATGGACGCGATCGCTGTCGGTAAGCGTGCCGTCAAGATCGAAAATGATGGCCTTAAGCATTAATTTTGCGCTTTAGTCCTCAGCAATTGTGAATCATTGTGGCGCTAGATGCCGTGATAGTCTAGTTAATCTTAAGACGCTGAAAGGGAAAGGGCACCCACAAGGGGAGCCCGTACGTATGTATGAGTAAGCTACCCGTTACGGTTATTACTGGCTTTTTGGGCGCTGGTAAAACAACGCTAGTGCGCAATCTGTTGCAAAACAATCAGGGCCGTCGGATTGCGGTGATTGTCAACGAGTTTGGCGAGGTTGGCATTGATGGCGAGCTGCTGCGCGACTGTCAGGTATGCGACGAGGATGGGGTTGACGGTAATGAAAACAACCGCTCAACTGCAAATATTGCTGCAAATATTTTAGAGCTGGCCAACGGCTGCTTGTGCTGCACGGTGCAAGAAGAGTTTTTGCCGACGATGCAGGCGCTGATTGAGCGGCGCGATGAGCTAGATTGCGTTGTGATTGAAACCTCTGGGCTGGCTTTGCCTAAGCCGCTGGTGCAGGCGTTTCGCTGGCCCGAAATTCGCACCAGCGCGACCGTTGATGGCGTTGTCACAGTGGTGGACTGCGAAGCGCTAGCTAAGGGTGAGCTAGTGGGCGACTTGGAAGCTTTAGAGGCGCAGCGACAGGCAGATGAAGAGCTAGATCATGAAACGCCGATTGAAGAGCTGTTTGAAGATCAGCTAGGCTGCGCTGATATGGTGCTGCTCACGAAGGCCGACCGGGTAGATGCGGCGGCGCTGGCGAAAGTGAAAAGCTGGCTAGCCAGTGAGCTGCCCGATGGCGTTAAGGTGCTGCCCTGCAAAAATGGCGAGCTAGATCCGAGCGTGCTGTTAGGATTTAACGCCGCCGTAGAAGACGATTTGGACAATCGCCATAGCCATCACGACCATGAAGAAGAGCATGAGCATGATGATGAGATCACCTCAATTCCGCTGGTGTTTGAACGCTCTTTTGAGCCGAAAGCGTTGGTGAAGCAGCTGGGCGCGCTGGTGAGCGAGCAGGAGATTTATCGAATTAAGGGCTTTGTAGCGGTGCCTAATAAACCGATGCGCCTGGTGCTAAACGGTGTGGGCAATCGATTTGATACGTTTTATGATCGGCCCTGGCGTGCGGATGAGCAGCGACAAACCAAGCTGATTGTCATTGGCCATGAGCTAGATGAGCAGGCGGTGCGCGCGGCTATTGTTTGAACGTTGATGAACTGTTTTGAGCAGCGGCGTTTGCGAGCCGAAACGTCGCCAGAAACGGGTGGTGCAGCGGCGGCTTTGCCGATAAGGTTAAGGACGTTAGGGCTTTTTGTTCATTGGCGGTTTTGATGAAGCGTAAGAATGTTGCTGAGGGTGAAAACTATGTGCGGATTGCGCGGGCGATCGCCTTCATGCGGGAGCATCACAAGCAACAGCCTAAGTTGAGCGCGATCGCCCAG
>JBARVS010000176.1:0-4114 GCA_049646385.1 Phormidesmis sp. | reverse complement strand
AGGCGGATTGCAGGTAAAACGGTAACAGCGGATACACACTAAGGCTAGCACTTTATTCGAGCAGTTTGCCTCTACCAGCAGTGAGATTCCCACTTAAACAAAATACCAATGCGCCTATTAAAGCATGGCGATCGCAATCTTCAAATCGACTAGCTGCAAACTACAGGCCCAACTAATAAAGTAAAGCCAACAACTCTTGCTATCACCAGCTATTGCGACAAGGTCTCCTGCCGCTAGCATCTGCAAGCAGGAAAAGTCTTTTTTAAGAACAAACATCTGCATATGTGTGTGCTGAGAATTTCGCCGTAAGCAGCAAGCTCACAGCAAAAAAAAGATGATGGGTCTGTTATAAATCTAAGCTTTTAAGAAAGGGCACCAAACACCTTCAGCAAGCATAGCCTCATCGCAGCGAGAGAAGCTTTTGCTTGACCGTTCTTTCCCAGTAGCGAGCCGTAAAATGGTCTGGATTTGAGCTGGTGGAAGAGCCTAAGCGAGGGCTCAAGCTTCGAGGAACATCTTCATTCATGCCTACACAGGTTTTGACGCGCTTCAATAACTACATAAACAGCCTAATCCTATCAGATAAAAGCTTAGATAACAACGGTTAAAATGTTTCGATAGCCTTCCTATTGGCAGATTTCTCAATGCTTCTTAATAAATGTACTAGCCGTTGTTTTTTAGAGCTTTTATCAGCGCGGCGATTCCGGCTTCGCTTACTTCTACATCTTCGTCATCGGTGCCAGAACCTGCACCCACTGCGCCGACAACCTGCCCGTCAATTTCAATCGGTAAGCCGCCCGGTAAATTTGAAAATCGCTGGCCCATCGTTAGGGCCA
The DNA here is from genome assembly GCA_049646385.1 of Phormidesmis sp. Lineage (GTDB taxonomy): Bacteria > Cyanobacteriota > Cyanobacteriia > Phormidesmidales > Phormidesmidaceae > Phormidesmis. The sequence goes on along the minus strand of JBARVS010000176.1, from coordinate 3,278 downwards.
ACTTTGTTGCCGTTTCTGACGGCACGTCACCTGTTTTTGCCCGACTAGAGGCCGCTGTTACGGCTTTGTGTGTCGCTGACATCTGGCTTAGAAACTTTGCGCCATCCATGCGAATAAAAGCTAGCAAATTGCCGCTAGGATCTACAACCGCGATGCTCTGAGGCACCTGCATTTCTTCTGCTTTTGCGATCGCACCTTGCAGCACAATCAACGCGCCTGCGTGAGTAAGCAATTGACTCTGACGTAAATACATAGCTTAAAAATCTCCCTTTAAAGATTCCATTCCCTCAGCGCTTTTTTATGAATGCTACGCATCTTCACCGCCTGCACCCATCAGATCAGCCACTAGCCGAGTTTGAGGAAAGGGTTCTAGCAGGAGCTTTTTGACCATTATCGTCAGCGGCAGGGCTAAAAAAGCACCAATTGGGCCCAGTATCCAGGCCCAAATAATCACGGCCAAAAAAGTGACTAAAATCGACAGGTCGAGCCCTTTGGCGAGAAAGCGCGGCGCAATCACGATATCAAAGAAGTTGTTAATTAGCATGTATCCAACGGCAAAAAGCGCGGCCTTTATCCATCCCAACTCAATAATGGCAATCAGCAGCGGCGGAATAAGCGCGAGATAGAAGCCGATGTTAGGCACAAAGTTAAGGGCGAACGAGAGCACTCCCCACAGCACCGTAAAGTCTAGTTCTAACCACCACATCAGCAGCATTTGAACAAGCGCGGTTACAGCGCCTAGTCCGCCTTTAATCATTAGGTACGAGCTGGTGCTATCAGCGAATTCTTCAAGCCGATGGATCATGGGCAAGTTGTTTTTGAGCCCTTTATGTAGCTGCCTCGAAAAGCCAGGAGCCGCCGCTAGCATATAAATAAAAATGAGCAGCGTTAGCCCGGTGCTGGAGAGCGTCCCCAACAAGGTGGTTGTAAGAGAAAAAGAAAGCTGAATAATTCGCTCGGGCTGAAACCAGCTCAGCGCCTGAATATCGGCCAGGGTGACGCCTCGCTCGGTGAGCCACTGCCAGAGTCCGTTAATTTGCGCTTCAATCAACTTGCTGTAGGCAGGGAGCAGGCCGATGAGTTCGTTGACAGAGGTCACTAGGAAGAGCACGACACAAGCACCTACGGCGACGACGCTGAGCAAAACCAATAGGTAGGCTAGCCAGCCAGGTAAGCCTCGACCTCTCAGCCAAGCCAATATGGGGTAGGTGATGAGTACCAAAAATAGGGAAAGTAAAATAGGCGTCAGCAAACCTGCCATTGCTTTTAACCCGGCGATGATTAAAACAACGCTGGCAAGGCCCCCCAATAGAGAGATGATCTTTGGTTGCGTTTTCATGTCATTTCTCTCTAGTGAAATTTTGCAGAGGTATAATGTCTTCCCCAACTGCACTATTATCTAGCTGAATCTATGAGTTTGCGCAGCCGATTTAAAAGTTTTAGAGGAGGTCATAAGCCTAGCTCAGAGAAGCTAGCCCAAATGCAGACCGGACTCACAGAAGAAGTTGCGCTAGACGTTTATTATCTGACGCTTACGGTTGGCTCTTGCGCGATCGCGACGCTAGGACTGCTCTCCAACAGTGCAGCCGTTATTATTGGTGCGATGATTGTAGCGCCTTTGATGCTCCCGATTAGATGTTTAGCTTTCTCGGCGCTATCGGGCGATAAGGTGATGTTTCGCAGGGCAATATTGGCGATCGCGGTTGGCACGGTCATATCGATTGCGATGGCTTGGCTACTAGGACTTTGGATCAACCTCCCCTCTTTTGGCAGTGAAGTTTTGTCCCGCTCAGAGCCAACCTTGATAGACTTAGGCATTGCGGTAGCAGCAGGCGCAATCAGCGGTCTGACTAAGGTAGAGCCCAAAATTTCTTCGAGTTTGGCAGGCACTGCGATCGCTGTTGCTCTCATGCCGCCTTTGTGCGTTATTGGCTTGGGCCTTTCTCAGGCAAACTGGACGCTGAGCACAGGTGCAACGCTTTTGTATACGACCAATTTATTGGGTATTACGCTCTCCTGCATGGTGGTCTTTTTGGCCACGGGCTATACTTCGCTACGTCGCGGTGGCAAAGCGCTCAGACGCACGGCAATTTTCACCAGCCTACTGGTAGTGCCTTTAGCGGCAAGCTATACACGCCTGTGGCGGCAAGAAGCGTTGGAAGTGCTGGTGCAAGAAGTGCTGGTGGATCGCACGGTAACTTTTCAGGAGCTGGAGCTTATCAGCATTAAAACTGACTGGCAGACAGACCCACCTGAAGCCGTCTTAGGAATTGCCGTGATTGGAGGGCAAAAGCCTACACCTAAGCAGGTAGGTCTTTTAGAAGATTTTGTCGAGAAGATGACAGGACAGCGGTTCTCTCTTATTCTTCGGGTGAGTCAGGTTGAGCAAGTTAGCAGCGATAGCAGCGAACCGACTCTAGCACCTGAGCAGTAACGCACAGTTTATTCATTTTTGACGATTAGTTTGTAGTACAAAATGTCGCTGTTCATGGATAGCAGCTAGGTAGCTTCTCTCTTAAGGTTTGAAACTTGAGATTGTAAAGCTTTGATCGCAGGGTGTGTTCTACGCTGTCGTCTTCACTATCCTATAAAAATCTTGGGTAAAGACGGCAGCGTTCCTGAAAATCTGAGCTGCAAAATCAATTTTCATTCAAGAGGCTCAGCATGAGAGAGACAGATTCTGAAAGAAGAAGCAGAGAAGTTTTAGAAAGAGAACAGATAAACGAAGAACAGATAAGCGAAGGACAAATAAACAGAGAGCCTGTAGGCGGGCGATCATCAGAGCTATCAGAAGGGTCTGGGGTTGGCACTGCGATTGGGATTGGGCTGATAATTTTAGGCATTTTGGCGATCGCTATGCCCGCTTTTGCCACGATTGCTTCAACGCTGGTGTTTGGCTGGCTGTTTGTGATTGCGGGCGTTGCTCAAATTATCTATGCTTTTTGGGGGCGCAGCGTGGGTCAGCTTGTTTGGAAGCTGGTGCTAGGCGTGCTTTACCTGGGAGCTGGCATTCTTGTTTTGTCGAATGTGCTGACGGGTGCGATCGCGCTGACGTTTGTTTTGGGCGTTACTATATTTGCCCAAGGCGTCATTCAGGTGATCTTGGCTTTTGCAATTCGCCCCATTCAGAGCTGGGGTGCTTTGTTAATCAGCGGCGTTTTAGGCGTTATCTTAGGCATTTTAATTTGGTCACAGTGGCCGCTGATCGTTGGCTGGCTGCTGGGCGTTGGGGTGGGCGTTAGCCTATTATGCGACGGCGTTTGGATGATTATGCTGTC
>JBARVS010000175.1:0-2292 GCA_049646385.1 Phormidesmis sp. | reverse complement strand
GATAAAGAGGCCAAGCCCTTTTCCATCAGCGCTACCGATTTCTCGGGCTGTGCAGCGTTTAGCCCTACGCTGTTAGTCAGGAAAATGTAAAAGTCTTGAGAGTAGGGATCGGCTGCAACGATGTCCTTAAAGAAATCTGCGCTCAGGCTATAACCGCTCTGCTTTCGCATCTGTTCATCTCCGTAATATTGGAGAAAGGAGAGAAAAGTGAGGTTGGCACGAATGTTATTAAAACCCAGTTTTGGTAGCTGGCTAGTTAATGCTAGCTCCTCCTTCTGCTGTTGCACATTGATCAATGCGGCTTCCTTTGTGGAAACAGTAACGCCTTTAGAGAATATGGCTAGTTGTGATATTTGAAATAAGCTCACGCAGCCGCCAAAAGCCAAAAGGACGACGCTTTTTATAATCTGATTTTTCATGTTAGTGAAAGCCTCCTAAAATCGCTGATAGCGTACCCAAAAAACAAGAAAAAGAGGAGGCGTGTGACTTTACGTTTGTCATACACACCACCTCTTTAATAACTACTGTCTAAGCACTCTGTGCATAACGAGTAGCGTAATCGGATTCTCTAACAAATGATTAATTAGAGACTTTTCATTTTGGTTAGATTGCAACTTGGTTGGGTTGTAGCCGTTGCATTTACGTCTTTCAGCCAAGTAGTGATATCTGTCTCAGCGCCAGTTGTGCCATCAGTGCCTCCTACTACTGCTGGCAACAGGGCTTCACACAAAGTGGCTAGCGTGGTTGCTTCTTGGTTTACACCTTCGCCGATAGTAGCGGTTTTAACACCACCTGCATACACCTTCAGTGCTTGATCGATAGGCTTTGCTACTGCCGCTGTAAATGTTCTGACACCATTTGCAGCCGGTGTGGCATCTATAAGCCGATATTTGTAATTTTTGGTTGTCTTGTTAATGCCAAGACCAAGCTGTGCAAATTGATCATTGATAGCCATGGTGCCATTTTCCATGTAGTATGCCTGCTGAGCGCGGTTCACAGAACCAATGTAAGTCTTAGCTTCAGACTGCTTAGCTTTGCTGGCTTGGTTCAAGAAGGAAGGCAGTGCAATCGCGGACAAAATACCGATGATGATGATAACAACGAGAAGCTCAATGAGCGTAAAACCGCCGTTTGCTTTCTTTTTGCCTGAGAAATGCTGAAGCAGTTTTGCTTTGATTTGAGTTGACATGGAAGGTGTCTCCGTGATGTTTCGAGGTAGGTTAGGGTGTATTAACTGAAATCAAGCGGCTAGCTATAAAAGAGTTAAAACTAAAGTCAAATCTCTCTTAGCGCTTAGCGTTTACTTGCTTTCCGCTCCGAACTTAACTTGCCCCTCAACATTTCTTGAACAGTCAGCCTATTTACACAAGCCCAAACAAGTTAATTGTCTAATTATCCGTACATTGCCGGTACCTGTTCTCATAACATCCGCTCAAGCAGCAATATATCTATAATTCCCTTTTGCTCATCAAAATATCTTGCTAACAAAAACTTCTGTTGTTTTGTTATAGAGTAATTTAAGCGTGCGGCTGATGCCGACAGGCAATAAGCGCTATGCCAAGCTCAGGTATTTTCCGTGAACGTTTTAGAAAAAAATCAGTCGGCTTTAGCAGCGCCGTTTTTTCGGCTAGGGGGCGCAGCGCTTTCGTTAAGTGCAGTTGCTCAGGTGATGCTGATTCTTTTAATCGCGCTGCTGTTCTCCTTTGGGCTCAGGCGGTTTCTTTCTCTGCATGTGCTCAGCCGCTTGGGGCTACAGCAGGGCACTCGCGAGTCGGTAGCAGTAATTACCAGCTATGCTCTGGCAACGCTGCTGGGCATTGTGCTGCTGCAAGCGATCGGCATTAATTTGGCTTCGCTGGCGGTCGTCGCGAGCAGCTTAGGCGTCGGCATCGGCTTTGGCCTGCGAGAAATCACCAAAAACTTCATCAGCGGCATTGCCCTGCTCGTTGAGCGAAAGCTAAAGGTAGGCGACTTTGTTGAAACCGAAAACGTCTGCGGCTACATCTCTGAAATCTCTTTGCGATCCACCGTGATTCGCACGATTGCCGTACGTGTTTAGCGTGTCGTTAGGCAGCTCTATTTTTGAGCACCACCACACGGGCGACTTGTGCAGTGAACGAGTCGCCTTGCTGCTGCGCGGTTGCAGCCAGCGAAGCAAGGATAGCCCAAGTGTTTGCCCCATTGGTTGTTTTGTTGCCACAAGAGAGTTTGCGACTAATCACCGCTGGTCGCAGTTGCCGTTCTGCTAGGTTATTGGTGGCATTGACGGCCCGGTGGTCAAGAAACGTGAAC
>JBARVS010000174.1:0-10678 GCA_049646385.1 Phormidesmis sp. | reverse complement strand
GAACAGGGGACAGGAACAGCTTTTTCATTAGGAACTTTGAGCGTTAACTTAACAGGTGCGTTTGGCCTGGGATTTTTTGCCACCTGGATGCTAGATAGAACAGAAATATCGCCCGAACTACAGCTTGCCATCACCGTTGGATTCTTTGGCTCTTATACAACGTTTTCAACCTACGAGCTAGAAGCCACAGCGCTGCTAATTGCTGACAATTGGCCAATTGCGCTGCTGTATTGGGCGGGCACAGCGGTGCTAGGCGTGCTGTGCTTAGAAGCCGGAAGCCAGCTAGCTAAAAAGCTTTTGCTTTAATAAGGCACCCGCCAGAGGGTCAGGAAGCATTTTCCTGGCCTTTTTCTATTGTCTTTAGTTCCTTCTTTAGATAGAGCAGAAAAATAAAAAAGTATCGGACTATGTTCGGCAGGCAATATCCATTTTTATTTTTAACGCAGAATAGTCAAAGAAGAGTCAAACGATGCCAATGAGCCAAAGGGCCAAAGGGTTGGTATAGATGTGTGTCACCCCATATTAAAACATACCCCTGCGGCCCTTCTAGACTTTAGCTTTTAGGCTTTAGACAGAGTAGCCGCAGGCCGAAGCAGGCCAGCAACATAAGCCATTGATCGATTTAACTCACGCTACAAGCTCAGGAGCTGTCTAACCAAACATTCAACCCCCTGCCATCTCCTTGCCGTTTTCTTTAGCTACCGCTTCGACCTCTTTTTACACAAGTTAAGTGGCCATTTATGTTCTTATTTTTAGTAGAGCCTGCTTCTGAAGCTCTGAACGCGCCCGTTGCAACCTTCGTGCTGCTGCTGGCTATTGTGCTAGTGATACCCCCCGTTTTTGAACGGTTCAAGCTGCCGGGACTGGTGGGCTTAATTGCTGCTGGCGTTGTGTTTGGCGGCAGCGGGCTAGGCTGGTTAGACGCTGAGTCTGACACGATGAAGCTGCTCTCAGAGATTGGCAAAATCTACTTAATGTTTGTCGCTGGGCTAGAAATTGACCTAATTCTGTTTCAAAAAACGCGAAACCGCTCAATGGGCTATGGACTGATGACATTTGCAGTGCCGCTGCTGGGCGGTATTGGCGTTGGGCTATTGTTCGGCTTTGGCTGGCTGGCTGCGGTGTTAATCGGCTCGCTGCTAGCCTCGCATACGCTGCTGGCCTACCCCATTGTGCAGCGGCTAGGCGTGGTTGATGATGAGGCTGTCACTGTGACCGTAGGGGCCACCATTTTTACAGATATTGGCTCGCTGCTTGTTTTAGCCATTTGTTTGGGCATTAACGATGGTGATTTTTCGGCAGTTAAGCTAGCCACGCTTTTGGGCTCTTTGGGGCTGTACGCAGTGGCTGTGCTGATTGGCCTCAAGCAGCTGGGCAAGCTCTTCTTTCGCAAAATGGGTCGCGACGAAGGCAACCGAGTGCTGTTTGTGTTGCTCTCTGTTTTCTTGTCTGCGGTTGTCGCGCAGCTTATTGGCGTAGAAAACATCATTGGTGCCTTCCTAGCCGGACTCGCTATTAACAGTGTCGTGGGCGATGGCCCCGTCAAAGAAAAAACCGAGTTTATGGGCAGCGTTTTGTTCATTCCGATGTTTTTTGTCAACATGGGTCTGCTGCTTGACCTAGACGCTTTTGCCGATATCATCGCCGCGATTAACTTGCCGCTGCTGATTGTGGGCATGTTGCTGGCGACTAAGCTAGTCGCTTCGCTAGCCGCTCATTATTTATATCGCTATAGCTGGGCGCAAACTTGGACAATGTGGTCGCTATCGATTCCGCAGGTAGCCGCTACGTTGGCCGCTGCCCTTGTGGGCTATGAGGCCGAAATTATTAATACAGAAGTCTTTAACAGCGTTATTTTGCTGATGCTAGTGACGGCAGTTTTGGGGCCGCTCGTCACCACCAGCGCGGCGCAGCGGCTGGCCTTGCAAAAGGACTTTGATGAGACATCTGAGCTAGAATGGCTGCCGCCGCCCAGTGAAATTCCTGAGTCTTTCTCGGTGGTGGTGCCCGTGTATAACCCTGAGAATGAACGATCGCTTGTAGAACTAGCCGCCGCTGTCGCCCAGTACGCTAACGGGCGAGTGATTCCGCTGGCGATCGCGCTGGCTCAGCCGCAAATGGACTCGCCCCAGCTTACCAAAGCCCTCGCCCGCAGTCGCCAGCTTTTAGAAAACGTTGAGACCATCAGCGAAGAGTTTGAATTTGAACCGATTATTGAGCCTGAGCTAAGAATTAGCTACGACGTTGCCCAAACGATTGCCCACACCAGCCGAGAGAAAAATGCCAACCTAATCGTCCTAGGCTTAGCGCAGCGCAGTAAGCTCGGCAGGCGCTTGTTCAGCGGCATTCAAGATGACGTGATGCGCATGGCCCACTGCCCGGTGGTAGTGACCCGACTGCTCGAACCGCCCTCTAACCTAAAAACAATTCTCATCCCCATTGAAACGCCCTCCGTGATGACGCTGCGGGTGCTGCGGTTTGCGCAGGTGCTGGCCAGCGCTAGCAATGCCAGCATTACGCTGCTGCATGTCCACAGTCCGCGCGTCTCTAGCATTTATGAAACCCGAGTAAAAAAGCAGTTAGAAATTCTGTTGGATCGCCTGCCGCCTGCTAGCGCTTCAATTGAGATTGAGCTGATCTCTAAAGAGAACGTTGTTTCTGCTATTGTCAAAGCCTCTCGCAGCTATGATTTGGTAATTTTGCGATCGCAGCGTCGCCGCAGTGGTAACGGCCTTACCATTGGCGAAAGCACAACGCCTCTTGTCCAGCGGCTAACCGGATCGGTCATTTTGATTGGCGAGCCTCATCCACAAACCGCCCGCCAGCCCGCACGCCGTCAGAATACCTCGCCCACGCTGCTGACACCGCAAGAGTCATAGCAGAAAAGTCATGGTCTCTGTTGGCCTTATCGAGCGCTCAGAATGCGCTTGATTTGCTGCGGGGCGCGAATGTCTGAAAATAGGGCGATCGCCTGCTCAAAGTAATCCGCTGGGCTGGGCTCATTTAGCGGCTGATCTTGATCTATACTCTGGCCAAACTGAAAGTACGCCTCTGCCAAATCGCACTGAGCCCCAATCGTTTGGCACAGGCTAATGGCCTGCTTGTGCAGCGATCGCGCCTGCACATAGTTTCCTCGCTGCCTTTGCACCATCGCCAAACCCGTGAGCGCCTTTGCCTTTACCTGCACATAATGTCCAGCCTCAGCAAAAGCGATCGCGCCCTCGTGCAAAACATCCGCTTTATCTAGCTCACCAATGTAGAAAAACACCTGGCCTAGCATCTGCAAAAAGTAAGCTGCTCGCCCATGCTGGTCGGTAGAGCCTATCGTCAACTGCTCATAGAGCCCATCGGCTAACGCTGCGGCTAAGTGAGTTTCGCCTAAGCAAGCTTGCACCAAGGCTAGCCCTACGGTTGCTTTATCGGCCCAAGGCTGATGGGCGCTGCCTGCGGCTAGGGCAATCACCTGGTTAAACTCTTCAGCCGCCTGAGTGAGTTCTCGTAAATCTATGCAGTAAAGTCCGATGCTGAGATGCGCATCAACAATCAACATTTTGAGATAGTAAGCATCTCTTTTGAGCAAGTTCTGAGCCTGCTGAGACGCCTCCTGCTGAGATAGCTGTTTAGCCGCATCGGTGAGGGTTTGCTTTTGGCAGGCGATCGCGCTATGAATGCGCCCCGTAATCCAGTACACATCGCCTAAAATGTTGTTTAGCTCGCTTCGCCCCTGCTCTACATGCGGCAGCACCTGAGTAATCGCACTCACCACTGGCTGCAACAGCCCCATCCGATAGAGGCTGCTGGCCAGGGGCAAAAACTGTCGCCACTGATTATGCCGGCTTTGCAGCAGCACGGCGGCAGCGGCATCGTAGTCTTCAGCGGCTTGCAGATGGTAGTAGGCTTCTAGCGCCTGTAAGCCGTCTTCTACGCTGATAATAGAAGCGACGCGACTGCTCCAATACTGTGCCGCCGCTTGGTTAGCCTGCTGCCAGTCTTCACTCTGGCGCAGTCGAGCGATCGCCTCGGCCCGACTCACCGGGTGCAGCCAATACTCACCCTTGCAGAACTCAACGAGAGATCTATCGCGCAAAGAATTCAGCGTTTGCCGCTGACGGCTCGGCGTAACGTCCCACATTAGCGCGGTCACAGCCTCGGCCCTGAGCCTGGGCTGATCCTGATAGCGGTAGCAGCCCAGCCGACAAAACACCCTGTAGGCATCTGCATCTAGCTGCTGTATTCGATTGACCTGACTTACCACCAAGTTTCGCAAGTCGGCAGAACCTAACAAATCGGCGCTATTTTCCTGCCAGTAAGCCCTTAAGTCTCCTTCATAGTCTTCAGCGACGGAGGCGCATAAAATCTCCATCGCCTTGGCATTGCCGCCATAGGCTTGATGCATTTTGCTTAAAATCTCGTCAGGCAAAAGCGCTGAAGATAATGAGCCTTCACAGCTAAACCCGCTGGTAAACGTAGTAAAAAACTGCTGCCAACAGTCAAAAGCTAGGCCCGATAGACGGTAGTGATGCACTTTGATGCCGGGTTCGCAGAGGCGATCGCGACTCGTCACAATCACACTTGCCCCAGCCTCTGCTAACGCCCGCAGCAGCTCCACATAGTGCCGATGGCCAGCGATAAACTGGCCGTTGCCGTCTAGCGCTGGCTCCAAGTTATCGATTAAAATGCCAATGCTGTGCTGCTGATGCCTTAGAGATCGGCCTAAATGTTGTTTCAGGCGGCTCAACGTTACGCCTAGCTCTCTACCGGGCTCTTCGTTAAAATGCTGTCTTAGCCACTCTTCTACGACGCTTTGGGCGGGCGTAATATTTGCTGGCTCCCTGGCCATCGGTAGCTCTAGCAGGCGGTCAAAGCGCTGGCAATACTGCTGGGCTAGCGTCGTTTTACCAATGCCGCCCTCTCCTTGAATCACAATAATGCGATGGGCTTGTGCGAGCGAGTGTAGCTTTTGTAGGGCTTGCGATCGCCCCAAAAAGCCAGCATCCTGGGCCAACGGCTCAAGCTGCTGAACAGACGACTCACGCGCTGTCGAGCTATCTATAGCAATAGCGGCTGATACTAGCGCCGCCGAACTCGTCATAAACGGATGCAGGCTGGTAGGCGTAGCACTTTTTACGGTGCGTTTAAGACGGTTTAAAAGGCGAGATCTTAAATTTCCCTTCGTAATTCGCTCGCCTAGCGCTTCTGAAAGCATCTTCCATAGCTGAGCCGCCACATCCTTAATATGACCTTCGCTGTAGCCTGCTGCTGTCGCCACCTGCGAATAGGTCTGGCCCTGCCAGCTCTGCTGAATAATATGGCTTTGCAAATCGCTCAAATGCCGCCCTGTGCGCTCATACAGCAGCCAGTCAGCATATTCAATTGCGGCCTCTATCCTCATGCGTTTACGTATCACACCTCTTCAACAGCAGACTACCAGCTACTCGGTCAATGTTCCGAACCTAGTGAACAGTTTATAGAGGAGTTCACCAGCTCTTTACATCTGCTTCAGCGGCCCAGCGCCATCATCCGACGCAGCCAAATTGGGTTAACCGACTTTCCTTCAGACTTTTTCCGACTGACAAGCCCCAGCCTAGCCGCTAATTTTGGTAGGCGGGGCGCTGCTTATCCAAGCCGCCTAATCTACCCGGTTGCGCTGCCTTTAGTGCTATAGCGCCTCAGCTATTGCCGTAAAACTACCCGCTTATTCGCAAAACGCTGCGGGCATTATGACAGCAGAAAAACGGACAGTAGACAGACGCTTAACAGATAGATAGACAGCCGAAAACACTTCTCTTTAGAAACAGCCGAAGAAACAGCCGAAGAAACAGCCGATCTTTTACAAAACTCACTTTCACCTCACTACCTTGACGATTCATGAGCCTATATTCTGTTCTACCCACCGATCTTAATCCTCAATATCTTCCCAATCATGTAGCCGTTATTATGGATGGTAACGGTCGCTGGGCTAATCAAAGAGGGCTTCCTCGCGTTGCCGGACACCGCCAGGGTGCCAAAGCCCTTAAAGATCTCCTGCGCTGCTGCAAAGACTGGGGCGTCGGTGCTTTGACAGCCTATGCTTTCTCTACCGAAAACTGGAGCCGTCCTACGGTTGAAGTGAATTTTTTAATGGTGCTCTTTGAAAAAATGCTGCGCAAAGAGCTGAAAGAAATGCATCAAGAAGGGGTTCGGATTCGCTTCATTGGTGACCTTTCGGGCTTATCTCTAGCTTTGCAAAAAGAGATTGATCGCGCCATGGCAGCGACTGCCAACAACACCAGCATTGATTTTAACGTCGCGATTAACTACGGTAGCCGCAGCGAGATTGTTCAGGCTTGCCAGCAGGTCGCCCAAAAGGTAGAAAGCGGTGACATTACCTCAAGCGAGATCAGCGAAGAACTGATTAGCCAGCACCTATACACCGCAGGCAGCGACCCCGATTTGCTGATTCGCACCAGCGGCGAGCAGCGGCTTAGCAACTTTTTGCTATGGCAGCTCGCCTATACCGAAATGTATTTTACTAACGCCTTTTGGCCTGATTTTGACCGAGGTGAGTTTCATCGGGCGTTGCAGGTTTTTCAAGGGCGCGATCGCCGCTTCGGTAACGCCCAAGACGCCGTTGCAACATCTCAGGCAATCACAGCACACAAAGAACCTGCTCTAACAGCCTAATAGCATTGGCAGAGCCAGCCCTTGCTCTTTTAAAAGACGGATTCAAAGCGGTTAATCGACTGCCTCTAGCTTGTGCTGCGCCGCGAATGGCCTATGCTTTTAGTAGCGTTTCCATGCCTGCAAACAGGGTAGGCAACCTGTGGAAACTTAGGACGTTCATAGGTGCAAGCTTTAGATGAGGAATCAATGGGTTATTTTGCTCGGCAGGCTTGAGTTTATTCGAGAAGTGCTATCGCCCGACAGCGTTCGTGAAAAGTTTATGCTGTCAGTGTTTTGGGTCTCAACCGTGCTTTTGGCCATTGCCCTCATTCCTAACTTAATCAAGGGGCTACTAGGCATTGCAGTTGTTGGCATTTTGTCTTCTATGACGGCTGCGGCCTTCGCTGAATATATCTTTCAGGTCGCTACCAAAATAGAACTTTTGATTAACAAGCGCCGCTTTAGTCGACTCTTTAGCTGTAGCCACACGTCCGACTGCACGGCCTTAGTCGTACTGCCAGAATTCAACACTCAAAAGACTCATCAGGAGGATCTCCCTAATAAGTCTGTTACCGATCTTTCTAGCGGAATAGAAGCCAAGAAATTTACCTTAAGAGACCTTTCGCGCAGAGAATATAACGTAGCGATGGAGGTCGATGTTCAGGCGCTTTCCTATCTCACCTCGGCTTTTTCTAAAATTGGCTTGCAGATTCCTCAGATGGACTGGGACGAACGAATTTTAGAGAGATCTAGCAGCACAGTGAATACTAATGTGATGAACATCATCCGCCAAGAGTATCCTGAAACCTATATTTTAATCGGCCTATACTCTAATGCGATTGTTAACGAGTATACCAACTCCGATGTTTTGGATAATACTGCTTTGCCCGTGCATCCTTTTTTTTACATCAGCAGAGAAGATAATGGTGCAGAAAGAACAGTAATTAATAAGCTGCGGTGGGCGTACTTTTTGGCACGACAGCCTTTGCAGCAGCCCTTTCCTGACGGCTGGAATGATAGAAGCGTTACCTGGCTGATGGACGAAAGCAAAATTGACGATGGCTATGACTACGGACTGTTTGGTAAGTTCTTTTACGACCAAAAGGCATTCATCGCTTGCGGAGCGACGACAGAGCTGGGCACAAACAATCTTTCAAAGCACATTGCTGAAAAGTGGGAGGAAGCCTACCTTACTTTAATGAATGAGAAGGGCGCAGAGCTAGCCATTACAGACCCTTTTGTAGTTGTTTATAAGATTCCTGTTGCGGGGCAGTCTGAAAACATCACGCTCTTTGACTGGTGTATTCGCCCCTTGAGAGGCACTGCGAAGTAAAGAAAAAGTGTTGAGCTATCTTTTACAGCTATTGAGATTACTTAAGTCTCTGGGTTTATGGCACTATAAATAGCCGAATAGTCTTCGTCGGCGAGTCCTTGCGCGATCGCCTTACCCACAACCTCACTCACCCCTTCTGCCACCGCCGTCTCAATTCCCTTACTTTGCGCGGCTTGAACAAACAAATTCATATCCTTGAGCAGGTGCTTGGTGGGGAAATTGGGATTTGAGAAATTGCGATCGCACATCCGATCCAGCTTTTTATCAAACGTGGGCGCGTACAGCGCACTCTCCCGCACAATCTGCATAAACTTATCAAGATCTAACCCTTCTTGCTGCGCTAATCCTAAGCTCATTGAAAACGCCGCCGTCAGCGTGCCGATGAGCTGATTCATCGCGAGCTTAGTCGCTGCCGCTGTGCCCACTGGCCCCATGAGCTGAGGATTTGGGCCAAAGCACTTCAGCACTGGCAGCCATTGCTCATATTGCTCAGGCGTTGCACCCACCATCAAAAGCAGCTCGCCCGCCTTCACCTGCGGAATGCTGCCTAGCACAGGCGATTCTAAATATGATCCGCCCGCTGCTGATATCTTTTCGTTGAGCGCACGGCTTTCGTCCGGCGCAATTGTCCCCATTTGCAGGATAGTCCGGCCCTTTAAAAGCTCAGGCAGCGATAGCACAGTTGATTCAATCGCGGCGGCATCGCTGAGCATTGTGATGGTAACGTCACAGGCGTTGACTACCGCCATTGCGGTTGCTGCTGCCTTGACGCCGCTGGGCTGCAACGGCATGAGCTTGTTAGCCGAGCGGTTCCAAGCCATCACCTCAAAGCCCGAGCGCTGTAGCTGCAACGCCATCGGCGCACCCATTAGGCCCGTTCCCAAAATCCCAACCTGCTTGACCACTTGCTTGACCAAAGGCATTAGCGATCGCCTCACCTAATAAAACGCACCCTTCAATCATAAAGGCCATAGTCTCTAAAGGCCAAAATCAAAGACAGGTCGAGGATCCATGATGAAATCATTAAAAGCCTGTAACATTTTAGACAGATTCCAAAGTATCCCTATAGCCTTGAATAGTTAAGCCCCTTCTTAGCCGATCTCTTTCGACTAACGGCTAAATTCTCACCCCTACTAGAAGACCCATGGCAAAGAAGAAACCAGCTACAGACACAGCCGCAGACCTTAACGGAACAGATCTAAAAGATAAGGCGTTAGCAGACAAAACCGATGCCAAAACGAACAAAAGTAAAGCTAAAGCCGACAAGCTGAAAAGCAAACCTGCAAAAGAGAAAGCTGAAAAGAGTAAGTCCAAAAAGCATAAGAAGCTCAGTAAAAAGGTCTATAAAAAAGAGCTAGATCGACTGCAGCATGAGTTGGTGAAGCTTCAATATTGGGTGAAAGACAAAGGCTTAAAAGTAGTTGTTCTATTTGAAGGCAGAGATGCTGCTGGCAAGGGCGGAGCGATTAAGCGCATTTCTGGATGTTTGAATCCTAGAATTTGTAAAGTGGTTGCGCTCGGTACGCCTACCGAAAAAGAAAAAGGCCAGTGGTACTTTCAGCGCTACGTGGCCGAGCTGCCTTCTGCGGGTGAAATCGCTCTGTTTGACCGAAGCTGGTATAACCGGGCCGGCGTAGAGCATGTGATGGGGTTTTGTACGCATCAGGAGTACGTTGAGTTTTTACGCTCTTGCCCAGAGTTTGAGCATTTGCTGCAACGTGCTGGTATTATCCTAATAAAATACTGGTTTTCGGTGAGTGACGATGAGCAAGAAAGGCGCTTTCAGGCTCGGCAAGAAGATCCGGCGAAGCGATGGAAGCTGAGCCCGATGGACTTGGAAGCGAGAGCTAAATGGGTAGAATATTCCAAAGCCAAAGACGATATGTTTGCAGCGACTGATACGACGCGATCGCCCTGGAACGTAGTTGAAGCCGACGACAAAAAAAGCGCAAGGCTCAACTGCATTAGTCACCTGCTGGGCCAAATAGAATATAAAGACCTGACCCCACCGCCGCTAAAGCTACCCAAGCGACAAAAGAACATCGACTACGAGCGTCCCCCCATGGATATGCAAAAGTTCGTGCCCGACAAGTTTTAGCCAACGTATCAGATCTCAATGCGTACTGCATGGCAGGCAGTATATTGGTTTGTGAATAGGTCGTTGAGTCGGGTTGGATGGCGGCAGGTATGATTGATTTACCGGATGGGCGGGCGAAAACCCTGAGAGATGCGTTTCGGCTGTGCGATGTGGGGCCGCTGGAGAGTGATGAGGCGATCGCCTACGGTCTTCTCTAGACCAATAGTTGACACCAGCGATAAGGTGAAGCGTTACGCGGCTTCTCCTGCATTTGATAATCGATCCCCGGCGCTTGTCTGTAAGTCCCGAAATCAGAATGGTTCAATTTCATTAACAATTTTCAGAACACTGGTGTACAAAGGTTCTGCAATCCAAAATCCAGCCTCGTTGATCAAGTCATCTAACAAAGGCTTTACCTCAACAACCAAGCCTCGACTTTTCGCTTCGACCAAGATTCCTAAAATACCCGTGTACTGGAGGTTCAGTCTAGCTGCTACCATTCGCCCCCGACGCTCATCAATCAAAACTTGGTCAGCCTGAACCTCAACTGCCAGGGCGATCGCCTCAGCTTCTCCAATATCAAGTTCGTTACACAGTGCTTCTACAAGTGTGCGATCGCTAACAGC
>JBARVS010000173.1:0-12084 GCA_049646385.1 Phormidesmis sp. | reverse complement strand
CGCATTAGGTGAGAGCGAGTTCTTCTAACCGCATAGGGCACCATTGTGCCAGTACGCATAATAAACGCCCAGTCTGAAGATTGAGCTAGCAAAAGCTCGCGGGCTGCTTGGTTGAGCGATCGCCACTCCAGCTCATCTGCGGGTTCGCGCTTGGCCAGCTCAATCATTCGCTCTGCCGCCTTGTGCAAATGAGGATAAATCCAAGCGTTCGTTTCATTGAGCCAGTACTCATGAAATCCCTTATAGCCCCAGCTTGACTGAGAAGGCCGCGCCACCTGCTGCGTTGGATTGCCGCGCAAGTAGTCAGCCAAATGAGTCATCTCATAAGTGCCCTGGTCATGCCAGCTCTTACGGAAAAAATAGTCTAAAAACCACGGCCCTTCATACCACCAATGGCCATACAGCTCTGCATCATACGGCGAAACCACAATCGGCTTGCGCTGCATCATGTTATGCAAATTGCCCAACTGCTGCTCTCGGTTGAACATAAAGTTGCTGGCGTGCTCTGCGGCCTTTTCCCGCGCCCAGTAGGGGTCATACCAAGCCTTGTCCGAGAGCCCTAATCCTTTACCCGTAATCTTGTGATACTTAATGCCGACATTCTTGCGCTGACCGTTTGGCATAACATAGGGCTTGATATATTCATAGTCAGCATCCCAGCCCAAGTCACGGTAAAACTCCCGGTACTCCGAAGCCCCTGGATACCCCACTTTAGAAGACCAAACCTGCTGAGAAGACTCCTGATCGCGACCAAAAGCCGCCACCCCTGCCTCGGTGTAAATAGGCGAATATGCGCCATAGCGCGGACGCGGACGGGCATACAAAATGCCGTGCCCATCTGTGAGGAAATAGCGCAGTCCAGCATCGGCCAGCATTCGCTCTAGCCCTTCGTAGTAGGCACACTCAGGTAACCAAATGCCAGTTGGCCTACGCCCAAAAACATCCTCATGGCTCTGGCAGGCCACTTCTATCTGCGCCCATACCGCTTCGGGGTACATTTTCATCAGCGGCAAGTAGCCATGGGTAGCCCCACAGGTCATAATGTCGAGATTACCGCTCTCTAAAAACTTCCGAAAGCCTTTGGTGAGGTCGCCACCGTAGTGCTCCCATACTTTGCGCACATGGGCAAATTCGCCCGCATAATACTCAGCTAAATACTTGAGGTGACCGTTTTGAGCGTTACGCTCTATCTCCATCTCTAGCAGCTCTTCTAGCTGGGTGAGATGCGCATCGTAGCGCTCTTGCAGCAGCGGATCTCGCAGCATAGCAACGAGCGGCGGCGTCATACTCATGGTCATCTTGAAGTCAATGCCGTCCCGCTTGAGTCCCTCAAACATTGTTAGCAGGGGAACATAGGTTTCGGTAATAGCCTCAAATAGCCACTCTTCCTCTAGTACAAAGTCGCTTTCTGGATGGCGAACAAAGGGTAGATGGGCGTGGAGGACGAGTGCGACATAACCAATCGACATGAGAAGAGGTGCCTGATATGAAACTTTTTTCTGCGAAAATTTTCAAAGCGAGTCTAGAGCGCTCTGAAAACTAAAAACTTTTTGAAAAGCGTAAAGGCCGTTCAATTGTTTAGCACTTGCAACCGCTAATTGCAACCACCTAGTCAACGCTTTTCGCTTAAGTGATTGTACGGCAAAAGCTTCTTTCAAAATAAGCTGATCTCGATTTAACCCTGCTGCCGCGCTTTAGCAGGTTCTTCTATAATTTGCTCTTGGGCTTTCATTTCGGGCGTTTTTAGAGCCTAGCCAGCAGCACTACAGCTTGTGTTAGGTCGATACCAAACCAAAGACTTATGCTCTGCATTGCGCCAGCGCATCCAGCCTTCTGTGACGGTTGCCCCGGTTAGCGCCCTACAGGGGGTGGCGGGCCGAGTGATGCGTACCTGCATCCAGTCGCCTTGGAAAGCTAAAGGTTTGATCAGGCTGTTAGCGGGGATTAGGCTAAGCATATTGGCGGTGGTTTCGGGCTGCGATCGCAATGCCTGCGCCTCATCTGTCTGCAAAAAGTAAACCGAGTCTTGAGCCTGTAACAGTGCTTCCCAACCTTCTACTACCAGCGGCATATCACCGAGCGCCAGCTGTGAGGAATGCGCCCAGGCGCTGCCGCCCTGCGTGTACTGCACTCGAAACCAGCCGTCGTCGCGCGCTTCTAGCACTGGAAACGTGTACAAATTTTTGTAGGCTTTGACCATTGCAAAGCCCGCGTCTCGACCGATGGCCAAATAGGGCTGCCCTTTCGGAATGAGCCAACCCTTGTAAATCCAGCCCCAGTGCTCACCGCCGGGAGAGGTATACAGCGGCAAAATAACGGATTTTAGCCAGTCTACATTATCAGCCGATAGCCCTTCTACATCACGAGGCCGCAGTTGACCCAAGCTTTCAATTGCGTTGGCTCCCCTAGAAAGATCCACAATGCCCGCTATGTCAGGAGAAAATGGCTGAGGTGCAGGTGCTGGCAGCGCTGGCGGATTGACCACGCTACCTGTTACAACCTCTTGGGTTTGGCTAATGAGCTGATTGCTCGCATGAGTGGCTACACCAGAACTTAACGAGGGTTCTATTATTTTGTCGGTAAGTTCTGGCATTGGCTGCGCGATCGCACCTCCAGCAACGCTCAAAGCTAAAGCCGCAACAACGCTACTGCTGCGGATTATCGCAGAAAAACCTACGCCCACAGAATCCGCAGACGGTTGAGCGCTTAAAAGTGAAAACATGAAACCTGCCTCAAAGCAATGCTGTATCAAAAGACTCACCAAAACTAACATTTGGAACCGTCTTTACTCAGTATTCAGATGAACGTCATCTCATTCATAAAGTTTTTTAACTACTTTTTGCTGAGCAATCATGGTTACCCCTAACGGCTCGCGTAAAAGTTCAGTTGCAAATGTCTAGCGAATTTTACCCAGGTTGCTAACTAAATCCTGCTGCATCCGATCCAAATCAGACTCTATGAGCGTCAGCGAGTCTTCTAGCTCTCGCCGCAGACTTTTCTCCATGGGTTTAGAAGGCTCAGGCGATGTCCCTTCGTCTTCGTCTCGCATGAGCTTTCTGATGGCTAAAAGCTGAGCCGTTTTTAAGGCCAGCTCCGTTGGCACTTTAAAATCGGGCAGGACGCCGCTGCCTTCCCAGTTTTCGCCAGTTGTTTGGCTGATGGCCTGCCCGGTTGGGATAAACATCCAAAAGTGGTCGTGCAGCCGAAAGCCCGCACCAGGATTAGCCCCACCCGCCGTGGTTTCGCCAACTATCACAGCTCGCTTGAGGTGCTTTAAGCTGTAGGCAAACTCTTCGGCTGCAGAAAAGGTCTCTGGGCCAATAAGCACATACACGGGCTTGTTTAAGTAGCGCTTTCCGCTCACGTAAGGCAGCGTCCAAGACTGCTGGGTGCGGTGTTCTTTGGGCCAGTATAAATCGGTTAAATGCACCGCTGGGTAGGCAGGTAGTAAATAGCTGGTGAGCAGGGCAACCATGCTGGCTGAGCCGCCGCGATTATGGCGCAGGTCAATAATGAGGGCGCTGGTATGGGCTAAAAACTGCAGGGTGGCGGCGGCGGCATCGCCTGCAAACTCGGGCGGCTCAAAGCTAAACAGCTCCAGGTAGCCAACGTTGCCGCGCAGCCTTTCTACCCGGTTAAAGTCAAAATTTCGCAGCTCGCTCAGGCGGCGCTGATAGGCGAGTTCTTCAGGCGGCACCTCTTGCTGAGGCGTGAGATGGGGCAGCACCGCTGGGCTAAAATACACTTTCAAATGCGGATCGCTGCTGAGCGTTTGGAGCTGGGCGGTGAGGGTTTCGGCTAGCTGAGCGCCGCTGTTGATGTCTTGATAGCCTTGTGCTGAGAGGCGATCGCTCACTTCCTGCTGAATCTTTTTGGCCACCTCAGGAAAAGCATATTCATCTAGCTTATCGACCACTGCCGTCAGCACCGCCGTACGCATATCTGCCTCTAATGGCAAATCGTAGGCTGCATCACTAGCTGCATTATTGGCTGCATTATTGGCCGCATCAGAAGCACTCATAAATCTAGCGAACCCTATGAAGCATTACTCGAATAAACCTATCACGAGCCAACCGCACAAAACTTTTCGACCACTCGCACAAACATTTCTACCCCTACCCCTAGCGCCGTTTCATCAAAGTCAAAGCGGGGATGATGGTGCGGATAGTCCAATCCTTTTTCGCCGTTGGCTGAGCCTAAAAAGAAATAGCAGCCCGGTACCGCCTGCAAAAAGAAAGACACGTCTTCACCGCCCATCGTCTGGCATTCGGGCACTACACCTAAGGGCGTTTCGGCCACAGAGAGCGCCACTGATCGCACCAGTTGGGCGATCGCCTCATCATTGACCACTGGCGGATACAGCTTTTGATAGTCCAGCTCATAGCTCGCCCCGTGAGCTGCACATACGCCTGCAATCACCTGCTCTAGCCTAGCGGGAATCAGCTCGCCATAGCTGGGCTCAAAATATCGCACCGTGCCGCTTAAGTAGGCGCTATCGGCAATCACATTCACCGCCGTGCCTGCTCTAAATTCGCCTACCGTCACCACTGCCGACTTCAGCGGGTCAATATTGCGCGAGACAATCGTTTGCAGAGCGCTCACTACCTGCGCGCCAACGACCACCGCATCAACGGTTTGCTGGGGAATTGCGCCATGGCCGCCCTTGCCTTGAATTTTGCAGGTAAAGAACTCGGTCGCGGCCATCATCGGCCCGCTTCGTACGCCCAGCGTTCCTAAGGGCAAATTGTTCCAAAGATGCAGACCGACTAAAGCATCAACCTGAGGGTCAGTCAAAATCCCTGCGTCAATCATCGGCTGCGCGCCCCCTGGCCCTTCTTCAGCAGGCTGAAAGATGATTTTCACGGTGCCTGCAAACTGGTCGCGGTGTTCGTGTAAATATTTGGCGGTGCCGAGGGCGATCGCCACATGTCCATCATGGCCGCAGGCGTGCATTTTCCCCGCATGAACCGACCGATAGGATACCTCGTTGAGTTCCTGTACGGGCAGGGCATCCATATCAGCGCGAATCGCCAGAACAGGAGAGCATGAATCGCCTTTTGCTCTACTTGAGATCGTAGCGACGATGCCAGTTTTAGCAATATTGCTTTCGTAAGCGATGCCCCATTGGGCGAGGCGATCGCCAATAAACTTCGCCGTAATCTCTTCTTGAAATCCCAATTCAGGCCGCTGGTGTAGCTGCCGCCGCCACTCTACCAACTGGGCTTGCAAAGCTTGAATCTCAGGTCGCAGAGCTGAAAAATGAGTGGTCAAAGGCCGAGAAAGCGTCAGCATAAATACTCTCTAACGATGCTTTCATTCTGCCAGATTTCATCAAAGCCAGCATTTCTTCTTCTCTCCTGCCCAGCCCAAAAAGTTCTAAGCCAAAAAGCTCTAAGCCCAAAAAGACCTCGGCATAATCTGCTCCAAACTCAGCTGAGCCCCTACCTCTGCAAGCGTTTCGATATCTTTGAGCTGCTTCAA
This sequence comes from Phormidesmis sp., assembly GCA_049646385.1. GTDB lineage: Bacteria > Cyanobacteriota > Cyanobacteriia > Phormidesmidales > Phormidesmidaceae > Phormidesmis. The sequence continues at coordinate 6,603 of JBARVS010000173.1, read as the reverse complement.
ATAGGGCAAAATGCCCAATATCGGCATTCCCGTCAAAGATTCAATCATCTCAGTAGGTGCCCAGCTCTCTATTTGTTTTTGAGTGCAGGGCTGCGTGCAGTTCAGGACGATGCCGAGTAAATTTACGTTTTTTTGCTTGGCTAGCGCCACGTTAGCGACCGTTGAGGCGATCGCCCCTAGCTGAATTGGCACCACCAGCACCGCCGGCAGTCGCCACTGGCTGGCAATATCAGCGACGGTCAGCTCGTCGCTTACGGGTGAGCCTAAGCCACCAGCGCCTTCTACTAGCACCCAGTCTCGCTGCGCCTCTAGCTCAGAAAATACCTTCCAGGCCAGGGCCAAATCGACTCGCTTGCCTTCTAGCGCAGCAGCTAAGGGCGGTGCGATCGCCGCCTTATACCACAGCGGATTGATCTGCTCAGGGGTTTGATCTAGCTCAAACGTCCGGCAGTAAAACTCTCGATCACCTACCCCCGACTGCACTGGCTTAAACACGCCTAGCCTGTAAGCCCAGCAGTAGCGCTGCCAGTAAGCAATCAGCGCCGCCATCAGCACCGTTTTTCCACTATCCGTATTGGTTCCGGTCACTAACAACGCCGCCAACTCTACCTACGCTCCCTCAGCTAATTTGTTTGATGGTTGTTCCACGTTTGCTCTACAAGTTGATGCAGATTGATGCAGATTGATGCAGACATGGCCGAATGAGTATCGCTCAAAATACTGGACTTTATTGAGAGGGCAGCTGAGCAGACGCCTTAATCTGCAGCGTAAACTCCGAAGACTGGTCAGCCTGCACGTCAATTGCATAGTCACCGCCCACTGGCAGCAGTCCTTCCCACCAAACGATTCCACTCGCATCTGCAATCATCTCTCCTCCCGGCATCAGCACATCAAAATCAACCCGTCCGCCCGAAGAATCGGTTACCTGCACTGACAGTATTTGACCTTCTTTAGCATTCACCACGTATCGACGTATCCGACCTGGCCCCACTTCATTGGCCACGGCTATGCCCTCTGCGCCGCTAGGAAAAGATACCCGCTGTGACTGCACCTGCGGCTGCACGGGCGGCGCGGTTGGATCGGGCACACCCGGCCTAATGGGTGGCGCGGTTGGTTCAGGAATATCTGGCTCTACGGGCGCTGGATCGCTTAGGGTCACCGATAGACGATAGTCGCCGCGATAGTCACCGATTTTTACGCCTCGCACCGGGCTAAGCTGGACGCGGTACTCACCCGACTCGGCCAGTTCGCCCGACCAGGCAAACACACCATCTGCCCGACGATTGATAGGCTCGCCGTTCGGCCCTAATACGCTTAGCCTAACGTCATCTCCAGTTTGTTCTACGTTGAGGAGCTGACCAGCTTCAGCAACAAAAGGATAGTTAACCTTATCGCCCTGGCGCATGTTGCCTTCTACTATTTTGGTTTCACCAGGAACTAGGCCCAATGGCGGCTGCTCATATTCTGCTGGCTTTGGATTAACCTGAGTCGGGGTGGGCGTAGGTGTAGGTGTCGTTTCACTACCTAAAGGCGGTAAAGATGTAATGGTCGGGGTAGGCGTTACAGCATTGTCTAAGCCCTTGACAACGGCCCAGCCGCCAAAGCCTGCGATCGCTGCCAGCCCAATCGCTAGTCCGCCCACCGCCAGCGGATTTTCTAGCATCGAAGCTGAGCGCTCACGCTCTGGAGGCACCACCATGTGAGTCCCTGGCGCGGCGGCAGTGCGGCCTCCCGGCTGACGAACCGTGGTGGGTCTGTTCAGGGTTGGATTATTTTGGCCAACCGTATAGGTGCTTGGGGCCGCTCGCCCAACAGCTACGGTTTTCATTTGAGAAACTGGGGGCGGCTGAGGTGATTGAGGCGATCGCACCCTAGAGGCATCGGCTATTCCACTGGCCAAGTTACTAGCTCCCCGGTTGGTTGAGCGTAGCGCCTGCGCCATTTCGCTGACAGATTGGAAGCGATCGCCCGGTCTAAAGCTCAGCGCCTTATTCAGCACAGCCGCTAGCTGCGCCTCGACCGACACCCACTGCTGCCACGTCCAAGCGGCGCTGACATCGTCAAACAGCATCTGCGGCTCTTTGCCCGTCAGCAGCACAATTGCCGTCACCGCCAGGGCATAAAGATCGCTGCTAGGATACGCCCGCCCGGTTTGCATTTGCTCAGCGGGTGCATAGCCCGCCTTACCCACGGTCGTCGCATGGCTGACGACGCCATCTAGCTGCATCCGCGTCACCACCTCTTTTACCACGCCAAAATCAATCAGCACTGGCAAGTTATCCTGCTGCCGCAAAATAATATTGTCCGGGCTCACATCCCGATGAATAATTCCTTTAGCGTGAATGTGCGCTAGCACTGGCAGAATTTGCTGTAAAAACTGCCTAACCTCAGTTTCAGTAAATGCTCTACCCTGCTGCTGTCGCTGTCGCAGCACCTCGTGATAGGTCGGCCCTTCCACATAGTCCTGCACTAAAAACAAGCGCTCTTCTTCTTCAAACGTCGCCCGAAACTTCGGAATCTGCGGATGCTCAATTTGATAGAGTACAGACGCTTCCCGCTGAAATAGCTGAGTTGCCTTATCTGAGAATTTATCTTCTCCCTGAATCGGCACAAATTCTTTAATGGCACAGCGCTCATTGAATCGGCCCTGATCTTCTGCTAAATAGGTTCGCCCAAATCCACCTTGGCCTAGCAATCGGACAACGTGGTAGTGGTTTTGAAGCACAGTTCCTATCGGAATAGCAGGTTGCATAGTTTAGCGGTGATATATCTATATATTAAGCCCCATCAGTCTACTCTATGTTTTTACTCGCAAGGCGATCGCCAGTGACAGGACAAGCACCTGTCACCTCAGTAAAAAGGCGGTAAAAAGGTAGTTGAATGGCTTGTTCACCATAAATCTTCTACTACGGATTCTGTAAGGCTACGGGTTTACGTCCTCAAGCGCTAGGGCATTCTGGGTTCAACTCATTATCTTTAACAATGCGCAGCGCATGACTTACGCGACTTCTAAGGCGACAGATTCCAAATTGGCCGACGATCATTCCCTATACACCCGGCCTGCTTGCCTCATAGAAGGCTTGTCTCCTGCGCAGCGAGATCAGCGTCGCATACAAGCCCTTACAGATTTCAACTTGCTAGGTTCGCTCGGCTCGAAAGGAGACATTGCGGGCAGCACGCAATCTGTTTCTATTTTCGACGAAGCAACTCAAACAGTGTCTCAGCTGCTCGCTATGCCCATCTGTATGCTCAGCGTAGTTGACGCCAAAATGCAATACCTAAAATCTGTGGTAGGGCTCTCTAGCTTGGGGTTGATGAATCAACTAGCCGCTACTCGTAGCATTCCTCGCGATGAATCCTTTTGCATCCATGTCATTGACAGCGGCAAAACCTTCGCCGTAGAAAATGCGACGGCTCACTTAGCGTTCTCTCGCAGTTTTTTAGTTCATCAATACGGCATTCAGTCATACTTAGGGGTTCCGCTTTTTACAACAGAAGGCTGCTGTATTGGTACGCTAGCTGTGATGGATTTACTTCCCCATAGTTTTACGCAGCAGGAAATTATCTCTTTAGAACTCACTGCTCGCTGGTGTATGAGCGAATTTGAAAAGCAGCACATGCACGCAAAGCTGCAACAGGGAACCCATCCGCTACAGCACGAAGTTCAAGATATTTCTAGTGAAGATTCTCTGCTATCTAAGATCAATCAGGTTCGCTTTGATTTGATTGTTCAGCTCACTCAAGATTTGCGCAATCCGCTCATGTCTGTTACAGGCATGGCCAACATGCTAAGCCGCGAAATCTACGGCCCCCTAAGTCAAAAGCAACAGGAATATGCCAAGATTGTGCTCGGCAGCTCTCAACAGCTGCTCACGATGGTAGATGAGATTATTGAGGTGGGCGATCTTGAAGAGGGAGACTATCAGCTAGCCATTGCAACCGTAGATATTGAGATGATTGCACAGCAGGCGATCGCTTCTCTTAGCAACCTCGCACAGCAGCAAGATCTACAAATCAAGCTCACGATAGAACCGGGCTCACGCATTTGGAATCTTGACAAGCGCGTCGTCAAGCAGCTCATTTATCATCTAATTTTTAGCATCATCAAAATGTCTACAGCAGGCAGCACTATCCGCCTGCATGTTTCTCGCAAAGACGCGGCCAGCATTAGCCTTGCGCTTTGGGTCTCTAACCCTTGGCTGGGCGAAGATCTGCCTCAAGCGGTGATCGCCTGGGGAGCGCGCGATGCTTCGGCTGACCTGGTAGATGGCTCAAAAGCTAGGCTAGCCAAGCAGCTATCTAGCGCAACGGCTTACCCATTTATAGAACATATAGTAGAAAACGCTACGCCAGCAGAATTCTCCGCACAGGATGTTCAAAGTAATTCAGAAGAAGTATTTGCAGCCTTGGCTACCGCTCAAAAAGTAGATGCTTCAAGGCAAGAGCTTGGCCTGCTGCTCAGCCGCCACCTCACTGAAATTCACGGCGGCTCGGCGCAGGTGCAAGGATCTTCAGCCAATGGCCATCGATATATTATTACGTTGCCAGCCTTGGCAGTGTCCCTTTAGCTCAGTAGCGTTTGATGAGTAGGTGGACGATCGCCAGCCAAATACAACAGACGAAACCTGCCTTTTTTTATCAGGGGGCTGCTTTTGTTTAAAGAAGCTTATCTATTCCCAGCAATAAAGAACGGTATCTCAGTATACGAAAGTTTGCTTTCACTCCTTAGTTCTCTTTTGCCAAGGCATCTAGTCGGCTTCGGTAAAATCACTATTAGCATATGAACAACAATCAAAGCTGTTATTTCAGTAAATTAGCTTACTTCACAAACGCAACACCAGGGCAGTATAAGTCCGGGCACAGTCTGGATATGGCTTAACTGTTAACAGTTGGCACCTTTTTTGGATCTATAAACCCATCGAGAGATCGTCGTTTTTTCTTGAGAAGGACTCATCTCAAAATGAACTTCATGTTGGAAACAAATCGGCAGTCTTAAGCCCTCTGGCCAACTCCAACTTTTGTTGAATCTTCACTTAAAAGCAAGGGCTCCTAAAAGGCCGAGGAAAACCCTTGAATGCCTAAACTTGATGTCAACAGTCGATAGTCTCTGGTGGTGATTTAAAAAAACTTCATCTGGCTCAACTACTCTGTTTAAAAACTTAGCTATCAATACCAATGGCAAAAATAGAACAACCCAAAACATTTCGATGGAAGGCTCACAAGCCCCTTCTTGCTGCTGCCCTAGCGGTAGCTGGCGTTTTTAATATGGTAAGCGCCGTTTTAGCAGAAGGAACTGCTGCTGGCACCGATATCAGCAACACAGCAACAGCTACTTACACGGACGGTGACCCCGCTAATTCTTTCACCGCTACCTCCAATACCGTTACTATCAAAGTCGCCGAAATTGCTGGTTTAACGGCAGTAGCTCGCCCTGTCATAGATGGAAACTTGGGCGCAATTGAAGCTGGTGACAGCTTAACCTTCATATTCGATGTCACCAACGTGGGTAACGCACCTACAGACGTCTTCGTTCCGGGTATCGACAATCTTCTCAAAACTAACTTTACGCCTGATGCTACTGATGCCGTCAAAGTCTATGAGTCTAACGGCACTACGCTTATCGGGGTTGGGCCAAGCGGTGGGGGAACGCTCACTACTATTAAAGGTGCCCCCGTCACTATCAATCCTGGTGAAGGCTTTGTGGTTAAAGTCACAGGCAAGCCTACCGCTGGCACCACCGCTGGTAGCGCTGTCAGCGTGAGGCTAGGTGATACGACCAACAACCCTGACGAAGGCCCAGACCCCACTCAGAACCAGCCAGATATCGGCGGTAGTGACACGGGCGCTCTAATAACCGACCTGCGCACAGTAAATCCTTCACCTGATCTGGCTAACCCAACGGCTTCCGATGGCGCTCCAGAGAACGGTGAGCGTGAGGCTGAAGCCACCGCTTCCGGCATTTTTGCTTCTTCTGTACGACCTTTGGCGCTGGCCACTGTTCTCAAAACAGGCAGCATCACTAATACAGGCATCCCGAGTAATCCTGCTGATGATACGATCACCTACGATTTAGGCTTGCGCGTAGAGAATGCGTCACCTAGCAGTCTATTTCAGCCCGCTACCTTAGAGGGAACTGAAATTACGCTGAAGATTGGCAGCGCTACCGCCGTACCTGCAAAACGCATCTTAGTCTCTGATGCTATTCCAGACAAGACTATACTTTCCTCTGTGAGCACTGCTCTGCCAGCAGGTTGGCAAGCCGTCTATACAACCAGCGCACTTGATGATCCTCTCGATCCGGGTGTCGTTTGGACGACTGTACAGCCAACAAATTTGAGCACGGTTACACGGGTTGGTTTCATTTTCAATGGCACTATCGGTGCGTCAGGCACGACGCTCACTGGCCTCAAGTTTAGCGTCGTCAGCAGCGGCCTGCCAACAACGGGGCCAACAGTAGGTGGCACCCTTTACAACATTGCTCAGGTCTTTGGTCAAACCCTGGCCGACCCTGCAACCGTTCCTCAAATCATCTACGATGAATCGGGTGATGCCAACCCCAACAACTTTAACGATGACAATACGCCCCCTGCGCCAAGCGGTAGC
>JBARVS010000172.1:0-18551 GCA_049646385.1 Phormidesmis sp. | reverse complement strand
GTGTGGTACCAGGCTAGCCCCATAAAAAATCGAGTCGGATACGGCCCCTTATCAACAATGTCATCCACATTAGACTCCATCGGCAGCCAGCCAATGCCAGGAATATAAAACTCTAGCCACACATGGTTATAGTCAGGCTCTAACGGAATGTTGCGCAGCTCGGGCTTAGGCGGGCACTTATAGCGGCCAATCGTACGGCAAGCGATGCCATTGAGCCGAAAAAGGGCCAGCAAAACGCCCACATATTCGCCGCAAGAGCCCGTGCCCCGAGCGATCGCCACATCCGGCGTATCAATTTTAGGCTGAATGCCATAAGAGAGCTTGTCGTACACGTAGTTCCGAATCCTTAGCGCCTTCCTTAGGATATTGGTTTCGGTGCCAACGGCTGCTTTCGCGGCCCGCTGAATAATGTCGGTATCCATCGCTAGCTCGTCATCATCAACCAAATAACGCTGCTGAAAGTCTTCTGAGAGCGGTGGAGTCATCTCAACCTCCTCAGGGCTAAAGCTGTATTTGATGCTGTACATTTCAACGGTGGCCTTCCAGCCGACTAACCCCGCCTGATGAGGGGATAGCCTGTCAAATCTAAAAACCGCCACGCGCTGGCCGTCCTGAATCTCTTCGGTAAAGGGGTGGCCAACAGCTTCTACGCTGCGAACCTTTTGCCGAGGCGTGTCGGCAGGCAGAGCAATGCGCCATTCTACGTTGTTGAGCTGGGGGACATCATCTATGGGCAGCAGTTCTTCGACGTAAGAAATTTCGGTGAGGTAGCCGTTCGAGCGGGTGTAGTGTTCGGCTAGGTTGTGATGAAGGTAGAGCGGATGAATGAAGGTGCGATCGCGAAACGTCAGCTGATGCGGATTCTCGGCGTTGGGGTCATCGCGAATGTAGGGCTCTTCGTCAGCATAAGATACATAGCAGACAGGGGCTGCATCACCTTGAGGCTGATAAAAAGCAATGCCTGTGGGTGAGCTAAAGGGCGTCAGGGCGCTGAAGGTGGGCTGTCCAGTGGCCTTATCTAAACAAAAAACGGTTTGTTCTTCGCGATCGCACACCCATAGCGCATCCTCAGTCACCGTCACATTTTCGACACCGACGCCGGGTTGATAAATTTTGTGAGTGCATTCCTTGCTATTAATGTCATAAACGTGGATGTATCCCGACTTTTGGCAGGTGACATACAGACTCGATTCCCAAACGGCTACGCCATCCGCCCTGTAGGGCAGCTTAGTAAACGGCGTTAGGGACGATAGGTCGTTAAGATCGCACTTGAAAACGGAGGCCCCTCGCGTAAACCAAACCGTGTTTTGCCAAACGGCCAGTCCGGTTGCGCCAATCCAGTCGGCGACCGAATGCGAGTTAAGAATCGTTGTGTTGTTAGTCTCAACGTTGATTTCGACCAGATAGCCGCGAATGGTGTCGATTGCGAGCAGACGGCGATCGCAAGCGGCCAGTCCAGAGAGAATGTACACACCGATAGGTCGAACAGTAGCAGGCCGTATTTTAGACATAGCGATCAATATAGGTCATATGGCGCAGTTGACATGGCTGTATGCATCATACAGACACCTACCACGTCATCATCTTTAATAACTACGCTAAGCGGCCATCTGCTTGCTGACACTTACAGCACATTTAGCTAAATTTATACTGATTTAGCCACATCACAAGTTGCTATCGGCACAAATCTACTGATGACCTAATACAGAACCATACAGAACCCGAGATAAAGTCTGCCGCTGCGGTTTCTATCGTTCTATGATGGACGAGTGATGAACGAGATGATGGATAAGGCGCTTTACCTGTGTCGCTTGAGTCCGATATTTTTTTAAGATTTTTTGCGAAAGTTCGCTATGAAAGTACTTTACGACCCAGCCAAAGACGTTTTACAAGTTTCGTTTAACCAAGCCATTATCGAAGAAACAGCCCAAATAGCGCCAGGGGTCATCTTAGACTATGACGAAGACGGCAAGATTATTGGCATAGAAGTGAGGCAGGCTTCTAAAAAAACAGACAATCCCTATAGGCTGCTGTACACCGTAGAAGAAGCCAACAGCAACAAGCCGCCTCTCAAGGGCGACGCCTACGAGTGAAACAATTAGCGCCTGTTACAGCTGAGGTCTGCTAGTCGTTTTCCCAAGACTCATGCCCAATCAAATCAACCACATAGTCTCTCAATAAATATTCGTGGTTCTGTAGCTCTTGCTCAACCGCTTGCCATTCTCTATCGTCAAAATAGCGAGAGAGCAAGTAAATTTGGCTTTGCTTGCTAATAGATCCTTTGGTTACTAAGGCTCGCGCCTCATCTTGAATAGCGCTAATAGAGTATCGACGTGCTTCTTTAAGCATGATGATGTCCTCGGTGTGAGTGGGTAGAAATGCAGCGCGTTGCGTTTATAAAAAATGCTGTGGGCGATTCAGCAACTATCTATTCATTGTCGGCCTATTCATTGTCGGCTAGCGATCGCACAACATGGTTCTGTGTTTTCTGACACATTTTCCCAAAGCTTTCCAAAAGCTATTATCCCATCAACAAACAACAGTTTTGTGCATAGCTTTCTATTTCATTACAACAGTATTGTACATTACCGTTTTTCAGCAGGATCTACCTTTTAGTGATGGTTCCATAACATTAAAAGCTGCGGTTTGAGCAAAAAGAAATGAGCGCCGCTATTGGCCTACGGGCGTTCAGTTACCAGCACGCTAAGGGTACAACATCTGCTAAGTGATAAATGATACAGAGTGTGTTGGTTTTGTAACGGTAGCTCATTGTTCTGGTAGCTGAAGCTGCGCTTAAATCTGTTTTGTCTATTTGTGAGGGCTATATAGAGAGAGCATGATGAGCTTATGCTTCGATACTTTGCGCGTTTGGAGCAAGCTTAGTCGCCAGTTAATTAGGGCTGAGCGCATCGTATTAACCGAACCTTTGGGTTAAGTTTTTCAAAGAAAGAAGTCTTTGTGAGTATGGTTTTCACTCGGTTTCATCGGGTTTTCTACACTCTACAAAGCAGGCTCGTTATTGCAAGCTTAAAGAGTAAAAGAAACGGAGAACAAAAAGAGCATCATGAAAAAACTTTTTCGCTATGGACTAGGCGTTGCGCTGCCGCCAGTAGGGGTATTTTTGACTTACGGCATTAGCCCTGCCTTTTTTATCAATATACCGCTGACGATTTTGGGATGGTTGCCTGGAAGCATTCACGCTGTGTGGGCGATCGCCAAACACTATGAAGTTGAGGCTGCTAACGAGCGCCTAACGGCTGGCTAATCGCTAAATCTTGGCCAAATCATTTTCATCTAGTTTCACCCCCACTTACCCTTAAAAAGAAGAGAACATCAATTATGCTGGGATTTTTCATCACGACTCTCGTGACCGCTTTGAGCCTGCTTGTGGTTGACCTGGCGGTGCCGGGAGTGGCGATCGCTACCTTTCCTGCCGCCCTCGCTGCCGCCGTATCGCTCGGTTTGGTCAACGGCTCTGTTAAGCCCGTGCTTAAGCTGCTATCGCTGCCTGTCACCTTTCTAACGCTGGGTGCCTTTGCCCTTGTCGTCAACGGTTTCTGCTTCTGGCTGGCCTCTGTGCTAGTTCCTGGCTTTGCCGTTAACGGTTTGATCGGCTTTATTCTGGGCCCGGTTGTGCTATCGGCTATTAGCACCTTCCTTTCTGGCTACTTTATCAACAACGGGCTAGATCAAAAGCTCGCTGGCGTTGGCAGCAAGTTTGGCCTCAAGCAGGCTGAGGGCGATCGCATTGAGCCTGCTACTGAGCAAAACAAACTGAAAGCAACTGACCCTTCTTAGGCAATTAGTCGATAGAAATGAGTCACGATTCAATCAAGTCAATTTCTCAAACGTAGCCCCCATTGCTTTTTTCAGCAGTGGGGGTTTACTTTAATCACCAGAACGAACGCTTTTCCCGTCAAAGTCAACATCTCTAACAAATCGACAGGGACGCCCAAGCGAACGCCATTAGAAAAATTCACCTCAAGCTCGTGAGCATCAGCCAAATACAGTAGGGCATGAATTGTGCAAAATATCAGAAAGTAAACGGTTTCAATTCATACATTTCAATGTCCTAAAAAAGTGATATGTATTGAACGACACCGTTTAGCTATTTCTGTGCGTGAGCGCATTGCCATGTCTTTTGAAAGGTACGATCCGGGCGACTTTTATGATGAGCTGTTTAGCGCTTCGGGCGTTCCCCGTGATAATGCGGCGCTGCTGGTGGAGCGGATTGACTCGGTGCCGATTGAGAGCCTGATGTTGCGACAGCAGGCCGCGCAAAATACTTTGTTTAAGCTAGGCGTGACGTTTAATGTGTATGGCGATGAGGAAGGTGCGGAAAAGGTGTTTCCGTTTGACGTGGTGCCTCGGATTATCTCTGGCAGCACCTGGGAATGGATAGAAAAGGGTTTACAGCAGCGCATCACGGCTCTGAACTGCTTTTTAAATGATATCTACAATGAGCAAAAGATTATTGCCGATGGCGTGGTTCCTCGGGCGACGGTGGAGTCGGCTTCTGGGTTTTTGCCGCCTTGCAAGGGGCTCAAGCCGCCGCAGGGCGTGTGGTGCCATATTACCGGGACTGATTTGGTGCGCGATCGCAAAGGCGACTGGTTTGTGCTTGAAGATAACCTGCGCTGTCCGTCGGGCGTTTCTTACGTGCTAGAGAACCGTCGGGTAATGAAAAGCTCGTTTCCTAGCCTGTTTGAAGCGCTAGATATTAAGGCTGTAGATGACTATCCGGGGCAGCTGCTCAAGATGCTGCTAGAGCTAGCGCCCGAGAGTATTAGCGCCCCTATGGTTGTGCTGCTAACGCCGGGGGCCTTTAATTCGGCCTACTTTGAGCATTCGTTTTTGGCCCAGCAAATGGGCATTACCCTGGTAGAAGGCCGCGACTTAGTGGTTGACGACGGCTATGTAAAGATGCGCACGACGCGCGGGCTGTGTCAGGTTGATGTGATTTATCGGCGCATTGATGACGACTTTATTGACCCCTTTGCCTTTCGCGCGGACTCTATGCTGGGCGTGCCGGGGCTGATGGACGTGTACCGACAGGGGCGAGTTGCCATTGCTAACGCACCGGGAACAGGCATTGCTGACGACAAGCTGGTATATGCCTATGTGCCGCAAATGATTCGCTACTATTTGGATGAAGAACAGATTATTCCTAACGTGCCAACTTACTTTTGTGAGGATGAAAAGCAGCAGGCGCACATTTTAGCAAACTTAGATTCTTTGGTGGTGAAGGCAACCGATGCCTCGGGCGGCTATGGCATGTTGATTGGCACTCAGTCTTCTAAAGAAGAACAGGCCCTTTTTGCCGAGAAGATTAAGGCGAATCCACGGGGGTACATCGCGCAGCCAACGCTGTGCCTTTCTCGGGTGCCCACGCTGATTGACAAGACGTTTCAGGGCCGGCATGTAGACCTTAGGCCGTTTATTTTGTATGGGCGATCGCACCATCCTGCCGACAGTTCTTCAGGCAATGCCCCTTACGTAAATCCTGGCGGGCTCACTCGGGTAGCGCTGCGAGAAGGCTCGCTAGTCGTAAACTCTTCTCAAGGCGGCGGCAGTAAGGACACCTGGGTTTTAAATGCATAGGAGAAAAAGAAGGAGAAAAGCTGATGCTAAGTCGGGTAGCTGATTCTATTTACTGGCTCAATCGCTACATTGAGCGGGCTGAAAACGTGGCTCGCTTTGTTGAGGTGAACCTTAACCTGCTGATGGACAATCCGGTGGGCGTGACGCAGCAGTGGGAGCCGCTGATTTCGGTGACGGGCGATCGCACACTTTTCGCTGAGCTATACGGCGAAGCCACTGCCCATAACGTGCTTAACTTTCTCACATTTGATAGCGCCTCACCTAACTCTGTGCGCTCCTGCGTTCGCTCGGCCCGAGAAAATGCTCGCTCGGTGCGTGAAACCATTTCTTCTGAAATGTGGGAGCAAATTAACGACTTTTACCTGATGGTAGAAGCCGCCGCTAAAGACAAGCCTGACGATATCAAGGAAGTCAATGAATTCTACGCGGAGGTGAAAATGGCTAGCCATCGCTTTACGGGCGTGATGAATGCAACGGCCTCTTGGAATGAAAGCTGGCACTTTGGTCAGCTAGGGCGGCTGTTAGAGCGGGCCGATAAAACCAGCCGCATTTTAGACGTAAAGTATTTTTTGCTGCTGCCTTCTGCTAAGGCGGTGGGCTCGCCGTTGGATAATTTGCAGTGGATTTCTCTGCTGAAGTCGGCAAGTGCCTATGAGATGTATCGCAAGGTAGAACAAACCATTTCGCCCACGAACGTGGCCAGATTTTTGATCTTTGATCCGCACTTTCCTCGCTCGATTAAGTTCTGCTTGTCTAAAGCAGAAGAATCGCTGCGCAAGATTGCTAGAACCGACGAAGCCCAATCGCTGCCCAGTGAGCGCGCTTTGGGTCGGCTGCGGGCTGAGCTGGAATATGTCACGTTTGACGAGATTTTTCAGCAGGGGCTACATGAGTTTCTAGACAAGCTTCAGGGCGATCTTAACGTGGTGGGCGATCGCATCTACACCGACTTTATTGCTACATCGCCTTCTACCCCGCCCTCTTCTAGTCTCTCGGCGGCTAATCTCTCGACGGCTACTGTGACGGCTGGCTTTAGCAACATGGAAACCAACAAAATGGAAGCCAACAAAATGGAACAGAGTCGCTAAGATGCACTACCGCATTACGCATACGACGGCTTACCGTTACAGCGCGCCCGTCAAGCTTAAGCCTCACATTTTGCGGCTATGCCCTCGCAGCGACGGTATGCAGTGGCTACAAAAGTTTGATTTGGCGCTCTCTTTTGAACCTACCGAACAGCCGATAGAACAAACTTACTTTTTAGACGCCAGCGGTAATACCTGCCTGCGCCTAACGTTTTGCTCGCCGCTAGAATCATTGCATATTCGTACGATGAGCGAGGTTGTCACCACTCGCGACAATCCGTTTGACTATTTGGCTGAGCCCTGGGCTATGCAGTTCCCAATTGACTACCCGACTTCGCTGGCGGGGCAGCTACGGCCTTATTTTGAAATGCCCCTGGGGATGGGGATAGATGATGCGATCGCCCCTGAAGTCATCCAGCTCGCCCGCACTATTTTGCAAGCAGTAGATAATAACGTGGGCTACTTTTTAACCCGCCTAACTCAGCTCATTCCGCAGCAGTGCGCCTATCAGCAAAGACTAGAGGGCCTGCCTTATCCTGCTGCTGTCACGCTCGCGAAGCAGTCGGGCACCTGTCGGGACTTTACCGTAGTGTTTATGGCCGTTTGTCGGGCGGTGGGGCTGGCGGCACGGTTTGTCAGCGGCTATCAAGAAGGGGACTTGGAGAATGCCTCACATGACTTGCACGCCTGGGCGGAGGTGTATGTGCCCGGTGGCGGCTGGCGCGGGTTCGACCCTACCTTAGGGCTGGCCGTGAGCGATCGGCATGTGGCGATCGCTGCTGCTCTCAATCCTCTACAGGCCGCCCCTGTCTCAGGTACGTTGCAGCCGGGGCAATCGGTTGAGACTCGGCTGGAGACAGACATTCGCTTAGAGCCGCTTTAAAGGCTATTGAAATGTCAAACTTCGAGCATAGATTGAGTTCCAGCGGGCTCTTTTATCAGGCGAGTTATGACAGCCTAGAAAAGGCTTAAAGCAACGCGCTGGCGCTGGCGACCAACGTTAGATGCTTTTAGCGCTCACAATTAAGACAAAGTAGTTAGGCTTAGCTAGGGATTAACCATGACCGATGCCATGAAGATTTTAATGTGTCCCCCTCACCATTACGATGTGGACTATGTGATTAACCCGTGGATGGAGGGCAACATTCACCGCTCGTCGCGAGAGCGAGCCGAAGACCAGTGGAATCAGCTTTATAAAGTGCTGAAAGACTATGCCACCGTTGAGCTGGTAGAGCCTCAAAAAGGCTGGCCCGACATGGTGTTTGCAGCGAATGCGGGGCTGGTGCTGGGCGATCGCGTTGTCCTCAGCCGATTTTTACATCCTGAGCGGCAGGGCGAAGAACCCTACTTTGAAAAGTGGTTTGCAGACAACGGCTTTACCGTGTATAAGCTGCCCGCCAGCCTGCCGTTTGAAGGCGCAGGCGATGCCTTAATTGATAGGGCCGGGGGGTGGCTGTGGGCAGGCTATGGCTTTCGCTCCGAGCTAGACTCTCATCCTTATTTGGCTGACTGGCTAGAGGTAGAGGTGCTCTCTTTGCGGCTGATCGACAGCCGCTTTTACCATTTAGACACCTGCTTTTGCCCGCTGACGGATGGCTACCTAATGTACTATCCGCCCGCGTTTGATGCCTATTCCAATCGGCTGATTGAAATGCGGGTGCCGGCGGATAAGCGCATCGTGGTGGGCGAGCTAGATGCAATTAACTTTGCCTGCAATACGGTGAATGTAGATCGCGTGGTAGTGATGAATAAAGCCAGCGATGAGCTGAAGAAAGGGCTGGGCGATCGCGGCTTTACGGTTGAAGAAACGCCGCTGACAGAGTTCTTAAAAGCAGGCGGGGCCGCAAAATGCCTGACGCTTAAAACCATTGAGCCCAAACAGGTCGCGCCTAAAAGCTCGTCTATTCAAAGCCGCACCATTCACTTAGAAGGGCACCTGCTCGACTCTGGCATTGTCAACCGCACCCTAGACACCATCACTACAGGCGGCGGCAGCTTTCAGGTGCTGAGCTTTGACTTAGGCGCGCAGCGAAACGATACCTCGGTTGCTGAAGTGAAAGTAACTGCGCCCGATACGACCGTGATGGATGACATCATGGGACAGCTGATTGACCTGGGGGCGGTAAGCCTGCCGCAGGAGACAACGCCCGCCCAGCTAGAAGCCGTTGTGCAAGATGGGGTCGCGCCTGATGACTTTTATGTGACGACTATTTACCCTTCAGAGGTGCTGATTGGC
Source organism: Phormidesmis sp. (assembly GCA_049646385.1). GTDB lineage: Bacteria > Cyanobacteriota > Cyanobacteriia > Phormidesmidales > Phormidesmidaceae > Phormidesmis. The sequence continues at coordinate 9,629 of JBARVS010000172.1, read as the reverse complement.
GATCATTGGTATCGGGTGCAGGGTCAGCGAATGGACGGGGCGATCGCGATTACGCAAGGCGCTAACGGCCCGGTGGCTTCCTGCAAGCTGCTGCGAGACCTGAAGATCGGTGAAGAGGTTGTCGTCGGCAGCAAAGGCATTCATACGCTGCGGGCCGCGCCTTCGCTGAAAAAGAGTAGCACTGATGACTTTAGCTTTATGGGCGCAGGCGTTTCGAGCGAGCGCCGCGTTGAGCTAGTGGTAGAGCAAATTGCCTGGGACTTGCGACGCATTCGCGATCAGGGCGGCAAAGTGGTGGTCACGGCTGGCCCGGTGGTGATTCATACGGGCGGCAGCGAGCATTTGAAAAAGCTGATTCAGGGCGGCTACATTCACGCGCTGCTGGGCGGCAATGCGATCGCCGTACATGACATTGAACAGTCGATGATGGGCACCTCACTGGGCATGGATATGAAGCGCGGCGTCTCGGTGCAGGGCGGTCATCGCCATCATCTCAAGGCGATTAACACCATTCGCAGGTATGGCAGCATTGCCGCAGCGGTAGAAAAAGGCGTCCTCACCAGCGGCGTCATGTACGAATGCGTTAAAAACAACGTGCCGTTCTCTCTAGCGGGCTCCATTCGCGATGATGGCCCCTTGCCTGATACCGAAATGAACTTAATCGAGGCCCAAAGCGACTATGCCCGCTTGATTGAAGGGGCAGACCTGATTTTGATGCTCTCAACCATGCTGCATTCTATCGGCGTCGGGAATATGACCCCGGCGGGCGTGAAAATGGTGTGCGTAGACATTAACCCGGCGGTGGTGACTAAATTGAGCGATCGCGGTTCGGTAGAGTCTACGGGCGTGGTCACCGACGTGGGCCTGTTTTTGAGCCTGCTGGTGCAGCAGCTAGGCAAGCTCACCGGAGACTATGCGCTGATGAGCTGATCCTAAAGCCAAAAAAAGAGCGCTTGAAGCTGAGCGCTCTAGATACCCATACAACATGACAAGATGGTTCGAGCGTGGGGGCTAGCTCACAGCGGTGGCGACTTTGCGAGCGGGGCGTTTGCGTTCGCTCTTTTTCACGCCGCCCGCCATTTCATATTCATGACTGTTTTTACCATAGCGAGCGGCGACGCCTAGCAACATTCTTTCTGAATACGCGGCCAGCACCTTCTCGGTTTCAGCCACTTTGTTAGTGAGCGCGTCAACGTTAGAGAGCGCCGTATTATAGGCACTAATCTCAGCGCGTAGCTGACCGATGATTTTAACGTATCCAGATGCGTTGAAGCCGCCGCCCGCATCGAGCTTGGCATCAATCGATTGAATGCCGTCTAGTCGGCGCTGTGCCCGCTCTAGGATGCGAGAGCTGCGTTTTTTTCTAGCCATAAGGCAGTTACCCCAGTAATCATTTAGGTGTGTAGTTGCATTCCAAAGATAGTTGGAACTCTTCTAGAATGTCTTATTTGATACTGAATTGCTTGCGTATAACTAGCGAGTTTTGCGATGCGAAATTAATAGATTTGCGTAGCGCTAAGGAGATCTCATGTGATGGTTGTATCCCCAGATGGGTAGCAGCGCTTGCCGATACAACAGTATTTACGTTTGTGGGTGCGCAGCGCTTGCCCATGCAACGGCGCTCACTTTTGTGGGTGCGTAGTGCTTGCCCATGCAGCGGCGCTCACTTTTGTGGGTGCGTAGCGCTTGCCGATGGTGCGATCGCCCCCAACTCTCATCGCTATGCTTAAAAAAAACTACGCTGGAAATAAGCTAGCCACCGTGCAGTCAAAACCGGGCAGCAGCGGCGATGTCAAACTGTCGGCAGCTAATAGAGTAGCCACCTTTTGCAGCGCTGCATTCTCCCGGCGATACACCTCAATTTCCTGCAGCCGCCAGTTCACAACCCAATACTCTTGCACCCCGTGCAAAGAATACAGCTTCAGCTTCAGCTTTTTATCTCGCAGCTCATTCTTCTCACCCGACGATAAAACTTCTACCATCAGCTCTGGGGCAACAACAAAATGTCCAGCTTCATCAATGCCCGTTTCCCAGCGCTCATTGCTCGCCCATATAAGATCAGGGATAACGGCATCAACATCAGTGAAGACGACCCCTGGCGTTTGGATGGTATGTCCTAGGCCAGTCGCTTTTGACCAAACTCCGAGCTGAATATTGAGTTCACTTGCAGCACTCTGATGCCGGACGTGAGGCGCACGGGTCACGAGCAGTTCTCCATTGATAATCTCGTAGCGTTTCCAGCCGCCATCATCGGGCATGGCATCTAGGTCATGAATTGTCCAAAGAACGGAGTTAGCAACCATAGTAATTATTGGTGGACATGCCTATAGTTTAATCGATCAAAGACGAGCAGATTGTTAGGCGATCGCCCCCTCCTATCGCCCCAAGCTCATTACCTCCAACGCTATGCCTGCCATGCAGGAGTCACCACGTCCTTTCACTTTGGGCCTACGATTACAGCCTGTGCAGGCAAACTACAACTTGTATGCATAGGCTAGGCAACTGACAAACGCTTAACCTCTATGCTGTCAGCTGCCTGCTCTGCTTGCCAAAGGTCGTACTGCATTTGTTGAGTGAGCCAGCTTTCTGGAGAGGTGTCGAAAGCTTTTCCCAAGCGAATAGCCATTTCAGGGCTACTACTTGCCCTCCCATTTAGGATAGCGGATAGGCTTTTTTGACTGACACCTAAGGCTTCAGCAACCTCAGTTACAGTTAGATTTAGAGGTTCGATACAAAGTTCTTTGAGAACTTCACCCGGATGCGGTGGATTATGCATTTTCCGCGATGCTTGAAGCTGACCATCATTTATGAATTGTAATCCATAGCGTTGCTAGCTACCGTCTTGCTATAAGACAAGAGCATGACTGTAGCTATACAGCAATAGATAAATGAGAGCTTACCACAGGGGTGTTAGCCTCTAATAAAATTGTGGGGGTCATAGCAAATGCCCGCATACTGGATGAATCCGGTACACGGGCATTTCTGAAGCTATTTGCTAAGGACTCTCGTAAAAGAGCCCTTAAGTCCGAGCATTAAATAACATCTACAACGCCAATTACGCCGCCGATGATGGCCACCAAAGCAGAGACCAAAGCAGTGCCGAAGAGCCACCAAGCCGCCGCTTCTGCCGCTGCCTTAGTATCTTCTATCTGCTTTTGAGTTTGCGCCTTGACCGCATTGAGACGATCTTCTATCTGCCGCTCTACGTTTTCGGCTCTTCGCAGCGCATTGTCTCTAGCCGCTTCAACCTGATCAATCACGCGATTGGCATCCCGCTCAGAGATGCGGTCGTGAGAGCTAACTAGGGCAACCAAAGTGTTACGGTCGAACTGAGAGAGGCGATCGCGCAAAGCACTAAAGCCCGCCTGAGGATCGTCAAACAACGTCCGCACGTCTTTTTTAATGCCGTAGTAGTCCAGCTCTGGGCGATCCAAAGAATCTAGATAGTCGTGAATTCGCTCAAAGATGCTCACAAATACAGACTCAATGCTGCTTTGAACGCTGTGAATTTGATCCATCACCTGCTGGCGAACGTCAGCCACGCGGCCCACAACCTCAGCGGCTTCTTGCTCAGTCATATCAGAGCGCTGCGCCAGCAAAGCAACAATCGTAGAATCGTCCATTTGGCTAATGCGATCGCCTAGCTTACTAGCACCCAGCTTAGGATCGTTCAGCAACAGCTTCAAATCACGCTTGATGCCGTCAGGATTCAGCTCTTGCTTGTTGGTATTTCTCAAGTAATCATCTAGCGCTAGCTCAAACGACTTCGCCTGAGACTTGGCCTGCGAGGTCGCCCGCCGCGCCATCCGACGAGGCGATTTCACCACGCTTTGAATGTTAGAGAGCAGGCTGTCAATCGTGCTGTTAACTTCATCTTCGTTGAGATCACCGCGCTGGCTGAGCAACTGCACCAGCGTGTCGCGATCCATCTTAGAAAGGCGGAAGCGAATGGCGTGAGCGCCTACTTTAGGATTGTCAATCAGCTTTTGTAAATCACGCTGAATGCCTTCAGGACTTAGCTCTGGCTTGCCCGTGCTGCGCAGGTAGTCGGCGATCGCATTGGTCGCCTCGCCGTACTTCGCCTGTGCTGTGCCCGCTAGCTGCTGAGGCGCGTGAACAGCCGCTGCCCAATTCTCTTCTACAGAATCAACCACCCGGTTAGCATCCTGATCGGAAAATTCAGAGCGCTGACCCAATAGAGCCACTAAGCTAGAGCGGTCAAACTGAGAAAGGCGACCTCTGATGCGACGGATGCCTTCGTTAGGTTCATCTAGCAGCTTTTGTAAATCGCGCTTGATGCCATCAGGGTTTAGCTCATCTTTGCCAGTGCTGCGCAGATAGTCTTCTAGCGACTGCTGCTGCTGCTGAAGGCGAACCTTGGCGGCTTTGTCTACACCTTCAGCGTCGGCAATGGTGCGCTCTAGTAGCTGGGCGTAGTGCTCTGCAACTTCATGGGCGGGCACATCGTTGCGCTCGGTTAAAAACTGGCGGATGTAGTTAGCATCGGTTGAGCCGAGGCGCTCGCGCAGGTAGCTAGCCTGTAAGGGCTCGTCTTCAATAATGGCTTTGAAGGCGCGATCGCCCATTTCACTTCTCAGCTCGCTAGCAGGCGAATACTTAAAGAAGGTTGCCATCTGCTGATGAATGCGCTTTTCAGCTTCCATCGCTTCGGCAGTAGAAACATCCGTCAGCACCATTTGACGAACAACTTCTAAGCGGGTGCTAATGTCCTTGATTTCATCTTGGGTCAACATGCCGCGTGACGAGAGCACATCGCTAAAGAGCTTGCGGTTAATCCCAGAGATTTGCTCGCGCATGTGCGTTTTGTCGGCCTCGCTGTCGTACAGCACGTTTTGAAAAACGCTCTCTAGCTCAGGAGACTTTAGCTCACCGATATAAGCATGACGCAAGTAGTCTTCTACATCAGCTTTAATGATGTTGTCATCGGCAGGCATAGCGTCTTTGAGCTTTTGCATGACGCCGCCCGACTGAGCGCCCGACTGAGCGCCCGACTGGCCGCCCGAGATTTCTTGCTGAGCAGATTTGATCTGTCCAATCAGCCGATTAGCGTCTAGATCGGGCAGGTCTACTTTGGCTAGCACCATGCTGATCAAAGAATTGAGTCCTTGAGCAGCGACTCGCTCTATGGGGCCACCAACAGACTGGCTGTCGGCATCGCTGCCGTCACCTTGGCCCTCTTTTTGACCGTCGTTTTGGCCCTCTCTTTGGCCCTCTCTTTGGCCCTCTCTTTGGCCGCTGTTCTGGCCGCTGTTCTGGCCCTTATTTTGATCGCGTAGCTCACTGACCAATTTGCCGAGCTGATCGCTTAATCCTTTTGAGGCGAGTTGTCCGCCAGATGCGGCAGCAACAAAGCCCATGATGTTGCTTAGGTTGTCGCTGCTGCCCGTATTTTTCTTCCAAATGCGGTAAAAGCGGTTAGCTAAGCGGTCGGTTTCTTCTCGTGAGAGGTTGGTGCGATCGCTCAGCAGCTTCACGAACATCTCTTTGTTCACCTGCGGCATCGAATCGCGATCCACATTAGCAATCTCAGAGCTGTTGACTAATCGCTCAAATTCTTTTTCAACCGACTCTACGTCCACATCGCTAGACTTGAGCGTATAGAGATAGTCTTGCAAAGTATCTTGAATGCCAGTGGCATCTAGCCCGCTGGTAAACTCACGTCTGACCGCTGCTGCCACTGCTTCTGCCGTGTTCACCACTTGGTCACCCGCAGCTTTTGCCCCCATTGCCGCCGTAGCAGTCCCTACAATACTTTGCAGGCCGCTGCTAGCCGACTTAACCACCGAACCAACCAAAGAACCCACTGCCGTAGAGCTAAACCACGCTAGCAGGGTGAAATAAGTCGCCCAAATCACCAGCCCCGTAATCGCAGCCGACCATACATCGGTATAGACGGTCAGCCTCACCGCTAGCCAGCAGGCAAAAAACAGCGCCAAGCTAACGGTAATTAACGTCCAAAGCCCAAAAGCAAGGCCAATAGTTTTAACTGGCGAGCCGCTTGAATCGCTTGAGTCGTTGCTGCTACTGCTAGAGCCACCAGAATGGGCAACGTAGGAAACGCCCGCCGCCATTGAAAGGTTCGTTAGCAGTAGCTGAAAGCCAAACGCTAAGATAACGCCCGAGAGCATCGTGATTAAAAACTGTCCGCCCTGTACGGGTTGCTTTTCAACAATAATGGCATCTACTTGCCCTAGCAAGCTCGCCAGATGAACGTTGGTTGTGGCCGACATCAGGCCCTCATAAAATCCCATAGTGGTTTCTCTTGTGTTTATTACGTAGTAAGGGGGGTGTCATTATTAAGCGCCTTCACTGGTTTATAGTCCTCTCCCGTCAGATGGAACCTTGGATATAACCTTTATGCCTATAAGCCGTAAGGTTTCTTCCTTTTGGTATACGAGAGTGGCCTGTAAAGCTGTCGATGTCAGCCAGCGGTTAAGATTCGGCGATCGCCCTTTGAAAATGACGAGCTTATTAGCTTAGCTTGCCTCACTCATTAGATGGCCTTTTGGCCTTGCTCTGCAAACGCTGGCGCTGCGAAGGTCTCAAAACGGCTTTTTGAGCTTTGTACTCCGAACGAGTTTTGGGTAAGTCATCTGATGAGGGGGACGCGGGTGAATGAGGCTCTGATGAAGGGTGCTTTGATGAAGGGTGCTTTGATGAATGAGACTGGGAAGCGTTTTCATCAGGGTCTTCGCCTCTGTCCTCAGGGGTCGCGTCAGCGGCAAACACGGCGTGCTCATTGGGCCTGATATCTGAGCCAAAGCGATTGGCATACACCTGAGTGAACTCGGCTCCAAACAAAAGGATTTGAGCAGAGTAGTAAATCCACAGTAGCAGCACCACAAAAGATCCTGCCGCGCCGTAGGCAGACGCGACGCTGCTGCTGCCTAAATAAACCCCAATTAACGATTTGCCCAGCGTAAAGAGCAGCGCCGTCATCACCGCCCCTACGCGCACGTCGCGCCAGCTAATTACCGCATCGGGCAGCACTTTGTAAATCAGCGCAAACAGCAGCGTGATCACGCCAAATGACACCACCGTGTTAAGAATTTGCCAGCCTAAAGCCCAGCCAAACAGGGTGTCGCCAAAAAAGCTGCTGACCGCCGCTAGGCCCGCGCTGAGCATCAAAGACACTAGCAGCAAAAAGCCAATGGCCAACACCATGCCAAAAGAAAGGAGGCGATCGCGAATCAATCCCAAAATGCCAGCATCTGGCTTAGGCGTCACGTTCCATACCGTATTGAGCGCATCTTGCAGCTGAATAAACAGCCCCGATGCGCCCAAAATCAACAGGCCAACGCTAATAACGGTCGCCCAAAAGCCGTCGCCCTCATTGGCTTGAGCGCTGGTCAACATCTCCTGCACGAGATCCGCCCCGCTTTGTCCTAACAGGCTCTGAAGCTGCTCAACAATCCGGGCTTGAACGGTGCTTTGCTCAAACAAAAAGCTGGCAACGGCAATCACAATCACCAGCACCGGGGCGAGTGAAAAGGTGGTGTAGTAGGCCAAAGCTGCTGCTAGCCTAGAAACTTTATCTCGCTGCCACTCGGCAATCGTTTGCTTAAAAACTGACCAAAAAATAGAAAAAGACATTTTACAGAACTGTGTTTTTTGTGGGTTTGTTATCGATAAAAATAGAAAAAAGGCAACCCAACTGGATTGCCTCATACCTGAGGTGTTGTAAGCGCCTTGGGCTTAGCTAATTAGCCCTGAGCGTAGGGCTCTGACGGCGGCTTGAGTGCGATCGCTCGCCCCCAGCTTATTCAAAATGTTGCGAACGTGCGTTTTCACCGTGCCCACCGTCACAAATAGCTGCTCTGCGATTTTGGCATTGCTACAGCCCGCTACAATACACTCCAAAATCTCCAACTCTCGATCCGTGAGCGGATATGCCTCAATAATTTGCTCATACTCAGCATCGACTGCTCTAATCTCTACCGTTTTACTATTAAAAGACTCACCCACCGCCACCTTAGGCTTCACTTGGCTCAGTACCAGGCTAGCAATCGAAGGATCAATCCAAGAGTTGCCAGCCTTTGTTTCTCTAATCGCCGTAATTAAGTCTTTAGTTTCAATTTCTTTAGTGCAGTAAGAGTCTGCGCCTGCGGCAAAGGCTGCTAGCACCGCTTTTTCGCTGTCATGCATAGTCAGCATCAAAATTCGCGTATTGCTCTGAGGGTTCTCTTTTTTGAACTGCTGAATCATTTCGATTCCGTCAATATCAGGCAGGCCAACGTCAACAACGGCTACGTCCGGCGTCATTTCCTGAATCAAAGCCAGCCCCTTTTGGCCATTATCCGCCTCGCCAAGAAACCTTAACCCCGCCTGCCTAAAAGCGGCCCTTAGACCCATCCGAGTCAAATCGTGATCTTCAACCAGAGCAACGCTAATCTCTTCATCCATCTTGAGTGTCATAAGTCGCTATACATAAGTCTGTGTGAGTGGGCTTTATGATTGATATGTTGAGCGTCGATCTCTTGCGGGTGTCTTATGAATCTACGACCTTAGTTAAGGCTTAGGTACATCACAATGCAGTATATCTGTATCCCATGTATCTATCAGTCGAGTGACACATTTTCATAGCGACTCTCTCTAAAGGTATATACAATACGAGCCGTCAGGTCTATTTCTTGAGGCCCAAAGCGGCTGATTAATTCTTATGAGCGAGTCTAGCGCCCATTTTCATTCTGTAACTGACGATACGGCCAGCAAAATGGCTAAAGCCGAAGCCGATGTGCAGCTATATGTGGCGGCTGTACAAAATATGCAAATAGGTCTCCTTATTTGGCAGCTAGAAGATGCGAACCAGGAAGATAGCCGCAGCAGCGATCGCCTCCGTCTCATCGCCACCAACCCAGCGGCCTATGAGTTTTTGGGAATGCCTAAAACAGAGATCATCGTGGGTAAAACCATTGCCGAAGCCTTTCCCGCGCTAGTCGAAACCAACCTTCCTGCTGCCTATGCTGAGGTAGCTCGCGGCGGCCAAAAGCAAACCTTGGGCGAAGTGTCCTACGAAGATAGCCGGGTCAAAAAAGGCATATTTTCGGTCAAGGCTTTTCCGCTGCCGGGGCAGTGCGTGGGCGTCGCTTTTGAAAACATTACCGTGCGCAAGCGCTATGAACAGCGCCACGCTGAGCAGGAGGCCGAGCTAAAAGACGCCAACATCCGGCTACAGCATCAAAAAAATGACCTGCTAACGGTCAACCTGATGCTGACCAATACCCTGACTACCCTAGAGCAGCGCAATCAAGAGCTAGATCAGTTTGCCTATGTGACGTCTCACGATTTAAAGGCGCCTTTGCGGGCGATCGCCAACCTAGCTACCTGGATTGAAGAAGACATCGGCGCGGACTTGCCCGCTGAAAACAAAGAGCAGTTCGAGCTGCTTAAAAGCCGAGTGCAAAGAATGGAAGGACTGATTAACGGCCTGCTGGAATACTCACGCATTGGCCGAACCCACCAAAGCCATGAGCGCCTTGATGTTGCAGCGCTGCTAGCAGAGGTGATAGATTCTATCTCGCCTTCAGATGAATTCACCATTGAAGTTGCGCCCAACATGCCAGTGATTGAAGCGACAAAAATTCCCCTAACGCAGATATTTTCTAACC
>JBARVS010000171.1:0-19287 GCA_049646385.1 Phormidesmis sp. | reverse complement strand
AGTCATCGCTATCTCCCCAATTCTTTGTTTATTTTTCGTCTGTTGTGGAATGCAGTAGAAAACAATCTCATGCCTCAGTCGAACCTCTCTATTCAAAGTGCCGTCGAAGCTGATTTAGAAAGCTTTGCTCGCTTTGGGGTGGATTTAAGCCTAGATCGGATTGAGAAGCTGCTAGCTGATTTGGGTAATCCTCACGAGCAAGTGCCGATGATTCACGTCGCGGGCACGAACGGTAAGGGGTCGGTATGTGCTTATCTGGCATCTGTGCTGAAGGCGGCGGGCTATCGTACAGGGCGCTATACCTCTCCCCATTTGGTGAATTGGACAGAGCGTATCTGCATCGATGGCGTGCCGATTAGCTGGACAGATTTGCAGATCCATTTAGATACGGTCAAGGCTGCTATTAATCACCTTGATCCAACGCCGACGCAGTTTGAAGTATTTACGGCGGCGGCTTGGCTGTATTTTGCGCAGCAGCAGGTGGAGGTGGCCGTGGTAGAAGTTGGCCTGGGCGGTCGGCTAGATGCAACGAACGTATGGCAAAAGCCGCTAGCGACGGTGATTGTTTCGATTAGCCGTGACCACTGGCAGCGCCTGGGCGATACAATTGCTGAAATTGCGGGTGAAAAGGCGGGCATTTTGAAGCCGGATGTCACGGCGATCGCGGGCCCGCTTCCGCCTGAAGCCCAAGCCGTGGTTGCCGCTCGCGCCACTGAAGTAGGTGCCCCCCTCACCTGGATAGTGCCTGCCAAAGCCGCCGCCGTGAGTTCTGCCGGGTCGCTGCCTGAACTCATCTATAACGGCGTTCACTATCCACAGGCGCTTTTAGGCGATCATCAGCGGATAAATTCGGCCTGTGCAATCGCCACACTTCAAACCCTTCGCACCCAGGGCTGGGCAATTTCTGATGAGACGATTGCCAAAGGAATGGCCCAAGTACAGTGGCCTGGTCGCCTGCAAAAAGGCAGGTGGCAAGGTCATCATTTACTGATTGACGGGGCGCATAATCAAGCTGCAGCCAAATCGCTTAGAGCCTACATCGATCAGGCGTTTGCTAACCAGCCGATTACCTGGCTGATGGGAATGCTCAGCACAAAAGATCATGCGGGCGTGTTTGCAGAGCTGCTGCGGGCGGGCGATCGCCTGCATCTAGTCCCCGTGCCCGGTCATCTGAGTGCTCAAGCTGATGAATTAGAGGCGATCGCCCAGCATAGCTGCCCTGCTCTAGCCAGCACAAAAGTCCATAATGATTTAGCCGCAGGGCTTGCCGCCGCCACCCAAACTGCGCCCGTCGTTCTCTGCGGCTCCCTCTATTTGATTGGTTACTTTTACGAACATCACGGCTCTTAGCCCCAGCGCCTTTTACGTCTACAGAAAATGCCGATTATTCACGCTCAAGACTTAGGCAAGGTTTATCCGGTGGCCATCAAAGCGCCCGGAATGAAAGGAACCTTGCGCCACTTTTTTCGTCGAACCTATCGCAACATTGAAGCGGTTAAGCAGGTCTCTTTTACGATTGAACCGGGGGAAATCGTCGGCTTTTTGGGCGCTAACGGCGCCGGGAAAACGACCACTTTGAAAATGCTCACGGGCCTGATTCATCCTTCTGCTGGCACGCTAGAGGTTGCTGGCTATCGTCCTTTTCAAAGAGAGGCCCAGTTTTTACGCCAAATTACGCTAGTGATGGGGCAAAAGCAGCAGCTAATTTGGGACTTACCCGCGCTGGACTCACTGAGAATTAACGCCGCCATTTACGGGCTGAGCGATGCTGAGGCCAAAGCGCGGATTGGTGAGCTAGCCGAGATGCTGGCGATTCAGGCGCAAATTAGGCAGCCAGTGCGCAAGCTTTCTTTGGGTGAGCGGATGAAGGCAGAAATGCTAGCAGCCCTGTTGCATCGGCCTCAGGTGCTTTTTTTAGATGAGCCTACGCTGGGGCTAGATGTGAATGCTCAGGTGTCGGTGCGCAACTTCTTGCAGGAATACAATCAGCGTTACGGCGCAACGGTGCTGCTCACCAGCCACTATATGGCCGATATTACGGCGCTGTGCGATCGCGTCCTAGTCATTCACCAGGGCACGCTCATTTACGACGGCCTGCTAGAGGGCCTGCTAGATCGCTTTGCGCCCTATCGAGAAGTCTCTGTAGAATTTGAGCGGCAGCAGGCTGTTACGGCTGAAATGCTCGCGTCTTATGGCGAACTACAGCGGCTAGAAGGCTGTAAAGCAACCTTTTTGGTGCCCGCAGATAAGCTCACAGAGGCGGTCTCTAAGCTGCTGAGTCGCTTTACCGTTCAAGACCTAACCGTCAGTGAACCGCCGATTGAAGACGTGATTGGCAAGGTTTTTCAAACGGGCCAGTTGAAATGATTTCTTGGAAAATTATCCGCACTTTTATTTCGGTTTACTACGCCTACATGGTGGAATACCGCGCCGAGCTGATCTTTTGGGTGCTCTCTGGCAGCTTTCCGCTGATCTTTCTGGGCCTGTGGAACCAAGCGGCTCAAAGTAATGACGTTGGCTTTACGCCTACTCAGTTTGCTCAATATTTCCTAGCGGTGTTTCTGGCGCGTCAGCTCACTGTGGTTTGGGTGATATGGGATTTTGAAAAAGAAGTTGTTCAAGGCAAACTTTCGCCCCTGCTGCTTCAGCCAATTGACCCAGTTTGGCGTCATTTTTTCGGCCACTTGGCTGAGCGCCTTACCCGACTGCCATTCATCATTCTGCTAGTGGGCTTATTTGGCCTGCTTTACCCGCAGGCAATTTGGATACCTTCACCCTACGCCTGCTTTTGGGGACTTTTAACGCTCATCCTCTCATTTTGTCTGCGATTTCTCATTCAATATACCTTTGCCATGCTCGCCTTTTGGGTAGAGAGGGCCACGGCCATTCAGCAGTTTTGGTTTTTGTTTTATACGTTTCTCTCAGGCATGATTGCCCCGCTAGAGCTTTTTCCCGCTGCGGTTCGAGAATTTGCCCTGTGGACGCCTTTTCCCTACCTGGTTTATTTCCCGGCGAGCCTGCTGGTGGGCCTGCCTGCCGACTTGCCTCGGGGCTTGTTGACGATGGCAGCTTGGGGGGCGATCGTCTTTTTTATTAACCGCAGACTATGGCGAGCGGGTCTCAAACACTACTCTGGCATGGGCGCGTAAGAGTTATGCATAACAAACGTCAAAGCTAATTATGTAGCAATTAATACAAACAAAGCCTCTTTGCGAAAGCCTCGTTTAGCCGCGTTTATGCTTATCTTTTCATCAATAAGCGTTGATTCAATCACATAAGCGCTTATTGATTTTTCATGCATGGGTGATTATAAGAACAAGATTAGGCTATTTAGCTGATGTATGGTCTCAGTGATATCTACTATGTTGATTGAAGCAAAGCAAACATAGTAACAAATACTTACTTACGTACGGTTATTTACCGAACCTGCTTTCTTTCTCGCTTTCTTACAGAGTGCAGCCCGACGTTAGAATTGAGTTCCAAAAAGCGATGAGTAGTTTAATTCCATTCAAACAGCCTGTTTCTTTGAGAAAGTCATCTTTACAGCCGTCTTTACAACCCTCCTTGCAAGTAGTGCCACTGCGATCGAAAAGCACTGAGATGCTAGCGGCTCACCCGCCTACCTATGAGATTTCCCTCACGGCGCTGACCAATCACGACTTGGTTAGCCGCTGTCAAAACCAAAGCCAAAAAGATCGGCCTGCTTTTGAAGAGCTGATCAGCCGCTATCAGCGATATGTCGATAAGCTGCTGTATCACCTAGCCTCTGACTGGTCTGACCGTGCCGATCTTGCCCAAGAGGTTTGGATTCGGGTGTACCGCAGCATTCATCGCCTCAACGAGCCCGCTAAGTTCAAAAGCTGGCTAGGCAGAATTACGACTAACTTGTTTTACGACGAACTGCGCAAGCGCAAGCGCTTTAAGGGCGGCGTTTCACTCGATGCCCCTCGACACTCTAACGACGGCCAGTACGACTGGGAACTGCCTTCGATAGAGCCAACGCCCGTTGATACGATGATGACTGAGGAGTTTCACGAGCATCTTAAGCAGGCCATGGCCGAACTGCCAGATGTTTTTCAAAAGACGATTGCAATGCGCGAGCTAGAAGGACTTTCCTACGAGGAAATTGCCAATATTACCGGCGTTTCTTTGGGTACTGTAAAGTCTCGTATTGCTAGAGCTAGGCAGCGCTTGCAGGAAAAGCTAAAAGATTATCTCAACGCCGAACAGATTTTTTGGGGCTAGAAACGGTTAAAAGCCGTTAGCAACTGTGCTGCTTTCGCTGACGAATATTCCCTTGCAAGGGCTATGATCCAATGGCGTAATCGGATCTAGACCGGGTCAGGAGCAGTACCAATGCGGTATTTACGAGTGCTGAAGCTGTTTTGGCAGGTGGCGATCGCTGCCGAGCTAGAATATCGCATCAACTTTTTAGTGGCGCTGCTCAGCAGCCTGGGCGGGTTTGCAGGCAGCTTATTTGGGCTATTTTTGTTCTACCGAACGGGCTACACCTTTGACGGCTGGTCGTGGAATGAAGCGCTCGTTGTGCTGGGCGTTTTTACGCTGCTGCAAGGCATATCAGCCATGTTCCTAGTGCCTAATCTCAACAAAATCGTTGAGTATGTGCAGGAGGGCACCCTTGACTTTGTGCTGCTCAAGCCGATTAGCTCGCAGTTTTGGCTGAGCGCTCACACCCTCTCACCCTGGGGCCTGCCTGACCTGATATTTGGCATAGGCATTGTGATGTACGCAGGCCATCAGCTCGGGTTTGCGCCGCTGGCCTATTTAGCCCTGCTGCCGCCACTAGCGCTCGGCGTGGTGAGCCTTTATAGCCTTTGGTTTATTCTAGGATCGACCAGCATTTGGTTTGTAAAGGTATACAACGTGACTGAAGTGCTGCGATCGCTTCTAGAAGCCGGTCGCTTTCCCGTAGAAGGCTATCCCGCCGCCTACCGAATATTTCTGACCTTTATTATTCCCGTTGCTTTTTTAACGACCATACCTGCCCAGGCAGCTTTGGGGCGCAGCGATCCCGCTTGGCTATTCGGATCAGCGCTACTGGCGGCGAGCCTGTTGCAGATTTCCAAATGGTTTTGGCAATTTGCGCTGAGATTTTACACCAGCGCCTCTAGCTAAAAGCAGTTCTCAGCCAACAGGTGCAAGCTGCCGAACATCCGTCACATGGCCAGTCACGGCGGCTGAAACTACCATCGCTGGGCTCATGAGCAAAGTACGCCCCGAAGCCGATCCCTGACGCCCTTTAAAGTTGCGATTAGAAGAAGACGCGCTGATTTGCGCTCCCTCAAGCTTGTCTGGATTCATCGCTAGGCACATTGAGCATCCCGGCTCACGCCACTCAAAACCCGCCGCCACAAACACCTGATCGAGCCCTTCTGCTTCCGCTTCTTGCTTAACGCGCTCAGAGCCAGGTACAACAAAGGCTTTGACGCCCTCAGCCACATGGCGACCCTTGGCCACATCAGCGGCCTCGCGCAAATCGCTAATGCGACCGTTTGTGCAGCTACCAATAAAGCACACGTCAATTTTAGTCCCCGCTATCGGCTGACCGGGCGAAAGCTGCATATAGCGATAGGCTTCCTCGGCGATGGGCCTTTCATCATCGGGCATCATCTCTGGCGTGGGGATAGCCTCATTGACCCCAATGCCCTGCCCCGGCGTAATCCCCCAGGTAATCGTCGGGGCAATATCAGCGGCCTCAAAAGTGACGATATCGTCGTAACTAGCGTCGGCGTCGCTGCGCAGGCTCTCCCACCAAGCGATCGCCTGATCCCATTCGCTACTAGCAGGGGCAAAATCGCGACCCTTAATATAGTCGTAGGTCGTTTGGTCAGGGTTAACATAGCCGCAGCGAGCCCCCCCCTCAATAGACATGTTGCACAGCGTCATCCGCCCTTCCATCGAAAGGCTCTTAATGGCGCTGCCCGCGAACTCATAGGCATAGCCTACGCCGCCCTTAACGCCTAGCTTGCGGATAATATGCAAAATAATATCTTTGGCAAAAACGCCCTCAGGCAGCGTGCCATTCACCTCAATGCGGCGCACTTTGAGCTTAGCCAAAGCCAGCGTTTGGGAGGCAAGCACGTCACGAACTTGGCTGGTGCCAATGCCGAACGCGATCGCACCAAAAGCCCCATGCGTAGAGGTATGACTATCCCCACAGGCGATCGTCATACCGGGCTGAGTCAGTCCTTGCTCAGGTGCGATCACATGCACAATCCCCTGATTGCCAGAGCCCACGTTAAAAAAGCGAATGTCATGCGCCTGCGTATTGGCTTCCAAGGCGCTCATCATTGTTTCAGCCATCGGATCGGCAAAGGGCCGCGACTGATTTTCGGTCGGCACAATGTGATCAACCGTCGCGATAGTGCGCTGAGGATACATCACCTTTAGCTCGCGCTCGTTGAGCATCGCAAAAGCCTGCGGGCTAGTCACTTCATGAATCAAGTGCAGGCCAATAAATAGCTGAGTTTGGCCAGAAGGCAGCGTGCCTACCGTATGGGCGTCCCAAACTTTATCGAAAAGAGTGCCTTTGCTCATGCTCTTAACTATCCCTTGCCTACAGCGCTATAGCGAATTAGCTTTCTATAGTAGACCATGACCTTACTGTCTATCGCGCTTGCCTTTCTTTCTGCCCGCCTTGAGGCTGCATTTTTAGGCTGTCTTCATTACGCTCAAGGCGTTTCTAAAAGCGCTTGTAAAATTGGCAAGAGTGTCACCTTTCTCTTCTGTATATTCGTAAAATTACGGTAGGATGTCAGCTATATAAGCATAGTAGACATGACATGTAAGGCGCAGGCAGCATGACAGTAGGGTTGATTGGGCATTACTTGGGTGCCAGGATGGGCATCGGTGTTTACCTTGATCGGCTGCTAGAACCGCTGATGGACGAACTGGCTGATCGAGATATCACGGCCAAGATCATCAGCTCGCCTAATGCACTAAAACACACGCCTGCAATCGAGCGTCTTAGCCAGCAGCCCAGCCACTCTTTTGGTCAGTGGCCCAGCCAGCCCGTCACTGTGCTACCTGCTTTAGACTACGCCCCCATAAAACGATTTAGCTGGATGGCAACTCAGTTTTCTGACTATTGCCAGCAGCAGGGTTTTGATCAAATTGTTTGGTTGTCCAACCCAATAGTGATGCCCTGGCATCCGCCCTCAATTGCTGTGCTACACGATGTGAATGAGTGGAAGGAGCCAGAAAAGTATGGCTCGCGGCTAAAGACGACACTACGCTCGTGGATGTATTTGGAAGCTTCTTTGCAGTGGGCCCAAAAAATTGTGTGCGTGAGCGAAGCGACTACGGCTGACCTATGCCATTTTCGGCCTTCTGATCGAATTTGTCGTAAGGTTCGCACGATTCCAAACGGGCTAGATTCTCCTTTAAGAAGCCTTGCTCCGGCTGAGATCGAAGTGCCTTCAGCGCCGTTTTTGCTATCGGTCGGTCGAATTGATCCGGCTGGGAAAAAACTGCCTGAGGCGGTCGCTTTAGTAGAGGCCCTGCGAAGCGTCAGCGGTGAGCCTTGGGAGCTTCATTTGACCGGTGGCATGAATGCCTCAACGCAGCAGGCGGGGGAGGACTTTATTCAATCGGTGGCAACGATTCCTTGGGTTCGCTATCACGGCTATATCAATGATCCGATCCTGGCTGCTTGGTATAGTCATGCGACAGCGGTGGTTTTTTTATCGGACAATGAAGGATTTGGTTCGCCTGTGGCTGAGGCGGCTTCGTTTGGCAAGCGGGTAATTGTGAGCACAAACAATGAGGCAACGCTGGGCGCGGGTGGCAATGCGGTGATTCCGGTTGCCTCGCAAGATGCCAAGCAAGCAGCGATCGCCGTGTTGAACCAAGTGGGCAATGCCTCGCTCAGCGCCACTAGGCTGCCTGCTGAGCTTTACACCTATGCGGATGCGGCTGTGCCTTATGCAGATGAGATTGACCGTTTAATAAGAGTTTAGCGGGCGGTGTTTGGTGGGTGGTTTCGGTGGTTTTTTAAGTCATGCTTGAGTGACTAAAGCGCGCCCAACGACTGAGATGACTTGTGATGACGATGGGGCCTTTAGCCCTTCAGCCTTTATTTCTTATGAACACTCCTCTCGTAACCGTCCTGATCAACAATTACAACTACGGGCGGTTTTTGTCGCGGGCGATTGATAGTGCGCTTCAGCAAACCTACCATCCGATTGAAGTTGTTGTGGTAGATGATGGTTCTACGGACAACTCGCGCGATGTGATTGCTAGCTATGGAGAGGCCATTGTTCCGGTCTTAAAGGCCAATGGCGGTCAGGATTCTGCCTTTAATGCTGGGTTTGCCCACAGCCACGGTGAAATTGTTTGCCTGCTAGATTCTGATGATATTTTTGTTGCATACAAAATTGCCGCTATTGTCAAAACGTTTGAGCAAAACCCTGATATTGGCTGGTGCTTTCACACGCTCAAAATTACGAACGACATCACTGGCGTAGATATTGGTACAACTCGCGCTTTTGCAGGCGATCGCCCCGACTACTCAACTCGCTGCGACTTTCGCAATGACATGCGCTGGGCTCGGCTGCCCTACTATCCTGCGCCCACCTCGGGCCTTTGCTTTAAGCGGTCTTTAGCTCAAAAGTTTATGCCGATTCGCGAAACTTTCTTAAAGACTCACGCCGACTGCTATATCCGATGCGCGGCTATGGCCATTTCTCCTGGCTTTTTATTAGCAGATATTCTTGCGATTCAATACATTCACGGAAATAACAGCGAAACGCTGGGCGTCAGACCCGTTTTAAATGAGCGAGAGATTATTACCGCCTGTTTGCTGCGCTCTAACTTTCCTCAAGTGTCGCTATATGCCAACCGATTGTTTATGCGAGGCTATAGCTCGTATCTAAAGTTTAAGGCTGGGTTGGAGCCCGATTACGATGATTTTATTGACTGGTACTGGTCAATGTGTTCACCCCTGGATAAAAGCCTGATCAGAGCAGCGATGCTCTATCGTCATCGCCCTTGGCGCAAGCGGCTACAGTTTATTCAGCTAGCAGCTTCCAAACCTCATTGAAAAATCCTAACCGCTTAAGCAATTTTGGAAAGCGTCGATTTCCCCTGAGCATAGGCTCGATCAAAAAGAGCTTCTAGCTGAGGGTGGATGCCGCGAATTTGGTTGACGACTGCGTTGCCCCATTCTAAATAATCGTCAATGCGGAGGGTACTCCAGCCTTTGGGTGGAGCGCTAATCATGTCGCGTAGGTTGGCGGTTTTATCAGCTAGCTTGATGAGCTTGGCGCGATCGCTCAACCCACTGGCATGATCGATCTGCTGCTGCTTTCGCACTGCCTTTGGCAAGGTCTTATCGTCTGTTACCTCAGCGACGATATTGCGCACTACGCGACCAAAGCGCTGCTCAATTTCGTCAAAACTGGTGTCCGTATCTTCAACAGTGTCATGCAGTAAAGCGGCAACCAAAACGCTCTCATCGGTAATGCCTGCTTCGTTTAGCAAGATGTTAGCAACCGCAATTGGATGATTGATATAAGGCGTTTTATTGTCTTTTCGGTGCTGGTTGCGGTGCTGATAGGCGGCAAAGCTAAGCGCCTGTAAAAATTGAGCCGTTAAGACGTTCGTAGCGCTAGAAGACGTTTGGAAAGATGTCATTTTGTAATGCTTTTTCGGTTTAGGGATCGTTTTTGCGGTTTACTTTATGTAGAGTCGGGGATCGCTTTTACTATTGGCTTCATCTATTATCTATCTGCTTGGGGATCGCACTGAAAAGCGATGTATAAAATCTGCTCAATTAGGTAGATTCTAATTCGGGAAACTAGCAGTTTAATGTTTGTTAAAGCACTTAAGCACGGTAGTTTTTTAGCTTAACAATTCATCAAACAACGTTTTACCAAAATAGAGTTAATGCTCTAAAAAGTAGGGCACGTTTGTAGCACAGAAGCAAGTTTTCAAAGTCTATTTTTGTCGGAGATTTTTTAGCATTTTGTTACAACAATCTACCGAAAATAACGCGCCTTAAAAACCTTAGCGTTGCTTGCTCTAAATCACTGTCACGATTGTGAGGCCAGGATTGCAAAACTGTCTCATCTGCGCTTGTGTTCCAGCAAAATCATCATCACAAAACCATGTCAATGCCTACTATGAATAGACAGTCTGCCGCTCGTCACACAAGCGTGACTTCAGCAAAACCAAAGGCCAGAATAAAGGCTAAGTCGAGCGCAAAGCTGTGGGTTATTTGCTGCGAGGAAACAGAAGTCGCTCGGCAGATTTCTGATGCGGTGATGGCATGGCAGCTGCCGAACGTGCGATCACTCTCTAGCGAATCCCTATCAAGCCTGAGCCACCCGACAGCAGCCCAGCAGCCTTTTTGTGAAGCTGTTGCTGAGGCTGCCTACGCTATTTTCATTACGTCTTACGAGCAGCCCAGCTCTAATATTAGAATCAGCCCGCTAAATATCGCCAAGCCAGACAGCTCACCGCCCAATAGCCCTGTAGAGCTGCTGCTGGCCATTCATCATTTGCACGGTCAGTCCCCCCATTCTTGGTGGTTACAGCTCCCGACTGCTGAAGTACGGGCTCAGCGGGTGCAGCCCATCTCAGTGCAGGAATCGGTGGCTCAAGCACTGAACCAAATTGGCATTTTTATTCGCAACTATCAGCTCGCGATGCCCTATGGCGAAGGCGCTGCGCCCGTAGCTATCAACAACCTGCCTAAAGCCTCGGCAGACTACGCAGTTTCGCCCGACAGAGCGCCCGATAGAGCGCTTAGATGACGCCTTTGGAGCTAGGAATAGTGCCCGCTCTACGGGGATCTGTTTCGGTTGCCATCCGCAGGGCGCGGGCAAAAGCCTTGAAGGTCGCCTCAATGATGTGGTGAGAGTTGATGCCGTCTAGCTGCCGAATATGTAGCGTCATTTGGGCGTGGTTGATAATCGCTACAAAAAACTCTCGAACGAGCTGTGTGTCATAGGTGCCTACGCGCTGTGTCGGAATGTTGAGGCCGTAGCTGAGATGGGGGCGACCTGAAAAGTCTAGAGAAATTTGCACAAGCGCTTCGTCTAGCGGGGCAACAAAGTGGCCAAATCGAGTGATTCCTTTGCGATCGCCCAGTGCTTGATGCAGCGCCATTCCTAGCGTAATGCCCACATCTTCATTAGTGTGATGGTCATCAATTTCAATATCGCCCGTTGCCCTTACCTCTAGGTCAAACAGGCCGTGGGAGGCAATTTGGTGCAGCATATGGTCTAAAAATGGAATGCCCGTATCGGCAGTGCATTTACCTGTGCCGTCTACATTAAGCGTGACCTGCACATCGGTTTCTTGAGTGGTACGGCTCACCGAAGCAACTCGGCTTAATCTATTGCTAGTAGCGCTAGATAAATCAGAATTAGCAGAAGCCCGAGAAAGACTAGAGACCATAGCGATATTGACTGTAATAAAAGTAAATCGTCATTGCGCAACCCCTAAGCATTAGCTAAAAGCCGTTAGGGGATACCTTTCAATAGTACGACTTTCACCGCTTTCTATTGAATCTTTACGGTGGAGCCCTCATAATGGGTGGGATCGGAGTTTGACGAGGCTGTGTCTTATGTCTGTTCATGAACTCAATCAGATGATGACGTATATAACAGAGGGGTGGATGCTGTTTAGCGCAGGCTTCATCGGCACTACGTTTATATCATTTGTTTCTAGGCGCATTCAAGAAGATATTGAAGCCGCTGAGCTAGCCCAAACTGACGGGCAATCTTCTCAATCTTCTAATCTACAGGTCGAATCTCAACAGGTGACATCGGCTGTAGCCCCGACCGTAGCACCCACTGCGACGGTGGAAGCGCCTCCTGCAAATGAGCAGACTGACGAAGCGCTAGCAGAAGAAATAGACGCTGAGGAAATCGCACGTTTGGAAGAAATTGCGGCTGTTTCTGAAAAGCTTGCTAAAGAAAAAGAGCAGCAGTCTAACGCTTCTTCAGTTTCAGTCTCTACGTAGCTTTGAACTTTTGATTTGACTTCGCGGCTAAGCAGTAAATGAGGCATGAAGCTTATGCAAATATTGCATGATCTTCTGTAGCTTTGTTACAGACCGTAAATATTGCTACAAAAGTAGGATGCCAAAGTTGGGAATCTTAACTAAGTAGCGTATTGCGATTTCATATGAATAATTTTGCACCTTTGCTTTTGCCCGCTTTGCTAGGACTGATGGCGGGCATAAGTCATGGCATGGTTTCTCACTATACGGGTTTGCCAATGTCTTTGAATCAGCAGCTTATTCAGCCTTTTGAAGGCGGCTCCTCGCTGAAAGACTAGCCTAGGTGTATCGCTTCCTGCGGCGATGAATGCTTGTAACCTACAAAATTAAATAAATATAAAATTGTATACATGGATACCGAATAATCTGAGAATATAGATATGTCAATATCTTATTTAAAGGATTTAATATCATGGATTACAATACTCCAACCTACAATACGCCGAGTAAGGGGCAGGCGATCGCCAGCCTGTTTGTAGCGAGCATTATGTTTATTTTGGGTTACACCGTTATTCGCGTTAGCATGGCTGAAGCCGATGGCTCAGTAGCTGCTTCGGTAGCTGCTCAAGATGGTACAGATATTCAGATGGTAGTGCCAGGCGAAGGCACTCTTTGGGCTGACTTTGGGCCTAGCCGTTAGATCGAGCAATCATTTCTAAGCATTATTCTGAGTCGGTGGAGCTTTCTATAAGTGAGAGATCCACCGATTTCGCTTGAGAGCCTATCTTTTGCGAGAGACCGCAGGAGAATCGGTTAAATACCAGCGCCATGGAATGTCTACACCTTTGGACAGGCCAATGCGCGTCGTCTGTGTAATAGTGGCCTGCGTGGTGATCTGTGTGATGGCAGCAGGCTGTTCAGCTCGCGCCTCTATCCATATTCCCGAGTCAGGATGAATTGGCGTTCCTTTCAAAGATTCGTCAATTTTCAAGGTGCGGCACAGCTTGCCGGGGCCAGCCGCGACTCTTGCCAGCTTTTCTTTGTGGGGATCTATCCAACTAGGGCGCTGTTCTAAGTCAATCGCTCTAATCAAAATAGTGCTAGCTAAGCCATCGCGGTCGGTGACGATATTGAAGCAGTGATACTGCCGATAAATGCGATAGACATAAGCAATGCCAGCCGCTTCAAACACGACTGCGTTGTGCTCAGTTTTGGTTTGATAGGCGTACATAGCCGGATCGCCCGCTTCGTAGGCTTCGGTTTCAACAATTTGGCCGCGTAAGGTTTCGCTGCCTACTCTGCGAGCTAAAGTACAGCCGATTAAGTCTTTGGCAACGGTAGGTGACGGACGAGCAAACCAGTTTGCCGGGAGATAAGGGAAAGTGTCTTGAGCCATAAATGCAAGGTTTGTTGCAGAAAAGTAAGTAGCTGTGCTGATAGCTCGTTAAGTAAGCACCGTGAAAGACTATGCTATCTAACATTTCTGAAAGAAAGCTACATGCCGTTCGCTGGGTGACTTTCCTAGCCTGGGCTTTGCTAATTGTTTCTTTATTCTACGATCCTGTTTCTGCGGTGTTAACCCACCCTGGGAATGATTGGAGCCCCCTGGCCGATAGCGCGATTGACTTAACTAGATGCATTGCGGTACAAAGCCACTGCGTTGCGTTAGCGCCTTATGCAATCGGTTTAAGAGTCTTTTGGGGCATGGTTATTCCTAGCGCTATTTTTGCTGTACTCGTGTTTGGCCACGAATTTTGGCGACGCATTTGCCCGCTGTATTTTTTCTCTCAGCTGCCTAGAGCGCTAGGGCTGAAGCCTTTGCTTAATATCGAGCATAACCAATGGCTGAAGAACAATCACCTTTATGTTCAATTTGTTTTGTTCTTTATGGGCATTACAGCAAGAATTTTAGTCATTAATTCGGTGAGGTCAGTGGCAGGCGTGTTCTTTATGGTAACGCTGCTTTCGGCGGCTGGAGTCGTTGCTCTTTATGGCGGCAGAAGCTGGTGCCACTACATCTGTCCTTTTGGAATGGTGCAAACTGTTTTTACGGGGCCGCGTGGTTTGTTAGATAGTCAGGCTCATATAGCCGAGCCTTTTAGCTTAACTCAGTCTACCTGCCGTGTGGTAGATAGCCATGGGCAAGCGCAAAGCGCCTGTGTTTCTTGCAAGTCAAGCTGTATGGATATCGATTCTGAGCAGTCTTACTGGGAGCAGCTTTACAAGCCGGGGCGGAAGCTAGTGCAGTATGGTTATTTGGGCTTGGTGGTGGGTTACTTTTGCTACTACGGGCTTTATGCAGGCAGTTTTGAATACTACTTTTCGGGCGTATGGAGCCATGAGTCGCAGTCGATAGCAGCTTTGTTAGAGCCAGGATTTTATTGGCAAGGGCGAGAGATTGGCATCCCTAAGCTGGTGGCTGCGCCGCTGACGCTAGCGGCCTTTGCTGCTGCTAGCTGCTGGATTTGCACTGGCTTAGAGCGTTTCTATCGAGGCTATCTCAAGCAACAGCTCGCTAGAGT
This sequence comes from Phormidesmis sp., assembly GCA_049646385.1. Lineage (GTDB taxonomy): Bacteria > Cyanobacteriota > Cyanobacteriia > Phormidesmidales > Phormidesmidaceae > Phormidesmis. The sequence goes on along the minus strand of JBARVS010000171.1, from coordinate 4,797 downwards.
GGGTGCCAAAGAATTATCTGAAGAACTAGCAGAGCAAAGCTTGCACCGAGCATTTTCTGTTTGCACGTTTGTCGCTTTTAACTTCTTTTTTGTGTATGGCGGTCGCCCGGAGATCAATAAATTTCCGCTGGCTGCTCAGCTCGGCTTTCAGGCTTTGGTAATGATGGTGAGTAGCCTATGGCTGTATCGTACTTGGGGCCGCAGCCGTCGTCGCTACCAAACCGAAAAGCTAGCGGATAAGATGCGCCGACAGCTCCAAAAGCTATCGATAAATGTGACTGGGCTGCTGGGCGATCGCTCTCTAAAATCCCTCAGCGCCGAAGAACTCAACATTTTGGCCCAAACGCTGCCTCAGGTAATAGTGCCAAAATCAAAAGCAGATAGCGTAAAGCGTTTTGATGAGGCTGAACTGTCTTTACCTAAAACAATTATCAAACGCAATCAGCCATCTGCCCGATCCCATCTTTCTCCTTTGCTAAAAACTAAGCTAAGAAAACGATAATCTCGTAGTTTGCGCTGCACAAGACTACTTACACGCTATTTTACAAATCTACCTTTCTTTTTCAATCATGCTAAAAGCAAAAGTTATTAACTACAACAATAACAACGTGTATACGGCTGAGCTTGCGCCGCGATCTGTGCAGCGGGCTGAGTGCTTAATCGGTCGCCACCCTGACTGCGACTTGGTGTTAGATGGGCCAGCCGTGAGCCGAGTGCATGGCCGCGTTTTGTTTGACGGGCCGCAGTGCCTCTTTACTGACTTAGGTAGCACGGACGGCTCAAGGCTGAATAATGAGGAGGTGCGGGTGAATCAAAGCTATGCGATCGCCCCTGACGACGTGATCCGAATGGGCGAATTTGCCCTGATTATAGAAGCGTTGAACCCCCTGCCACAGCCCTCTCAAACCAAAAAAATCTGGTCAGGCGATGAAATTTCTGCCCGCTGCGTACAAATTATTTCGGAAACTCACGATGTTAAAACCTTTCGCTTTGTCGCCGAGCCTGAACTGCTGTTTGACTTTAAGCCGGGTCAGTTTGTAACGCTTAAGCTGCCAGTTAACGGTAAAAATAGCCCTACTCTGCGCTCGTATTCTATTTCTTCTAGTCCATCTCGCCCGCATACGCTAGATATTACCGTGAAACGAGTGGGCGCAGCCAATGAAGACTTGCCGCCGGGAATTGCCTCTAACTGGCTACACGATCAGCTAAAAGTAGGGATGAGTTTGCTGGTGCAGGGGCCATTTGGCAGCTTTAACTGCATCGATCAGCCCGCTGATAAGCTGCTGTTAATTTCGGCGGGCAGTGGCATCACGCCAATGATGTCCATGTCTCAGTGGCTGAGCGACTGCGCGGCCAACACCGAGATTGTCTTTGTTCATGTCGCTCGCACGCCCCAAGACATTATCTTTCGTCAGCGGCTAGCGCTCCTAGCCGCTCAGCATCCACATTTTAAGCTGGCCTTTACGCTAACAGGCAGCGCTGCTCATGTGCCTTGGATGGGGTATCGAGGCAGGCTAAGCCCTAGTTTGCTGACGGCTATTTGCCCAGATTTTTGCTCTCACACCACCTTCGTCTGCGGCCCAGCAGGTTTTATGGAGAGCACCCAAAAACTGCTAGCGGGCGAAGGCTTACCCATGGAAAACTACTTTGAAGAAAGCTTTGGCCCGCCTGCTGCAACAAAAGCCTCGCCTGCTGATCTGTCTTCTACCCTGCCTTCTACCCTAGTCTCTCAAGCGGCTGAAGGCACTCAAGATCAGCCCTCTGGTCAGCCCTCTGTAGAGTTTTCTGTTTCTGAAAGGGTAATTGAGTATGACCCAGGCGATACCTTGCTAGAGGTGGCAGAGCAGGCAGGGGTAGCGATCGCCAGCGGCTGTCGAATGGGAAGCTGTGGAGCCTGTAAGCAGTCGGTTGCTCAAGGCGAGGTGTGTTACAACGTGACGCCCAGAGGACTGAGTGAGAGCGATCGCGCTGCTGGAAAAGTCCTAGCCTGCGTTGCTAAGCCCATAGGACGAGTTGTTCTCAACTTGTAGGAGTTAGATCCGTAAATTGCAATGTTCAAACACACAAGCTGCAACACCCGCTTGCAATACCGAAGCGTCATGGGAAGATGAACAAAGCGATCCCCTCGTTCAGGTTTACCCTATCGATGCTAAAGCCTCATAAAATAATCAATCTCATCCACTTTAGAAATATACGCGGTGATTTGTTTGGTGGCCTGACCGCAGCGGTCATTGCCCTACCGATGGCATTAGCCTTTGGCCTAGCCTCAGGAGCGGGGCCAGTTGCAGGGCTCTACGGCGCTATTTTAGTAGGTTTGTTCGCAGCCTTGTTCGGCGGCACACCTGCTTTAATTTCTGAGCCTACTGGCCCAATGACGGTGGTCATTACCGGGGTAATCGCCACGCTGACGGCGGCAGATCCTGACAATGGTATGGCCATGGCCTTCACCGTGGTGATGATGGCTGGCGTCTTCCAGATTATGCTGGGCGTACTTAAGCTGGGCAAATATGTCACGCTGATGCCCTACAACGTAGTGTCTGGCTTTATGTCGGGCATTGGATTGATTTTAATTGTTTTGCAAATTGGCCCGATGCTGGGTGAACCCGGCCCGAAGGGTGGCGTCATGGGCACGCTGCAAAATCTGCCTGCACTGATGTCGGCTGTTCATCCCTACGACGCCATTTTATCGGTGTTTACGGTGCTGCTTATTGTGTTCTTCCCGAAAGGGCTCAGAAAGTTTGCGCCGCCGCAGCTAGTGGCGATGGTAATCGGTACGCTGCTCTCGCTGAGCCTGCTAGACGGTGGCGACAGTATGCGCCGCATCGGTGAAATTCCGCTGGCGGTGCCTACCCTGCAACTGCCCGTGTTCAGCGGCGACCAAATGCGTAACATGCTGATTGACGCTGCGGTGCTCGGCATGTTGGGCTCGATTGATGCGCTGCTCACTTCTGTAGTTGCCGATAGCCTAACTCGCACCGAGCACAATTCTAATAAGGAGCTGGTGGGTCAGGGCATTGGCAACATTGTGTCGGGCATGTTTGGTGGGTTGCCTGGTGCCGGGGCGACGATGGGCACCGTGGTGAACATTAAAGCGGGCGGACGCACGGCGCTTTCGGGGATTAGTCGAGCGGTGATTTTGTTGGTTGTGGTACTAGGCGCAAGCGGCCTGACTCGCAGCATTCCGCTGTCGGTGCTCGCTGGAATCATTATCAAGGTGGGGATTGACATTATCGACTGGGGTTTCCTAACGCGCGCCCATAAGATTTCTCGAAAGTCAGCAGTGATTATGTACAGCGTGGTGCTTTTGACGGTGTTTGTAGATTTGATGGTGGCGGTAGGGTTGGGCGTGTTTGTGGCGAATATTCTCACGATTGAAAAGCTCAGTCAGATGCGCTCGGACACAGGCGTAACGGCGATTACCGATAATGACGATACGATCGCGCTTAGCTCAGAAGAGAAATCACTGCTAGAGCAGGGGAAGAATCGCGTTTTGCTCTTTAGCCTGAGCGGGCCAATGATTTTTGGGGTGGCCAAGGCAATTTCTCGTCAGCGAGAAGCCGTAGCGAGCTGTCAGGCAATGGTTTTAGACCTGAGCAAAGTGCCTCACCTGGGCGTGACGACTTCGCTGTCAATTGAAAATGCTATTAGGGAGGCTTCGGAGGGCGATCGCAATGTTTACATTGTGGGCGCTATCGGCCAAACCTACGAACGCCTGACCAAGCTAGGACTGCTTAAAATCGTGCCAGAAGAGCGTTTTTTATCGAGCCGAACCGAAGCGCTGCGGCAGGCAGTTTCAGCCGTTAACACCTTAAGAGACAGCGGCGAAAAAAACGAGCCGACGCTAGCGCCGATTGCGATTTAGCGATCAAATGTCTGACATCCTCTGTTAGGCATCCTCTGTTAGACATCCTCACAGGTCGCAAGGGTTCCTATAGAGGGCGGATTGATGTTCGTCGGCTCTGAACTCACTGAGCTAGCTGGCGCTTTGCCCTTTACGGCGGGTAAGTCTCCTGTCGGCAGGCTGATGACAGCAAAAGACTTCGTGAATCCTAAAACTTTTTCAGCCGCGATCTTCTTTTCAGGAAACAAGTGCTTGAACTGCTTGAGTGAGAGCAGGCGGGTGGTGTCAAACTCTTGCTTGAAGTAGGCTTGCTCAGCGGGATTGTTAATAGCAAAAAAGTAGCGCAGCGACAAAAAGGAAAGCTTTTGATACCAGTCTCTAGGTAGCCAGTGAATAAAAGCTGCGCCAAAGTGAGCTTCTAGCGGAAACCATCGGTTGGGTGTTTGAATGTATAGCCCTTTGCCCACGCGATCGCACTCGTTAGCAAACTGGGCCATTTGCTCTGCTTCGCCGACATGCTCAATCACAGAATTAGAGAAAACCAAATCAAAACTTTTGTCAGGATAGGGCAGATGACGGCCATCGGCAATTTTTACCGCATAGTCTGGCGAAGTGGGTATTTCCTCTTCAGAAGGCGTATTAAGCAGGACTAGCTGCTTTGGCACTACCCCATATTGAGCCTTAAGCAAGTCCCAAATAAAGGGTCTACCGCCCACATCCAAAACTGAATAGTCCTTCAAATTAGGGTAGGTTGTCAGCAGTTCGGCCAGTCGCCGCCGCCGAAAGTAGGTCATTACTGGATAGATCACATGTCGCCAAGCCATTCGCTCTCACCCTAAAAAATCGCCTAGAAAAACTGATAGAAGTTAAGCTGGCTTAACTAAGCGAGCTTCAATTTTATGCTTATTTTATAGCTCGTTTTGATGCATCACGCAGGCGATCGCGTTTTTAAAAAA
>JBARVS010000170.1:0-7057 GCA_049646385.1 Phormidesmis sp. | reverse complement strand
TCTGAATGCAGGCTTTATCTTAAGTTTCGCTGGGAGTGTAGGGCTGTGATTGCTCAGCAGGCGTTAGATCCGCAACGGCCACGTCCTGCCGCAGCTCGCGACCGTTAGGGCCGACAATTTGGCGAGGCAGCGCTTGCGGATTCACCACTTCCATTGTGTTCATGTTGTAAGTGGTGTAAACGGTGCTAGCGCTGTCTAAAAACAAATCCATGATGGTGAGCGTTTGAAAGGGGGCGGCGGTGGTAGTCAAAAGAGATTTGGGGCCGCTGCCGAGTGCGCCTAAGTTGAGGGTGTTGAGATTGCCCACTTTGCCAGGGAAGTAGGCATGGTGGTGGCCGCTGATGTAGGTGTGAACGTTGTGGCGCTCTAGCAGTTGGCGCAGTGCGTCAGCGCCGTCGAGATATTCGCCGGGGCGATCGCGCCGTTGAGAGACCGCATACAGAGGCAAATGACCCAGCACAATTCGCAGCTTTGCATTTTGCGCCTCAGGGCTAGCGAGCGCTTTATCGGCCCAGGCCACCTGCTCAGGCGGAACGTTGGCCGAAGAAGCATCCCAGGTAAGGTAAAAAATGTCGTTATTCGTAAAGCTGTAGTAAAAGGGAAAGCCGCTGGCTTCAACAAAAGCAAGGTCAGTATCGGACTGGTGACCTGCCCAGTATTTTGCGGTTTCTTTGCGATCTAACACGTATACAAACTCACTGCCTTCCTGATAGCTAGAGGCGTCGTGGTTGCCAATGGTGAGGGCAAAGGGCAGGCCAGCCGACCGAACGGGAGCCAGAATTTTGGCATCAAACGCGGCCCACATCGCATCGATTTCGCTAGCGGATAGGCTGAGGCTTTGACCCGCTACCATATCGCCACCGCAGATTACTAAGTCGGGCTGCCAGTCGGGTAGTAGCCCCATGCCAGTAGTTACTTCAGGAAGATAGTCAGTCGCGCCATAGCTGCTGTTGAGATCGCTGATAATTGCCAGACGGATATCACCGCGCTTGGGGGCAAAAAGGCCCGTTGGAGCGATCGCACTACCGATTTGAGACGAGGCGACTTGAGACGAGGCGGCAGCGGGTATAGCGACTGAAGCAGTTGAAGCAGAGCTAGCGGCAGAACGAGCCGATTGAGCAACGGATTTGCTACAGGCTGCACCAATGCCAGCGGTACCGATGGCTAGCCCACTGAGCAAAACAAAGCGACGACGATTGAGCGACATGATATTTCTGCGATCTATTTTTAGAGTTTCAAAGGGGCAACCGTTCTTAGTATGCCACTTGCTGAAGGCTTAGCGGTTAGCCCCAACACCACATCGGTCGGCAATTCATTAAAGGTTTGACCTTAATTCATTAAAGGTTTGACCTTAAGTTTATCGGTGTAGTCCTGATGGCATCATTCAGGGGTGAATATAAGGGGTAATGCTATAAAAAGGCTTGAGCTATGAGCCGTGACAAACATGAGCGACTCCAAACGACAAGTTCCTGGTCAAAATCATCGCTCAGCTAGCCTGTCTGATTTTGAGCCTGATTTGGAAAAGGCGCTTTCCCCTATCGTTAATGATCCTCAAGTCGTCTCTGAAATTGTTGAGAAGGTGTGGGTGTGGACAAAAGGAGAGCCCTTTTTAACCGGGTTGATTAGCGATCGCCTCCTTAAATACTCTCAAACGATGGGCGATGACATCCAAGCTACTATCGTTGATGGCATCGTTGAAGTCAAAATAATCCAAAACTGGGAAGAAAACGCAGCAGGAGAACATCTTAAGGCCGTTTGCAGACCCGTCATAGCGTACGAGCCCAGAGACTCCCTTTTAATTTTATACATCCAAATATTGCAAAGGGGAGCAGCCCCCGCCAGACAAAGCCCTGAGCAAGCTGCTCTGCTGGCGTCTGGCTTAGTCATGCTAGAGGGCAATCAGCTAGTCATGACCAACGCCATTTATGCGAAAGTTTTTGACTTGGCCTGGGTAGAAACGCTGCTGCCAGGGCTTACCCGACCCGTTGCGATTGTGAAAGCGCCATTAAAGAGCCAGCCGCCATCGCGCCAGATCTCTCCTATCGTTTTAGGCACGGCGGGCGGTTTGGCGCTGCTGCTGCTGTCTACAATTGTTTATCTCCAAGTTTTTGAAAAGCAGCGTGGGGCCAGTGAAAGGGCCAGTGAAAGGGCCAATGAAAGGGCCAGTGAAAAAGCTGCCCTAGCGGTGGAAGGTGATGCCACGCTTTCGTCAGAAATCGGCGCGCAAATGACGCCGCTAGTGCTGTTAGGAGATACCTTTAGCGGATACAGTACCTTTCGCGACGCTAGTTTTCAAACTGCGCTGAAAAAAACTGGCATTGCGGTTAAATACAGCAACGAGTTTGATCAAACGCTCAGAGCCCAAAAGCTCAATCAGGACGAAGCCGACCTGATGGTAACGACGCTCGATCAGTATTTGCAGCAGCAGCCGAAGGGCAAAATTGTGGGCCTGCTAGATCGCACGGTGGGTGCTCATGCGGTGGTATTAAATACGCCGCGATACCCTGAGCTGAAGTCTTTGCTAGATTTGACTGCGCTGGTAAAAAAGGCAAAAGACCAGGGTAAAACGGTGGGAATCGCCTACGCAGCCGATACGCCCAGTGAATACCTCGCGATGGTGCTAGACGATCAGTTCGATACCTTCGACCTATCAGATTTTGAGCTAAAGCCAGCGGCTGATGCTTCGGAAGCTTGGACTTTAATGCAAAATCCAACAGCGAATGTGGCGATCGCCATTCTTTGGGAGCCCTATGTTGCTCAGGCTCAGCAAAAAGGCTATAGCGTTGCGCTCTCTAGCGACGACGTTCCTAACACCATTGTAGATGTCATAGTTGCCTCAGATAAATTAATTAGCTCGAACCCGGCGCTGCTCGCCCGCTTTTTAGAAAATTACTATCGACGCATTGATGCAAACGCTAGAGATGCCACTCAGCTTCAAACTCAGGTGGCTGAAGATGGAAATCTCTCAATGGGCGATGCGATCGCCATTATTAACGGCATTGATTTCTTTACGGCAGTTGAGGCAGAAAGTTGGATGAACGACGGCCTTTTAGCCGAGCGCATTAATGCGACTGCCGCTATTTTGGCACGGGTCAATCAGCTAGATCCTGACCGCCTAAACCAAATCTCAGCAGAAGCTAGCACGCTTTATGCATCGCAATTTATCGCCGAAGCAGCCAACAATACTCAAACTATCATTGACTTAATGAAGGTAGATAACCCGTCGCTGGCCAATAAGCTAGAGGGCAACACTAACACTATTACTATCCCCAAAATTTCATCGGCTCAAATTCAGCAGGCTGCTGATATTGGTAATGTTCAGGTTCGGGGCAAGGTTGACTTTACAACAGGCGCGGCTGAACTCACCGCAGAAGGCAAGCAAACGCTCGATCAGCTAGCGAGTGAGCTAAAGGAGTTTAACGGGCAAAGGGTTGCTGTGCGCGTGATTGGGCATACCTCTCGGGTAGGAGATGCTGCTTTGAACCAAAGCCTGAGTGAAGCTAGGGCGAGCGTTGTTGTTAGCTACCTAAAGGGGCTGGGCGTGGCTCTAAATATTTTGCCTGAGGGAAAAGGCTCTAGCGAACCGTTGCCAAACGTTAATCCGATGAATGCTCAAAATCAAAGAACCGAAATTCGACTTGTCCGAGTCGAGTAGGCGCTTGCAGACAATCAGAAATTGTGTCAAAGCTATACTGTGATGTGCCTATGCTTTGTGAAAAAGGGGGAGATCGCCGTGGCCGAAAATCAGAATGCTTACGACGTTGTAATTGTGGGCGGCGGCGTGTGTGGAACGGCGCTGCTCTATAGCCTGAGTCACTATACTAACGTGGATAAACTCGCGCTGCTTGAGAAGAATCCCGAGGTTGCTTTGGTGAACTCTAAGCAGTCAAGCAATAGCCAAACGCTGCACTTTGGCGATATTGAAACCAACTACAGCTTAGAAAAAGCAACAAAGGTAAATCGAGCCGCTTCGATGGTAAAGCGCTACTTGCTTAAGCACGATCCCCAGCAGGAAATCTATCGGCGCTATCACAAAATGGTGCTGGCAGTTGGCGAAGCAGAGGCGCTTTTCTTGAAGGATCGGCATGAGGAAATTAAGGGGCTTTTTCCTGACCTAAGCGTAATTGATAGAGAGCAAATTGCGGCGATAGAGCCTCATGTGGTGATGGGGCGATCGCCCGATGAAGAAATTCTGGCGCTCTCTACGCCTGACGGCTATACCATTGACTATCAAAAGCTTTCTCAGTCTTTTGTGAGGCGATCGCAAGAAGCCGCTGCTAGCGTAGAGGGTCGATCTGTTGAGCTGATGGTCAACACAAAAGTAACCTCAATCGAAGAACAGGGCGACCACTACCTCATCACCACAAACGATGCTGCCAAAGAAAAAACAATCAGGGCGAAGACGGTCGCGGTCACCAGTGGGGCGCACAGTCTGCTATTTGCCAAAAAGCTGGGCTACGGCCAAGACTATGCGCTGCTAAGCGCGGCGGGCAGCTTTTACTTTGCCCCGGCGCTGCTCAAGGGCAAGGTGTACATGGTGCAGATGGCGAAGCTGCCGTTTGCGGCAATTCACGGCGATCCGGAGGTGCATGATGCTAGCCAGACTCGGTTTGGGCCAACGGCAAAAGTGCTGCCGATGCTAGAGCGGCACAAGTACAGCACGATTTATGAGTATTTTCAGACGGCGGGGCTGAGCTTAGATGCGTTCAGGAGCTTTTTTGCGATTTTGAGCGATTTGCCTATTCTGTGGTACATGATTATGAACTTTATCTATGACTTTCCAATTGTTGGCAAGCTCTTTTTTATTCGCAAGGTTAGAAAGATTATTCCGGCCATTAAGTTTGACCAGCTCAAGTTTGCTAAAGGCTATGGCGGGATTAGGCCGCAGATTGTGAATTTGCGATCGCACAAGCTAGAAATGGGCGAAGCCAAAATCCTTGGCAACAACATTGTGTTTAACATCACGCCCTCGCCAGGGGCCTCAACCTGCTTGAAAACGGCGGAAGATGATACTCAGCGGCTAATCGATTTTTTGGGCGAAGGCTACTGGTTTGACCGCAAGAGATTTTCGCAGGATCTGGGCTAGTTTTTGGTAGGATACACGAGCCTTCTACGAATTGGTTTGTATGCTCGGAGCAACTTTTCGACGGCTCACGCTGGGTAACTTTGCCTTTCATCAGTGGCGAGAGGTGAGCGTGCTGCATCGACTGCTTTCACCACTGCGCAGCTGGCGGCAAGGAAGCTGGCTGCTGGCCTGGGGCGACGGTATTGCCTGGGTGTTTGTGGCGGCGATGTTTGCGCTGGCGCCCTATGCTTCTACCGCGATGATTGGCTGGCTGCTGGTGGCTTCGGCGGGCTTTTGGCTGTTGCTCACGGTGAGCGATCGCGCTGAAGGCTGGCTCACCCCGCTGCACATTGTCATCATGCTGTACTGGGGCGTCATGCTGGTGGCAACGGCGCTCTCGCCCGTAAAAATGGCGGCGCTGGTTGGCTTAGCTAAGCTGACGCTAAATATCCTTTTGTTTATGCTGCTGGCGCGAATTTTGCGTATTAAGGAGCTGCGGTCAGGACTCATTTTGGTGTATTTGGCGACGGCGCTGATCGTTTCAATCTACGGTTTGCGGCAGTGGTTTTTTGGCGCAGAGGCGCTGGCGACCTGGGTTGATCCTGAGTCAAACATGGCGGGGGCGACGCGAGTATACAGCTACCTCAAAAATCCTAACCTGCTGGCGGGCTACCTGATGCCCGCGATGACTTTTAGCGCAATGGCGGTGTTTGCGTGGCCCAAATGGATGCCCAAGCTGCTGGCGGTAGTGATGTATGTCGCTAACAGCGCCTGTCTGATTTTGACCTTGAGTCGAGGGGGCTGGCTGGGCTTTGTGGTGTCGTCTTTTGTGATGATTGTGCTGCTGGTGTTTTGGTGGAATCCCAAGTTTCCTACGTTTTGGCAGCGATGGGCACTACCGCTACTGCTGGGGGCTTCGGCCACGGTGCTGGTTGCCTCAGTTCTGCTGGTGCCGCCAGTGCGCGAGCGGGTCGCTAGCATGGTTAACGTGCGCGGCGACAGCAGCAACAACTTTCGGATGAACGTGTACGAAGCTGTTTTTAAGATGATTAAGGCTCGCCCGGTGATTGGCATTGGCCCAGGAAATGAGGCGTTTAATAAAATCTATCCGCTGTATCAGCGGCCTGGATACACGGCGCTGAGCGCATATTCTGTCTATTTTGAGACAGCCGTGGAAGCGGGCATTTTTGGCGTGCTTTCGCTTTTTTGGATTTTGATTGTGGCTTTTCAGCAGGGCTGGGCGCAGCTAGGCCGACTCAGAGATCAGATGAGCAGTCGGGTGAGTCAGACGCTTGGGCAGGATGGCTATTGGCTGATTGGCACGGTGGCGGCGATCGCAGGCTTACTCACGCAGGGCGCTTTTGACACCGTATGGTATCGCCCTCAAATCAGTACGCTATGGTGGCTGCTGCTGGCCATTGTTGCGAGCTTTTACGCCGACGCTAGGCAAAAATACCGCCAGGATTCTATCGTAATGGTTAATCATGATTTAGAAGATTCCAGGGAGGTCAGTGGCCAATACTAAATTACAGATGGCCTTGCCAGCGGCGGCGGCGGGGCTCACAGAAGCGACTTCGGTGGCGATCGCTCAGCAAATTCAGTGGGTGGAGGTGCGATCGCCCCTGGGCACTGTGGCCACTAGCTACGTCTGCCAGGGCCAAGGCATCCCTATTGTTTTGCTACCTGGGTTTGACAGTTCGCTATTTGAGTTTCGCAGATTGATTCCTGAGCTAGCCCAGCACTATCGGGTGTATGCGGTGGATTTGTTAGGGTTTGGCTTTTGCGATCGCACTGGGCGTATCGTAGATAATCGCACTGGGCGTATCGTAGATAATCGCACTGGGCGTATCGCAGATAATCGCACTGGGCGTATCGTAGATAATCGCACTGGGCGTATCGTAGATAATCGCACTGGGCGTATCGTAGATAATCGCACTGCCACCCAGCGAATTGATCCAGAAGCTATTAAGCAGCATCTGCACGCCTTTTGCC
>JBARVS010000169.1:0-4638 GCA_049646385.1 Phormidesmis sp. | reverse complement strand
TTCTCCATCCGGTCAAACAGCTCGGCCTTAGATAAAGCTTCGGTATCGTCTTCAGTAGAATTACGAGCAACCGATAAAGCTGATGTAGAAATTATCGGATTGCCCAACGTTTCTATCAAGGCGTTGCAGATCGGGTTTTTAGGCACTCGAATGCCGCTAGTGCGACGTTTCGGGTTAAGTACCAGCTTAGGCACTGCCTTGGTCGCTGGTAGCAAAAAGGTGTATGAGCCAGGAATGAGGTGCTTAATGATGCGATAGGCCGGATCGCTGACATGCGCATAGCTCGCGATATCAGAAAGCGAAGAGCATAAAAAAGTCAGCGGCTTATCGTTAGCAAGCTGCTTGAGCTGGCGGACTCGCTTAATAGCATTTTTGGCGTTGAGATCGCAGCCAATGGCGTATACCGTGTCGGTGGGGTACAGCATCACCGCGCCTCGGCGAAGCTCTTCTTTGATAGTTTCTATGTCACGAGTTTGGGGCGTGGTGGGGTGGATGTTGTAAAGTTTTGCCATGGCAGCGCTAGGAATTAAAACAGGATATTAAAGGATGCTGGTGATATATCTTCTCCTAAGACAGAGTGTTTATTTTTTGGCGGTTAAATGCTTATGAAAACGTTAGCCTACTTGGACTGTCCGACGGGGATTTCGGGCGATATGTGCCTGGGGGCGCTGATTCATGCAGGTGTGCCGCTGAGCTATTTAGAAAAACAGCTTGCCCAATTGGGCATTCAAAACGAGTTTCAGCTACGGGCTGAGTTGGTATTGCGCAATCAGCAGGCCGCAACCAAGGTTCATGTAGAGCTACAGAATCACGATCACCACAGTCACGAAAGCCACAGTCACGAAAGCCACAGTCATGAAAGCCACAGTTATGAAAGCCACAGTGCGCACGGCGGGCGGCGACTGCCTGAAATTGAAACTTTGATTTGTCAGGCTAACCTACCTAAACGAGTTGAATCTTGGAGTTTAGCGGTGTTTCGGCTGCTGGCCAAAGCTGAAGCCGCTGTGCATGACATTCCCCCTGAGCAGGTTCATTTCCATGAAGTCGGCGCGACCGATGCAATTGTAGATATTGTGGGGACTTGTTTGGGGCTTGACTGGCTAAAAATAGATGAGCTGATATGCTCGCCTCTACCGACAGGTGGCGGTACGGTTCGATGTGAGCATGGGCTGCTGCCAGTGCCCGTGCCTGCGGTGTTGAGTATGATGACAAGCGCTCAAATTCCGGTGTATAGCAATGGCATTGAGAAGGAGCTGGTAACGCCGACAGGATGTGCGATCGCCGCCACCCTAGCCCAGTCTTTTGGCCCACCCCCTCAGTTCACGCTGCAAACGGTAGGACTCGGCGCAGGCAATCGCGAGCTGGCGGTGCCCAACATTTTGCGCCTATGGATAGGAACTGTCGATGAAGTGACCCCTGAAAAGCCCTACATAGAGACTATTGTTGAGCTACAAACTCAGCTAGATGATATATCACCGCAGGCGATCGCCTATACCTTCGACCGATTGTTTGCCAAAGGTGCCGTAGAGGTGTTTACTCAGCCGATAGTCATGAAAAAAAGCCGCTTAGGAACCCTGCTAACGGTGCTATGCCCTGAAAGCGCGATCGCTGAGTGTGAGGCACTGCTGTTTCAAGAAACCACGACGCTCGGCATTCGCCAAACGCGACAGCAGCGTTCGGTTCTTACTAGAGAAATGATAAGGGTTACGACAGCCTATGGTGATATTTCAATTAAAGTAGCGCGATCGCACAGCGACGGCAAAGTGCTGAACATCCAGCCCGAGTACGAAGACTGTGCAAAGGTCGCCAAACTGCGTAATGTGCCCTGGCACCAAGTGCATCAAGCCGCCATGAACAGGGCCTTAGCCATACTCAGCCATCCGACTCAGCCAGCAAGATGACCGATCACAGTCAACCTCACTCACGCGCAACTTTTCGTCTTTCCAGCTCTTGCTTAGCGCGTTTTTGAGCCGCTCGAAAACTGCGAGAGAAAATGCGAAATTCTTCAATAGGAAGGGTATTGTCGCTGCTGGGCTTAGGCATAACCTGAACGAGATTATATTCAACGTTGTCGCTATAGATAGCAAAGGTAACGCCACAGATTTCTAGAAACTGAATAATGCTCTGACACTCAGCTTCTGCAAACTGCTTATAGTAGCTAATTAAGTTAGCCAGCCGCGCCTCTAAATAAAGCTGAGAATTAGGCGAAATCAGCACGATTTTAAGTAGAATGACAACGACATTGAGCGGATTACCCTGCGCGATCATCTGGGCAAACAGCAAAGAGGGCGTATTTCCATCTTCCGTGGTAAGACTATCAACTAGACGGTTGCAGGTTCGCAAATTCAAAGACGGATCGACCGTGTGAGTAGCTTGATCTGGATAGAGCCAAATCAGTCTTTTGTGGAGCTGAGCTTCAACTAGACCTAAAAAAGCAGGGTCGCCAATCGAAAAACACAGGTATTCGAGCAGGCTTTCTTTATAGTCACAATACAGGCTGTCGTGAGTTTGCTGTTGAAAAAAACGAGCCACATTGCGGTAGCTATACTGCCCCCGTCGCACCAGTATCGCCTTAATTAGCCTCAACACCTCATCACCCAACACAGTAGGGTTTGCGTACTTGTGATTAAGGCGGGAAGAACCTTGGGAAAAGGCCGTATACATGGCCAAATCATGCTTGTATTTATTTTTAATGCGCCGCGACAGGCTACGAGCCGCCTCACGCTGCTCTAAAGAATTATTTTCGTTGATGTACTGCGCAATTAGCTGATAGGCCGTGTAGCGGTGGCTCCAACTGTTGAGAGACTCCGACTTGGCGCGCTGAGTCGCAAATAGCTGAAGCTCTTCAAAGTCTTGACTATTAGCAAAGCTTATTAGCCACTGGCGCAACCGCTTCAGGCTAGGCGACAGCGTGCTTTTATTTAAGCTGGGCCGTTGAAAAAGTGCGAGCAGCGCGTGCAGCATCTCTCCCTGGCGCGAGAGATCCCAGTTATTTACAAATATATAGCAGGCGCGTTTGAGCGTATTGCGAAACTCGGCTTCGTCGTCGGCAAATAGAATTGTGTAGAGGAAAGGCGATACATCGGCGTCGAGCGTGTTGCTGTGGTTAAAAAAGATTGCTTCAAATTCTGATAGTGCTTCGTCAGCAGGGAGCTGGCGGACAGCCTCTAGCAGGTCGTCGTAGATTTGCTGTTGGGCAATGTAAAACTCTAAAGGCATTTTGCCATCTACAACCATCGCAGCACACCAACCAGCTTTACAGGTAGTTTTTAAGACAACTTAAGTTTCAAGCCCCAACGCAGAGAATGCACGAGGGCTTTGGCTATAGATTGCCCGATATGGCGCTCAAAAGTCATCTGGTACTTCCTGAGAGACCCCCGCTTTCAGCAGGGTGAGGGATAAGGGCGGCTAGATGCCCCCGAAGCCAGCACAGTGCTTCGTTCAATGAGCTGCACCTGAGCAGCGGTGAACTGTCCCAAGCGCTGCCAGTTGATGTCGCTAACCGACACCTGGGCAGTGCGCGGTTATCAAAGCGCTTTTCTCGGTGGTTGCGCTCGGAGAATGGCGCGTCGCGGTTAATCCGACGCCCCCGACGGGTACGGCGCATCATGGCGCATCATGGCGCGTTGTGCCAAACTTCTAGGCTTAGAGCGGTACAGGCTGGGGAAGCACCTGTACGTCCGTAACAAACTGAGTCTCAATGCCCTAGCCAACTGTTTAACTCAGGGATGATCCCCCCAAGCCTCCGCTTTTAACGGTGGGTAGTTGACCATCGTATATTTTTTAAGTTTTTTGGGTAAATGGCCTAAGCATATAACCAGCAGGTTTTATCTAATGTAGTCTAGAGATCTGTAGGCTGAAAATCTATAGGTTGAAATTAACTTTTCGTGGCTTTCTGGGTTGAGGCATGTATCTTTGATATGTGCAGATACTTTCAAGGGTTGTTTCTGTCTTTACGGATTTTTTTAAGATCTGCGCATCTATGCAATATCTAGCGAAGGTTCATACTGCATCTTTACATAACAGTGCTTACTTGAGAGCCGCCCAAACAGGTGCTGCTAATTTGGTTGACTCTCACTTAGGCGACACTCAGCTTCATCTGTTAGCAGTTAATACCGATGATCACATCTGGGAGCTAGTAACGCCTCCTCGGATGATCGCTGTTTCTACCCCCATTGTGATGAAAGAGCAGATGCTGGTACTGCTAGAGCTAGATGCCGATAATCAGGTCGTTTCGGTAGAAGACGCAACCCAGTGGGTGCTCAAGTTCGTTGCTGATTATTTGTCGATAGGAATTACCCCAAAAGGGCTAAAAGAAGATCTGGAGCGGGCTGAACAATGGCGGCAATCTTTGACGCTGCAAAGTCAGGAGGTGCGCCGTAGAGTTTTGGAAACTGCTGCAAGACGGGATGAAATTCAAGATTTGGAAAAGCGGCTGAAGCTAGAGCGTGAATCCCTAGAGAGCAATTTAGGAAAGAAGGAATAAAGGCAGGCTTGAAACTTGTCTGCCTTTTTTCTTATCCCCGCCATCAGACTTAAAAAATCTAACTTTTGGAGATCTAAGCTGTGGTTTCTTGAGGAAGTACATCTTGAAGTAGGGGCGCAAGCTCATCTTTGAGCTGTCCGGCTCGAATGAAC
>JBARVS010000168.1:0-12474 GCA_049646385.1 Phormidesmis sp. | reverse complement strand
AGTTCGAGACGTTCTATACGAAGAACATCTTGCTCAACGAAGGCATTCGCGCCTGGTTGAGCCCCCAAGACCAGCCACATGAGCAGTTTGTGTTCCCTGAAGAGGTTCTACCTCGTGGTAACGCGCTCTAAATTTTTGCTGGCGTTACTATTAGTGGCGGGCCTCGCTGTAGGAATAGGAGTTTTCACTTTCTTCTACAAAGGCCCGCCTAGCGAGCAAATCCTGTATCCTGAAGAGGTTCTACCTCGTGGAAATGCACTGTAGACTCGCTTTGTTTTATATCCCTGAAAGAGGTACTCCCCCGTGGTAACACTCTCTAATAACTATATTGGAGGCGGACGTGACCAAGAAACTACCGGCTATGCTTGGTGGTCTGGTAACGCCCGACTAATTAATCTTTCTGGTAAGCTGCTGGGCGCACATGTTGCCCACGCTGGCCTGATCGTACTGTGGACAGGTGCGATGACTTTGTTTGAAGTCTCTCACTTTGTTCCTGAAAAGCCCTTGTACGAGCAAGGCGCTATCTTGATTCCTCACCTAGCCACGCTAGGGTGGGGCGTAGGGCCAGGTGGCGAAATCGTCAATACCTTCCCTTACTTTGTCATTGGTGTCTTGCACCTTGTTTCTTCGGCGGTTCTCGGCTTGGGCGGCGTGTATCACGCGCTCCGTGGCCCTGAAACGCTCGAAGAGTATTCCAGCTTCTTTAGTCAGGACTGGAAAGACAAAAACCAAATGACTAATATCATTGGTTACCACCTTATCCTGCTGGGTTTAGGTGCCTTCCTGCTGGTGATTAAAGCCTGCTTCTTAGGCGGCGTTTATGACACCTGGGCACCGGGCGGCGGTGACGTTCGTTTGATTACGAACCCTACGTTGAATCCCGGCGTGATCTTCGGCTATCTGGCAACGTCCCCTTTTGGTGGCGAAGGCTGGATTTGTGGGGTCAACAACATGGAAGATATTATTGGTGGCCATATTTGGGTTGGCCTAATTTGCATCTTTGGCGGTATCTTCCACATTTTGACCAAGCCTTTTGCATGGGCTCGTCGCGCTTTGATCTGGAATGGTGAGGCTTATCTTTCCTACTCCATCGGCGCAGTTTCCTTGATGGCGTTTGTATGCTCTTGCTACGTTTGGTTTAACAACACGGCCTACCCAAGCGAGTTCTACGGCCCCACTAACGCTGAGGCTTCTCAGGCTCAGGCCATGACCTTCTTGGTGCGTGACCAGCGCTTGGGTGCCAACATTGGTTCTGCTCAAGGCCCAACTGGTTTGGGCAAGTACCTCATGCGATCGCCCACTGGAGAAATCATCTTCGGCGGTGAGACCATGCGCTTTTGGGACTTTGACGGCCCTTGGCTCTCGCCTTTGCGGGGCACCAACGGCCTCGATCTTGACAAGCTCAAGAACGACATTCAGCCCTGGCAGGTACGCCGTGCGGCTGAGTATATGACCCATGCGCCTAACGCATCTATCAACTCTGTGGGCGGTATCATCACTGAGGTTAACTCCGTTAACTTTGTGAACCCCCGCCAGTGGTTGGCGTCCTTCCACTTTGTGATGGCTTTCTTCTTCTTGGTGGGTCACCTGTGGCACGCTGGCCGTGCACGCGCGGCTGAAGGCGGCTTTGAGCGTGGCTTGAACCGTGAAGCTGAGCCTGTATTGTCTATGCCTGATTTGGACTAATTAACTCGATTATCTTCGGATGATTGTGGTTTGATTAATCAATAGAAAAAGACCTCTGCCGTTTGGTGGGGGTCTTTTCATTAGTAGGCTTTGGTAGGCTATAGATATCCCAGCGCCGGAATCATCATGCTCGATCAGCCTTATTATCTGCTGCGCTCAAAGTCTACCGGGCAGTACCTAGTGGCTCGTCCGCCTGTACCCGGCGGCCATCCTGAGCAGCCAACTGAGCCCTATCTGCTGCTGTTTGTTGCTGACTTTGACGCGCTGAGCTATTTGAATACTCATGCGGGTGAGCTAGCAGGCCAGTTTGCCGTAGAGGTGAGCGATCGCCGCCAAATCAAAACCATCGCCGACCGCTGGAGCTATAAGGGAATTGGAATTGTCAACGACCCATTAGTGCCACGAGTAGAATTTATGTGCTTTTAGCTCAGTTCTATGCTGACACCAAATCTTCTTAAGAACATATTTTTGAACTTCATTGCTTGCCTTGGTACAGCTACACCTGCAATTACATTAGACGTAACGACTGAAGCCAGTCACCTAGCCCGTTAAGGATGAGCTGTACGCCGATGGCCATCACAAATAATCCTAGCAGTCGGCTGAGGGCGTGGATGCCGCCTGCGCCTAGCCATTTGAGCAGTAGAGTAGAGGAGCTGAGGGCGATGTAGATGATAAGACCGATGAGGGCGATCGCCACGGCAACAGCGACTAAGTGAACAGCGGTGGCCGCCGCTTCAACCCCACGGCTGGCTTCGGCGGCGAGCCCAAGCGCTACGGCGATCGCCCCTGGCCCAGCTAGCAGTGGAATCGTCATCGGCATGAATGAAATATCTTTGTGCTGCTCTGTCTTTTGAATAACGTCTTGATTTTCAACCTCGCTGAGCCTAGATTCTGCATTCATCGTGTGCCAAGCGGCGTGGAATACGACAATGCCACCAGCAATGCGCACGACTTCAAGCGAAATTCCAAAAAAGCGCAGAATACCGCCGCCTACTAGCAAAAAGCCAATCAGTAAAGCGATTACGTTGATAGCCACCCGCTTGGCGTAGCTGCGTCGCAAGGCTTTGGGGACGCCCGCAGTAAGCACTAAAAAAATAGGCACGCTGCCAATCGGGTCAATCACCGGGAAGAGCGCAGCAAGGCTACCTACCACAAAATCGATAAAATCTTTAAGAGGCATTGTTAACCTGTTTAGTAGCGGCGACTTTCGCGGTATACGTACATATTGATGGCAGCGATCGCAAAGCAAATCATAAAAATCAGTAGCCGAATGCCATAGATTGGCTGATTGATCAGCCGCCCGTCTTCAAACAGCGGTGTCAAAGACGGCTCTAGCTTAGCGAGCATAAACCCGCTGACAAACGCACCGATGGTTGAAGTTGCCTGAGAGAATTTTTTAATTTCTTGGCTGGTGCTGGGCGATACCAAAAAGCCCACTAGCCAGCCCGTCGCCCAGCCGCCCGTGCCAATTAGCACCGTTTGCGCAAAGCCGTTGTCATTGAGTTCTTGATGAACGGTGCGAGCAATCCATAGCACTACACCAAAAACAACAAACCCAATTAGCAGGCTAGCAAAAGAGCGCGCTTGGTTCATGTTCAACCTCGCCAGTCGAGCTAAGTGATTTGAAACTGTGATTTAAAACTGACTAATTCAATCGGGAGAGCTTAATTCTCGGATCGACAAACGAAAGCGCTAAATCTGCTAGCAGGTTGCCAACAATGAGCATTACTGCGCCCAATACCAAGCTCGCCATAATTAAATACTGATCCTGCTTTTGCACGGCTTCTAGCGTGAGGGTGCCGAGACCGGGCCAGCTAAAATAATTTTCGACAATAAAAGAGCCGCTGAGCAGCGACGAAAATTCAAAGCCCAACAGCGTAATTAAGGGGTTAATCGCGTTGCGCAGCGCATGGACATAAATCACCCTGTTTTCAGAGAGCCCTTTGGCGCGGGCCGTTTGAATGTAGTCTTGGCGAAGCACGTCTAATAGCTGGCCGCGCATGATTCGCTGTAGGCCCGCAAAGCTGGTAATGCTGAGCGCTAAGGTTGGCAAAATAAGGTGCCAAAGCACGTCTAAGACTTGGCCGATCCCGTTGAGGTCTTCGTGATATAGGCTGGTGCGTCCGCCGACGGGGAATAAAGGCGTAGTGAGCTGGGCAAAAAATAGCAGCAGCAGGCCCGTAATAATGGTGGGAAAGCCTTGGCCAAAGTAGCTGAGCAGCCGCAGCAGGCGATCGGGCCAGCGGTTTTGATGGATGGCGCTGATGATGCCAAGCGGGATGGCGATCGCCCAAGTCACCGCAATAGAAGCTGCCGAGAGCAAAAGAGTATTCGGCACCCGTTCCCACAAAATTTCTAGGGCGGGCCGCTGGTAGGCAAAGCTAATGCCAAAATCAAACTTCGTCACCGCCTGCCTAAGCCAGCTAAAATACTGTACCCATACGGGCTGATCGAGGCCAAAGTTTTTTTCTAACTCAGCTAAGGTCTCTGGCGTAATCTCAGGGTTTTGCCGGAAGGGGGTCAAAAAATCGCCCGGTGCTAGCTGCACAATCAAAAAACTCAAGGCGCTGGCAAGCAGTAGCGTCAGCACCGCCTGTAGCAATCGCTTGATAATGTAGCCAGTGGTTTCGCTCAGGGCAAAGTTTCGCACGGACGTAGCGGCCCTGCTAAAAGGAGAAATCGATGGGGTAGAGGATGACATAAGGCGCTACTGGAAAAACACTAACAGCAAAAAACCAAGGGCTATCTCAGCGGAAATCTTAGTGTTCAATACTGGATTAAGCTAGCGACAGGAATATTTGAGGGCAAGTTATCACGACCCGCCAACCCCTCTAGCTCAATGACAAAAACAAATCCGGCAACGGCTGCACCCGCTTTTTTGATCAGTGCTGCTGCCGCTGCTGCTGTACCGCCTGTGGCCAGCAGGTCATCTACAATCAGCACCTTAGAATTCGGCGCAAAAGCATCCTGATGCACTTCGAGCCGATCTTTGCCATATTCTAAGTCGTACGCTACTGCGTATACTTCGCGGGGCAGCTTGCCGCCTTTGCGAATGGGGATAAACCCTTTTTGAAGCTGGTGGGCGACGGGCATTCCAAAGATGAATCCTCTAGACTCAATGCCTGCTACACAGTCAGGAGCGAGCTTTGCGCCCTGTTCGCTGAGCAAAGAAATCGCCTGCTGTAGGCCCGCCGAATCCTGTAGCAGCGTGGTGATATCTCGAAAAACAATACCGGGCTGCGGAAAGTCAGGAATATCTTTGATGAGCGCTTTGAGATCCATCTATTTGAGATCCATCTAAAGGTGTACCTACGGTTTAATTACGGTATCTTATCAGCCAGATGCACTCTTCAGATGCACGGGCGCGATCGCTATCTTCTTACTTCGCGATGTCCCCATCGCTTAGGCTGCTCAGCGGCGGTATCTTCAAACCAGCCTTTTTGCCAAAAGTAGTAAGAAAGGCCCAGCGCGATCGCACCCATCGCAGCCCAGCAAGTTGGGTAGCCCCAGTAAGCCTCTAGCTCAGGCATGTTCCAAGGCGAAACGGTCGTATCAAAGTTCATGCCGTATACGCCCACGATAAAGGTGAGCGGAATAAAAATAGAGGAGATTACCGTGAGCGTTTTCATTACCTCGTTCATTCGATTGCTCACCGAAGAGAGGTATACATCCATCAGGTTGGCGGTGAGTTCTCGGTAGGTTTCGACAATGTCGAGCACCTGCACTACATGGTCGTAGCAGTCTTGCAGGTAGACGCGCGCTTCGGGACTAACCAGATCGCTGCTGCCATCGCGAATGAGCTGATTGAGGGCGTTGCGCTGAGGCCAAATAGAGCGACGTAAAAACATTAGCTCTCGGCGAATGCGGTATATTTTCTGCACCGTTTGCCGGGTGGGATTGAAAATCACTTCGTCTTCTAAAGATTCTATATACTCACCATATTCTTCAAGCACGGGAAAGTAGGCGTCAATTACTGCGTCTAAGAGCGCGTAGGCTAGGTAGTCGGCTCCTTCGTAGCGAATTCGACCAATGTTGTTGCGAATGCGGCTGCGCACCGGATCGAGGCAGTCTTGATTTAGCTCCTCTTGCACGGTGAGCAGATAGTTTTTGCCTAGCACAAAGCTGAGCTGTTCGCTGGTGAAGTGAGGGTCTTCATCGCTGGCGGTAGGGGCCATCATCACCATGCGGGTAATGATTAAGACCTGATCGCTGTAGTATTCAATTTTGGGCCGCTGCGGTACGTTTACCACGTCTTCTAAAACGAGCGGATGCAGGTGAAAGACGCTGCCCAAACGGTTGAGCACGTCTTCGTTGCCCAATCCTTGCAGGTCTATCCAGGAGATGGACTGGGTGTCTAAATGTTCGGCGGCTTCTTCGGGCGATCGCAATTTTCGTCGTATAGCTGAGCGATCGCTATAGTCAATCAGCGTCAGCTCAGTGGGTGAAGCGTCCTCGTCAATGACCAATGTGCCAGGGGTCATCCCGACTTCATCATAGTGATAGTCCCAGTGCCGCCGCTCTTCTTCGTCGGCCTCATGCAGGTTCGTGGCTTCTCGATCTGTCACTATCGGGTCTTCCCAATCATTTTGCTGTACTTTTTTCATCGGTAATGGCTTGTGAGTTTAGGCTATTATATTTTCGTCTTGGCTAAGGGCTGGTAACGCCTGCCAGCTTTCTCCTGCCAGCTTCTTCTGCCAGCTATAGTGCTTTAAGTGACTCCTCCCACTTCGTCTCGGTCTGCTTCTGGATCTGATAAGACTTCTGCGACTAATGTGACTGTTAACGGCAGTGGTCACAAGCGACCCTGCCGGGTGACCGTGAGCGAACCGGGCTGGCAAGGGGCGCGGATGGCAGCAGCGGCAGCCGGATGCAGCAGCGTTTCAGATATGCTCGAAAAGCTCGGCAGCGGCGAGCTAGCCATCATTACTAGCGACGCCATTCAGCTAGACCCGCTCAATGCCTTTAAGCCCGCTGCCCCGGTGGTTCCGCAGCATATTCACATTCATACCCCTGGTTCTATCGCGGCTGATGACGATCAACCAGACGATTTGCCGCTAGCAGGAACGCCTTTAATCAAGCTAGTAGTGACAGGGCTATGCGCTGCTGTGATTGTCGGATCGCTACTATACATTGCTGATCGCATCATTAGCCTTACCTCAAGCGTCATTACCGGGCGAGAAAATATAGAAGATATCATTACGCCCGTTACGGGTGATATTGTAGCGGGCTATGAAGTGAGTGACGAATATGGCATTCGTCCTTTTCATCCGGTGACGGGCGAGCCAAATGTTCCGCACAACGGCGTAGACCTAGCCGCACCAGTCGGGACGCCGATTCATGCGGTGGGTAAGGCTGGCGATACGACCACCGTTAAGTGCTGGTGGGATGAAGACGGCGGCGGCTGGGTGGTGAATCAAACGGCGGAGTCTTATCCCGGCTATACGTTTCAGTCGCTGCATATGTCTGAAAACGGCTGCCGGGAAGGGAAGTCACAGGCGGGTGAGGCGATCGCCTATTCAGGCAACAGCGGCCTCGGCACGGGCGCCCACTACGACTTCCGCGTAAAAATAGACGGCGACTATGTGCCGCCTGCCACCAAGTATTTAGAATCTGCCATGACAGGCGAGCCGCTGAAAGAATGACACAATAGAGATCTAGGCAATTAGGTCTTATCCAATGACGCAGGCAAAACTACGGTTCCTAGATTTTGAACAGTATTTATCCTATGAGGACGATACTGAGAAGCTGTATGAGCTTTTTAATGGGGAGCTGGTTGAGGTGCCGCCAGAGTCAGGACTAAACCTTGGAATTGCAGGCTTTCTGTTTTTGAAATTTGCGGCCATTATCGACCACTTACAGGTTCGAGGTCATGGCCTAGAACTGGAAGTCCGAGGAGAGCCGAAAAATCGGTATCCAGACTTAACGATTATCCGCGAAGAGCATGTTCATCTGATAGATAGGCGTAGTACGATTCGGTTGACTATGCCGCCGCCTTTGCTAGTAGTTGAAGTGGTTAGTCCTGGCGGCATACAGCGCGATCGCGACTATATTGCCAAGCGCGGACAGTACGAAGATATTGATATTGGTGAGTATTGGATTGTTGACCCGCTGCTGAAACAAATTACGGTGCTCTCTTTGCAAGAGGGTAGCTACGCAGAATTAGGCATTTTTCGCGATCAGCAGGTAGTCCAAAGCCCAACTTTTCCAGAGCTGGCGATCGCCGCTAACACCATCCTCAGCGCTGGTAAGTCATAATTCGTAACTGAAACTAGCTCAAAGGAAAGCCAAGTAGCTAATGGAACTACCTGGCTTTTTTACGGACTTTACAAGCGCGAGCTGTTGTCAGCTAGCAGGGTCAAGGTTTTGGCATATTCATTCAGCTCTACGGGGACGGGCTTAATGTGCCAAATCTGGTCGCAGTATTCTTGGATAGAGCGATCGCTCGAAAACTTACCCATCCGAGCCGCGTTCAAAATCGACATGCGCACCCACTTATCCTGATCTTGATACGCCCTGCTCACTTCAGCCTGACAGTCTACATATGCCTGATAGTCAGCCAGCACCATAAAGCGATCCTGATTGAGCAAATTGTTGGTCAGCGGCTTAAACAGCTCAGTGTCACCGCTTGAAAATACGCCAGAGCCAATTAGATCAACCACGGCCTTGAGATCTTCATTCTCCTCATAGTAGCGACGCGGATTGTAGCCTGACGCCTTTAGCTCAGCAACCTCATGCGCCTCCAGCCCAAACAAAAAGAAGTTATCAGCGCCTACTTCCTCACGAATCTCCACGTTTGCGCCATCGAGGGTGCCAATCGTCAGCGCGCCGTTCATCGCAAACTTCATGTTGCCCGTACCCGAAGCTTCAAAGCCTGCGGTAGAAATCTGCTCGGAAAGGTCAGAGGCGGGGTAAATGGGCTGCGCGTTGGTGACGTTGTAGTTGGGGTAAAACACCACTTTGAGCTGGTCGCGAATGGCCGGATCGCGGTTAACCACGCGGCCCACAGAGGTAATTAGCTTGATGATCAGCTTGGCCATGAAGTAGCCCGGAGCAGCCTTTCCCGCAAAAATAAAGGTGCGGGGCGTAATGTTCATCTCTGGGTTGTTTTTCAGCTTGTTATACAGCGAAATAATGTGCAGCGCGTTCATTTGCTGCCGCTTATACTCGTGCATTCGCTTAATTTGCACGTCAAACATCGAGGTTGGGCTAACTTTTACGCCCGTGGCCCTTTCAATGCGAACTGCCAAGGCTTCTTTGTTGGCCTGCTTGATTTGCCGCCACTCAGTGCGAAAGCCTGGATCATCAACAAAGGCTTCTAGCCGTTTGAGCTGATCGAGATGAATCGGCCAGTCGGTGCCGATGCGCTGGCTAATCAGGCGGCTGAGCTTGGGGTTGCTAAGCACCATCCAGCGACGCGGGGTGACGCCGTTGGTTTCATTAATAAATTTTTCAGGGAAGAGCTGATAAAAGTCGTTGAGGACGGTTTGCTGGAGCAGCTCGGTGTGGAGGGCGGCGACGCCGTTGATAGCATGAGAGCCAACGCAGGCAAGGTTGGCCATGCGCACATAGCGGCCACCGCTTTCTTCAATGATAGACATGCGCTCTAAGCGCTCGTTGTCCTGCCCAAATTTGACGCGCACGTCTTCTAAAAACGTTCGGTTAATTTCAAAGATGATCTCTAGGTGGCGTGGCAGCAAAGAGCCAAACAAATCAATCGGCCAGCGCTCTAGAGCTTCGGGTAAGAGGGTGTGGTTGGTGTAGGCGAGAGTCTTTTGAGTGATTTCCCAGGCTTTGTTCCACTCCATTTGGTGCTCGTCTACCAGCAGGCGCATGAGTTCGGCAACGGCGATCGCTGGGTGCGTATCGTTCATTTGCGCGGTGTATTTCTCCGGGAACTGCTCTAGCGACATGCCGTCTCGCAGGAGGATGCGAATCATGTCTTGCAGCGAGCAGGAGACAAAGAAATACTGCTGCTCTAGGCGAAGCTGTTTGCCCTCTAAATGTTCGTCGTTAGGATAGAGCACTTTGGAAATGTTCTCGGAGACAATTTTGGAATTGACCGCACCGTAGTAGTCGCCCTGGTTAAAGGCTTCAAAGTCAAACGCATCGGGGGCTTCGGCTTTCCATAGGCGAAGCGTGTTAGCGGTGTTGACCTGATAGCCTAAAATTGGCGTGTCGTAGGGAACGCCTTTAACGACGCGATCGCTCACCCACTCCACCCGATAGTTGCCCTGCACGTCGGTATACGCCTTGGTATAGCCGCCTAGCTTCACCGCCGCTGCCCACTCAGGCCGAGCGATTTCCCAGGGGTTGCCGTTGGCTAGCCACTTATCGGTTTTTTCAACCTGCCAGCCGTCTTGCAGCTCCTGCTTAAAAATGCCGAACTCGTAGCGAATGCCATAGCCCAGCGAGGGAATTTGCAGGGTCGCCATCGAGTCCAAATAGCAGGCTGCCAAACGACCCAAACCGCCGTTCCCCAGTCCCGGCTCCTGCTCTTGCGCCATAATTTCCGACAGGCTCAAACCCAAGTCGGCCATCGCCTTTTCAACCGCGCCGTATAGCCCCAGGTTAATCAGGTTGTTGCCAAGGTAGGGCCCCATCAAAAACTCGGCTGATAGATACACCGCCGTGCGTGCCTGGTTCTCACGGTAGGTATGGGCAGAGCTAAGCCAGTGGTGCAACATGCGATCGCGCACGGTATAGGCTAGCGCCATATAATAGTCTTGCAGCGAAGCAATATCCGACGACTTTCCCTGCACATAAAACAAATTGTCTAAAAAGGCGCGCTTTAGAATCTCTGGGGTTAATCCTGTGCGATCGTCTGCCATCTCAGCAGGACTGGTATGAAGCGGCACAGCGTTAATTTCTTTAGATTGCATAGGTCACAAGGAAAAGTAAGAGGTCGAAAGGCGGAGTAGTCGGCTTTTAATAGCGCTTAGCAGCGGTGTGGGCGTATCTTATAGCAGCATTTTTTATTCTCTCAAGGGTATACCGGGATCCTTCACGCGGGAGGAACCTATATAAAGTCATAAGATATAGGCCGCAATCGGTAAGATTGGATACCAAGGCGGATAAGGGAAACGCTAGCAAGCTAAACGGCCCAGCTAAACGGCCCAGCTAAACGGCCCAGCTAAACGGCTAGACATTTCCCCCTTCTAAACCGCTGGCGCTATACCTTCTTCAGCCAGCTAAACATTGCCCGCAAGTCTTTGCCCACTTCCTCAATGGGGTGCTCCGACTCAATCCGGCGCGTCGCATTAAAGCCCGCATTGCCCGACTGACTTTCTAACACAAATTCGCGAGCAAACTGCCCGGTTTGAATTTCCTTAAGAATCTGCTTCATCGCGGCTTTGGTATCCGCCGTAATGATCCGAGGCCCACGGGTATAGTCACCGTATTCAGCCGTGTTAGAGATGCTGTCGCGCATGGTGGCAAGCCCGCCTTCTACAATCAAGTCCACAATCAGCTTCACTTCATGCAGGCACTCAAAATAAGCTAGCTCAGGCTGATAGCCCGCTTCTACCAGTGTTTCAAACCCGGCCTTAATCAGCTCGCTTAAGCCGCCGCACAGCACGGCCTGCTCGCCAAATAAATCCGTCTCAGTTTCTTCACGAAAGGTCGTTTCAAGCACGCCCGCGCGAGTGCCGCCAATGCCTTTGGCGTAGGCCATTGCAATATCGCGAGCCTGCCCCGAAGCGTCTTGATACACCGCAAACAAAGCGGGCACGCCTTGGCCCTGCTCATACGTACGGCGAACCAGATGGCCGGGGCCTTTGGGCGCAGCCATTACCACGTCAACATCTTCGGGCGGCACGATTTGGCCAAAGTTAATGTTAAAGCCATGGGCAAAGGCAAGGACGTTGCCTGCTTCTAGTCCTGGCTCGATGCTTTCTTTGTAAATGCTGCGCTGAATTTCGTCGGGCAGTAAAACCATGATGAAGTCAGCCGCTTTAGCAGCGTCGGCTACTGACTTTACGGTGAGGCCAGCGGCTTCGGCTTTTGCAGTTGAGCGGCTGCCTTCGTACAGGCCGACGATGACACTCACGCCGCTGTCTTTGAGGTTGAGGGCATGGGCATGGCCTTGCGAGCCATAGCCGATAATGGCCACCGTCTTGCCGTTGAGCAAGTCGAGGTTGGCATCGCTGTCGTAATACATTTTGGCCATGGGGAAGGGTCTCCTTGTAACTGCGGGCTTCAGCGCTCTAACTAGCTATAGGTCTGAAGAGGGATGAATGGGGTCAGCGTTTGATCTTATCAAACAGGGGGATTGGGGGGTAGGGGGGTGGCTGGGCTTCTAGGCTGTCTTTACCTTTTGCGGCCATTGCTCTTTAACGATTGGCTAGTTCTTTGGGTGGTAGGTTGTTGCTGCTCTTTGGGTAGTCTCATGTTTTGAGCGCTGCCTTGGATTTTTTGCCGGGGTAGCGCTTCTTTTATTATGGCTATCATGCAAATGGCCTCTCAATAAGAAGCTGTTCAATCTTTACTCAATCGCATGAAGCCAATCTCTTCGGTCTTTCCCTCTTCGGCCTCCGCTATGGCCCGCTCCGAAATTCAAAGCGTTTTAGTCACTGCCGAGCAAATGCAGCAGATTGAGCAGCGCATCTTTGCGGCAGGAATGCCCGTAGCGGCACTGATGGAAAAGGTTTCTGGGCGATTGGTTCAGTGGTTTTTAGCGCATTACTTTGCTCATTTCGGCGGGCTTGGCGATCAGTCAAAAGGTGAGATTGGCGTGTTGGCTGGCCCTGGTCATAATGGTGGTGATGCGCTGGTAGTGGCCAGAGAGCTGCA
>JBARVS010000167.1:0-21464 GCA_049646385.1 Phormidesmis sp. | reverse complement strand
CGGATGTATTGAACCGAGCCAACTTGGGCATGGAAGTAATGCATGAGCGCAATGCTCACAACTTCCCGCTTGACTTGGCTGCTGGCGAAGCTGCCCCTGTCGCTTTGACGGCTCCTTCTATCAACGCGTAGATCTTCTACATGGTTGATGGCGTGAATCCTTTTGTCAGACGCCCAGCGTTTTGATTAAGGTTCACGTAAAAAGCGCTCTCTTCGGAGGGCGCTTTTTTTATGGGTTCTTTCAAAAGATTTTTGGGAGGGCGATCGCCTCAGGCTCATTTTCAATCTTTAAGAGTCGCTTCTGGCAAAATTAGCATAGCGTCGCCAAATGAGTAGAAGCGGTATTGCTGGGCGATCGCCTCCTCATACAAGTCCATCAGTCGCTGCCGTCCAATCAAAGCGCTCACCATCATTAGCAAGCTAGATCCGGGCAAATGAAAGTTAGTAATCATCCCATCAATCACTTGCCACTTGTAGCCGGGATAGATAAACAAATCGGTTCTGCCATTGTAGGGTTGCAGTTCGCCACAAATAGCCGCTACGCCTTCTAAAGCCCGAGTAGAGGTCGTTCCGACCGCAATCACTCGACCTCCTTTTGCTTTGGTCTGACGAATTTTTTTAACGGTATCTTCAGGTACCTCAATCCGTTCCTGATGCATCTGGTGCGTTTCAATATCGTTAACTTCTACTGGGCGAAAAGTGCCAATGCCAACGTGTAGAGTCACTTCAGCCGTTTGGATACCTTTTTGCAAAAGCTGAGCGAGAAGGCGATCTGTGAAGTGAAGTCCGGCTGTCGGGGCAGCGATCGCCCCTTGCTGGCGAGCAAACACGGTTTGATACTGCTCTGGCAACGATTTAGAGCGCGTAATATAAGGCGGTAAAGGAACTTCGCCTAGCTGGTAAATGACATCTTCAATAGAGCGATTTTTCAAAGGCATTAGCCTTAGAATACGACCGTTAGTAGCCTCATCTCGCGACTCTATTAAAGCGGTCATTAAGGGAGATTTTGTCCTGCCAGTCGGATCATCAAAGACAATGCTGGCACCGGGCTGAAGCCGTCGTCCTGGTTTTACCAGCGCGAGCCACCGATCTTCGTCTAAAGGTTCTATCAGCAATACTTCAACGACAGCGCCAAGCGAAGAACCCTCAGCTTGAGAATTATTCGGTGATAAGCCGCCTGTTTGTTTCCGACCGAACAGTCGAGCAGGAATTACCCGCGTATTATTGATAACTAACAGGTCATCTGGCAAAAGTAAATCTACTAAATCACGAAAATAACAGTGCTGGTGCTGTGCTTTCCCGGTCACTGCTAATAGTTTGGCGCTGTCTCTTGGAATGACTGGGTTTTGCGCAATAAGCTTTTCGGGCAGGTCGTAACTGTAGGCGGTAAGCTGATGGTCAAAATTGGGCATAGCTAAAGCTAACTGAGCGGCTGTACGCTTCGACTTTTCTATTTGTAGCAAATGTGAAGATTCAAGAGAACACTGCGCCATAATGGGGCAAGGCAAAACTATTAGATCTGTAGCACCCACACAACTGATAGACGATGGAATACATCTACTACCTGACGAATGCAAGTCTGACTCTGCGAGTCGTTGAGCGCTTATTAGGCGTCACACAGCTCCCGCTTGAGTTTATAACGGTTATCCATCAAATTAACGGCTGGATTGTGAAGGTGAAGCTGCATGAGAGCGTGGGCAAGCAGGCCCAGCAAAATTTCTCAGCCTTTATGAATGAGATCGGCACCGCCTATGAGCCGGGGATCAGGGTAAGGATGGCCCTGTGGGGATTAGAAATGGGTCAGTCAGCAGTTGATGTGATGCGGCGCTATCAGGTGGCGGTGGTTTCACATGGCAAGCCCGACCGCTGTGAAATTGAAGAATTTCGTCAGCAGTTTGTCACAGGACTAGGCTACTGCCCAGAAACACTGGCGTGAGTAAAACTTTGCAAAATACGCATTTTGTCTGACGGATTTGCTCAAAAAGCGTTACGAAGATAGGTTTGCAGGCTCAAATACCTTTGGCTATTAGGTATCTTCAAGCTGGGACGATCGTTAGGCTGCTGAGCCTCACAGCGAACTAAAGCAACGTCAAAGCGGCAAGGTAGCTCTGAGAGATGAGGATGACGGACTAAAAAATAACGGGCCGTGGTACGCAGCTTGTTTTGCTTTGATTGAGCGATCGCCAGCAGCCCATCGGCGTCCCAGTTGCCCTGGCTGCGGGTCTTCACTTCAACAAAAGCCAGCATTTCACAGCGCAGCTTTCCTTCGCCGCTATAGCCCTTGGCAATCAAATCAATCTCACCGAATCGACTGTGCCACTGCCGATGAATAATCTGACAGCGTTTTGCAATCAGCCAGTCAAAGACGAGCTGTTCTCCAAGCGTGCCGATTTCTTTGTGGGTGGCCTGATGAGTGGCCTGATGAGTAGGCAGCGGCGTATTGGGAAAGTCGGGCGTTGTCATGATTTGTCTTATGTCCCCTGCACCCAAGGAACGCTGGCTAAGTCAGCAAAGTCTACGCTGCGTTCTTTCTCAAGCTGAGCGATGCGATTTTTCTCGGCAATAATTTGCTTTTGATATTGGGTGTGCTGGTCGGGGGAGGCATCAAAATCGCTGCTTGACCACAGGTTGAGTAGAAGGCGATAGCGCTTTTCGCACATGTTTTTCTCTAGGCAGGCGATCGCCGCCCGAATCACTAACGCCTCCCGCAGCACGTCTAGCTTCGTTTTTTCTTCCAAATACAGCAGATGATGAACCAGCGAAAGCGGCCCGGTCGATTCAGCCGCAAAGTTACGCAGGGTTTCAATGAGGCTTTGAGCTGGCGCGTCAGCTTCAGCATCTGCGAGTTCTAATAAAACCCGCCATAGCGATCGGTGGTGAGAAAAATTAAACCCCAAGTCGCGAGTTTCCAAGCCGTCGATAATTGCTTGGCGGTGGCTAGGGCTATGGATGTAGATCCGCAGTAGCGAGGCTTCTGCTTCTTCTAAAAAGCTGCGGTTGAGAATTTGAACATCGTTGGCAGGCTTGGCTTTTTTGTCACCAGGCGTGCGACGCTTGCGCCGCACCTGAGCGAGCAAATTTTCGGCCAGCAGGGGCACAATCCGCCCGTCACCCTGGCTGAACAGCTCGGCGCAGTGACGGATGTAGTAGGTACGCGAGTCAGCGTTAGCGATATCGCTCAGCAAGTTGACAACGGACTGAGAGGCTTGCTGGAACTGATCGGCCTGCTTGAGATCGCGCTCGGCTACTATTTTGTCAATTTGCCAGCTGAGCCAAAGCGGAGCGGCATCGGCTAGGGCCAGATAGTCTGCGGCGGTGTGAGTGCGCAAATAGTCGTCCGGATCTTTGCCGTCGGGAATGCCCAGGATGCGAAGCTGCACGTCGCCGCGATAGGCCATTTCAGCGACTTCACCGATGCCTCGCTCAGCGGCCTTAACGCCAGCGCGATCGGCATCGAAGTTAAAAATAATTTGCTTGGACTCGGTATAGCGTAAGAGCTGTTTTACCTGGCCTGCGTTAAGGGCGGTTCCCAGTGAAGCCACCGCGCACGAGATGCCCGCTGCGTGTAGCGCAATGACGTCAAAGTAGCCTTCTACAACAATGGCGCGGTCTTGAGAGGCGATCGCACCCTTAGCCTTATCTAATCCATAGAGCGTTTTGCCCTTATCAAACAGCTCGGTTTCAGGCGAGTTAAGGTATTTGGGCTTGTCCTCATCGCTCAGCGCCCTACCGCCAAAGCCGATCAGTCGGTTTTGCGCATCGTGAATAGGTATCATCAGGCGATCGCGAAACCTATCGTAATGGCCATCGCCCCCCTTACGCGGCACAATCAGCCCTGCCTGCTCCACCAAATTTACCGGATAGCGCTTTTGATCGACCAAATAGCCATACAGCGTCTGCCAGCCCGGTGGTGCATAGCCCAGCAAAAAATGTTTAATGGTGTCATCGCTGAGCTTTCGCGTATCGCGTAGGTAGGCAAGCGCTTGGGCGCCATCCGGTTGAAACAAGGCGTGCTCGTAAAACCTAGCAGCGATCGCCACAATCTCATAAAGCTGCTCGCGCAGGGTTAGCTTGCGCTGCAGTTCCTGCTGCTGAGCGGGCTCCATTGTCGTAACGGGCACCTGATAGCGCTTTGCTAAGTCCAACACCACATCAGCAAACGATCGCTGGCCT
Organism: Phormidesmis sp.; assembly: GCA_049646385.1. GTDB lineage: Bacteria > Cyanobacteriota > Cyanobacteriia > Phormidesmidales > Phormidesmidaceae > Phormidesmis. The sequence goes on along the minus strand of JBARVS010000167.1, from coordinate 17,292 downwards.
AGCTCCATCATGAACTTAAAAACGTTGCCGCCTGCCCCGCAGCTAAAGCAGTAGTAAAACTGCTTAGCAGGACTCACGCTAAAGCTAGGCGACTTGTCATCGTGAAAAGGACACAGCCCCACAAAATCTTTGCCCTGCTTTTTGAGCACAACCTGCTCTGAAACGATATCGACCAAATCCGCCCGCTCACGGACTTCTTCAATAGTATGAGGATGAAGACGAGGACTGCTCATAAGCGAGTTTCGACAAAAAGCACAGGATAATTTGGGAGACTATTCATCCGAATCGTCGTCATCGTCAACCCGTCCGGGCAGCGCCTGCATTTTTTCCTTTACCGCCCTTGCCGCTGCCAAAATATCGCGTTCGGCCCCACCTAAATAAAGCCGACCAAAGCTGCCGATCGCAGAGATTTGTAAAATATTGATAAAAGCAGCTTTTTCCGCTTCATTGGCCGCTAAAGCAGCATAGGCAGCGGGCTGACACTCCATCACGTAAAGGGTTTGCCCCGCCAAAATCATCTGGCCACGACGGGTGCGGTTAATCAGCTGCACGTGATGCGGGTCGAGATTGCGAATGACCTGATTAGACATCAGCTCTGGCTTGAGCGAATCGCCTCGGTTGAGCCCAAGATAGCTCAAAATAGCGCGTCCGGCTGCCTTAACTTCGCCTTGACTACCGTGAATTTCTAACACGCCGTACAGTCGCTCAACGACCTGAACGCCGGGGCGTACTACCGCCGACTTTAGGGCAACATCCGTGATCCGATTGATCTCAATGCCGGGAGAAACTTCAATCCATAAAGAGGCGTCGCCCGGTAGCGGCAAAAAGCCGATGGAAACCGTGCCGATGTAGGCCGCGTGTTGAGCCTGAAGGTTATCGAGATAAACGTAGCTGCGAAGTTCTACACCCAAGGTTTTGCCAAAAAATACTTACGTTAAATTAATAGTATGGGTTTGTTGGACGGTTTGTGCGCAATTATGGCAAGAACCCTTTGCGCCTGTGTAAATTCACTCAATTGGCACAAAACTGTATAAAGCTGCGATGAGCTTAGCTGACAGATTCTAGAAAGAGTTTAAAGAGACTTTGTAGAGCGGCTGAGTAAGCAAAAACTTAAAATATCTAAATGCTTTGATATAACGGGGCTTCAGCCCTTTTACGATTGTTTTTATAGAGGTGACTAGCAGCACCTGAAAAGTTGGCTACTTATACGCTCGCAAGACAGTAGGTTGATCTTGAACAATTGAAGTCAGTTCCAAAGCTTCGTCAATCATTATTAAAGTAACTGTTATGCGCTCACGTAAAAATTCTCAGTCATCTGATTCAACAAATAGCGGTGCGAATCAGTCGGATGCGTCTTCGTATGGGCAAGCTAATGACGCAGATCAAGACTTGATGTGCTTGGTCTATCCGGATGGCAGCACCACAACCGTTGTACCTCAGTCGCATCAATCCTGAGATGGACTTGAAATGAATTTAGCAAAGAGCCCGTTCAGAAGGCGCAGGTAGAAAAATGGGATTTGTAAAGGCTAGTCTTGCCTTTAGGCCCGTCATAGGATTGTTTTTATCACGGGGCTGTCCGGTGTGCGATCGCCCCACCGCTCAAACGTTTTGCCTCGACTGCCAGCGCCAAATTTTTCAGCCTAAAACAGCCCAAAACCAGCCAAAAGATCGGCCCGATCCGTCTGGCAATCCGGCTTTGCCTATCAGCGCGCTGGGCCAGTATGAGGGGGCGCTCAAGCGAGCAATTTTAGCCATGAAGTATAGCGATCGCCCTGAAGTTGCCCTGCCCCTCGGCACCGCCCTCGGCTGGCACTGGCTAGCACAGCAAAAAAAGTCCCAAAACGCAGTAAACCCTATAGATAGAACCGCTGTTTATGCGGTGCCTATTCCTTTGCACGACAGTCGTCAAAAGAGCCGAGGCTTTAACCAAGCTGAGCTAATTGCCCGTGCCTTCTGCCGGGTGAGTAAACTGCCGCTGCTGGCTCACGGGCTAGTGCGAGCTGAATCAACGCGGCCTCAGCACGAGCTTGGCCTCACTGAGCGTCAGCAAAATCTCGCCCAGGTCTTTCAGATAGGCGCGTCGTTACATCAGCGGGCAAATCGCGCGCGATCGCAGGGCAAGGCGAGGCCGACTGTGTTACTGGTTGATGATATTTACACGACTGGCGCTACTGTACAGAGTGCAGCCGCTACGCTTAGTCAAAACGGCATTGCGGTTGTTGGCGTTGCAACCGTTGCTAGAGCCTATCTATAGAGCAGGTTAGCTTTACTCTGCGGCAGCTTGAGTCGGTAGCGCGGTTGAACTATCGATAGAATTTATCCAGGCTGCAAAAGCTAAATGAGGGTCTAACCCGGTGATTTGTGAAAACTGGTTAGGCGTCAGCCTGATGGCCACAGCTTTTGACTGCCACTGCTTAATTTGCTCATGAGCCGCCGCCAAAAAAATTACGCCTTTTTCCATGGGAATTCTGAGCCAGTTTTCAGCGAGCGTTTCTACTAGGGCTAGCTCAATCAGTGCGGGGGGGTACTGGCTCAAAAGCTCACTCATGTAGGCATCAAACCTGTTGGCCTCATTGCCTGCGCCCATCAGCTGGTAGCTATCGATGATGTGTCGGATGCGCTGCTGGCCGATGTGCTGCTGTATGTCCATGGATTTTCAATTGTTTTTGAGCGCCAGACACAGCGTTGCTAGAGTAGCTCCTGAAGCAGATCTTATACTTTTTGGGTTTGTTAATTTAATTCGCTTCACATAGCGCAAGATTGATAGGAAACGTTTTAAAAGTTATGGATACTACGCTGCTCCTTAGAAACTGTCGGCTGGTCGGCTTAGAGGGTGAAGTGGATAACAGCGCAGAGATTGCTCAAGATCGGCGGGTAGATATTGCGATCGCGCATAATCGCATTGAGGCGATCGCCCCTAACCTCGCGATCACCGCCCCAATTGAGCTAGATATTAATGGGTGCTTAGTGAGTGCGCCCTTTGTGGAATCCCATATTCATTTAGACTCAGCGCTAACGGCAGGTCAGCCTCGGTGGAATGAAAGCGGCACCTTGTTTGAAGGCATTGAGATTTGGCGCGAACGTAAGGCCAGTTTGACTCTAGAGGACGTTAAGGCTCGGGCAATTCAGGCGCTTAAGCAGCAGGCCAGCAGAGGCGTACTGTTTGTCCGCAGTCATGCAGACGTGAGCGAGGCCAGCTTAACGGCGCTAAAAGGGCTGCTTGAAGTTCGCGAAGCCGTCAAAGACTGGATGACGCTGCAGGTGGTGGCATTTCCTCAAGACGGGCTTTACGGCAGCGAGCAAACCGAAGCGCTGATGGAAGAGTCACTGCGGCTAGGGGCCGATGTGGTTGGCGGCATTCCGCACTATGAAATGACCCGTGAGGACGGTGTGCGCTCGGTGCATCGCATTTTTGAGCTCGCGCAGCAGTACGACCGTGTGATTGATATTCACTGTGACGAAATTGACGATCCGCAGTCACGGTTTTTAGAAGTCGTAGCCGCCTGCGCGATTCGGAGCGGCTTAAAAGAACGGGTAACCGCTAGCCATACGACTGCGTTTGGCTCTTATAACGATGCTTATGCGCTGAAGCTGATAGGAACTTTGAGGCGATCGCACATCAACTTCATCGCCAATCCGCTGATCAACATCACGCTCCAGGGCCGCACAGATACCTATCCCAAACGCAGGGGGATTACCCGCGTCAAAGAGCTGTGGCAAAGCGGGCTCAACGTCAGCCTGGGCCACGACTGCATCCAAGACCCTTGGTATAGCTTAGGAACGGGCAACCTGCTAGCGGTCGCTGAAATGGCGGTGCATGTCTGCCAGATGACAGGGCTTAAAGAAATAGACGCCTGCTTTGACATGGTGACTAAATTCGGGGCTCGTACGCTAGGGATTGAGGAAAACTATGGCATCGCCGTTGGCAAACCCGCCAATTTAATGGTGCTAGATGCCTACAGTCCCTATCAGGCCATTCTAGAAAGGGCAACCGTCAAAACCGTCATTTCAAAGGGCCAAATATTAGCTGAAGCCACGCCGCCCGTCTGCCAATGGCACGGCCCCGAAACCAGCAGATGAACCTTAATAATGGAATGGAATGGTCAGTAGGGGCGTAAGGGCAAAGGCGATCGCCATCCACTGCCAGGGCAAAATTCTTAACTGGCTAGGGCGCGGGCTGGTCAGTGGCACATCTTCACACAGCAGAGCGTCGATTCTTTGTGCTAATCGGCTGTGAGGTGCCGCGCAGCTAAAGGCGGCGCAGACTGATTCTGCAACAAGCGGTGCGGTCATCACGCTCATCAGCGACTCGGCTAAAACCAGCGTATCAACACTCTGCGCGGCCCATTTATCAGCTCTAATTTCTCTGAGCAGCAGCAGGTCTTGCCACAGCGTCTCGCTATAGGGCAACCATTTGGTCAGCCGTCGCAAGCCCCCTAGCCAAAAAAACCAAAAGGTATCTTGGTAGTGATCGTGCCCTGCTTCGTGAGCTAGCACCGCCTCTAGATGCTCGTCGTCTAGATGGCTCAAAAGCCCTTGACTGATGACTAGCTCTGAGGGCCAAAGTCCTACCTGGGCGCTAAACACCGCAGAAACTTCTAAAATTCGGCCTTTTACCTGCCTTTTTTTTGCGCCTTGTCCGGTCTCAATCATGACCTGAGGATAGCGATGAATTTCTTGCCGGGTTTTTAGCGCTACCCAGCTTAGATAGATCCATATGGCGATCGCGCCCAAAACAAAAGCCAAAGAAACGGCATAGCTAAGCTGACCGTCCCACGGGTGCGTTGTGCTATAGCCCATCACGACCACGGCGATCGCGCTAGTTAGCAGCAGTAAAGGCGGCACCAAAAAGGCGATTAAAGCCCTATACCAGCGGCGCTGCCACGTTAGCATTTGCTGATCCACAGGCTGATAAGAACGATCCGTAAGCTGGACAAAGAGCCGAATCAAAACAGCAGCGGCAACGGCAATTCCTAATAAATGCAAATGCATCATGATGATTGCTCCCGAGCCTGACGAGCGGCTTTAATTTTCTGGGCGATCGCATCCATTTGCGCCAAGCTATCATCATCTAGCGTATCGGCAAAGGCCGCTACAATCTCGGGGCTACCGATGGCTAAGAACCGATGAAGCTGTTCGTGAGCCTGGAGAATTTCGGCTTGCTGCTGGGAGATGCGCGATCGCCAAACATGCACCCGGCGATCGCGGTCACAGCCTACCCATCCCTTTTTCATCAGCCGCTTCAGCACCGTAGAGACTGAAGAGTAGGTCAGCTCTCGATTAATGTCATTCAAAATATGCTGATGAATAGCTGTCGCTGAGGTTGGCCCGAGCTTCCACAAAATCCCTACAATTTCAGATTCTAATGGCCCCAGGGTAAGGTTCTTAGGCTGGTAGGGCGGAAAGGAATCCATGCTGTGTGCACCTTTTTGCGCATCTAAAATTATGTTCACTTTGATTTCAACGCTCTAGTAAGCACTTCAAGAGAAAAAGGCTTCTCAGATTCTGAGAAACCCTTAACTAAGCACGTTGTTAGAGGACTTGGCAAATGACGGTCTGTCGAGCAAGCTATCCAACATCCTATCAATAGATCAACTCAGCCGTGCCAGGTCTGTCTGTTGAAGCTAGTTCTGAAGCTAGTCGGCGATCGCCAAAACCAGTCCCTACACGCTCACAGGCGTGCGCTCAGCCGTGGCAGCCTTGAGCGCAGCGGCTTTGTCAGTTTTTTCCCAGGGCAAATCCAAGTCATCACGGCCAAAATGACCGTAAGCAGCCAAGTCCTGATAAAAACGACCGTTGCGCTCTGCGGGCAGCCCGCGCAAATTAAACGTTTCGATAATACCAGCTGGTCGCAGCTCAAAGTGCTCATTCACGAGCGACAGCAGCTTATCATCAGAGACCTTACCTGTGCCAAACGTTTCTACAAAAATACTCGTCGGACGGGCAACGCCGATCGCATAGCTAAGCTGCACTTCGCACTTATCAGCCAAACCAGCGGCCACAATATTTTTGGCAACGTAGCGACAGGCGTAGGCTGCGCTGCGATCAACCTTGGTAGGATCCTTACCTGAAAAAGCACCGCCGCCGTGTCGAGAATAGCCGCCGTAAGTATCTACAATAATTTTGCGTCCGGTTAAGCCCGAGTCACCCTGCGGGCCACCAATCACAAACTTGCCGGTAGGATTCACCAAAAAGCGCGTGTTGTCACTAGGCTGCAAATCCAAACCCTGAAAAGCTGGTAGAACAACTGCTTTCCACAAATCTTTTTTAATTCTGGCTTGAACCTCCTCGTTGCCGCTGAGTTCGTCAATAGTCTCTGTGTGCTGAGTAGAGACTAAAATCGTGTCAATGCCGACGGGCTTACCGTCTTCGTATTGAACGGTAACCTGGGTTTTTCCATCTGGCCCTAGATAGGCTAGCTCACCGCTTTTGCGAGCAGCAGCCAGCTTTTGTGAAATTCGATGGGCCAAGCAGATAGGCAAAGGCATTAAATCAGGCGTTTCGTTGCAGGCAAAGCCAAACATAATGCCCTGATCGCCCGCACCGATTGCATCCCAGCGCTCGTCACTCGTTTGCTCGCGGGTTTCTTGGGCGTGGTCTACGCCTTGAGCAATGTCAGCTGACTGTTCGTCTAAAGCAATCAGCACGGAGCAGCTATCAGCCGAAAAGCCGTTATTTTTTGGATTAATATAGCCAATTTCAGCGATCTTTTGACGAACGACCTTGACGAAATTGGCGGTTGCCGTAGAGGTAATTTCGCCAGTCACAACGACTAAACCTGTGTTGACTACAACCTCAGCCGCCACGCGACTACTAGGGTCGAGCGCCAGCACCGTGTCTAAAATCGTGTCCGAAATTTGATCGCAAATTTTATCGGGATGTCCCTCTGTAACCGACTCTGATGTAAACAGGTAGCGACGCGACAATAGCCAATCCTCCTTGAGCGTGATTCAAACTGCCTTTTTGCAAGTATTCACTACTTTAATCTATGCACCAATCTAAACAACTAATGGAGATCTAGTCGAAACTTTCAATTGAAAACTTCAATTTGGCCAAAATGTTCAAAGCTCACTACTGCTAGATTTTCTATCAACCCTTTTGCTAGATTTCCGGCTAAGCGAGTCGCCGCCTCTGTCGCCGTCTCTATGATGGGCGGATGCCGCCATCCGCCAGTCATTCCTAAAAAGCCAGCAGCGCCCTGCTGTGCGAGCTGTAAATCAGCCGCCGAATCGCCAATAATGACAACAGATGAGCTGTGAACACCCATCGACTGACAGGCAAGCTTTAAGAATTCAGGGTGGGTTTTGGGCAGTGTTTCTGGAGCCGCGCCGCAGTACCAGCCGATGTCTGTAAGCTGGTGATGATCTACAAAGTTCTTTACTTCTAATTGTGCATCAGCCGAAACAATGCCTAGCTTGAGCTGAGCTGAGCGGAGTCGTCGCAGCAGTGGCGCTGCACCTTCTATTAGAGGCGTTTGAGTAACTTTGGCAGGCAGGCTCGCCTCGGCCCGCTGAAAAGCACTTTCGACCAAATTTAGGGCGGCTATCCAGCCATAGCCTGCGGCAGCGACATGGGCGGCGGCGGCTATTTTATTTTCTGTACGGCTGCCAATGGCCATGAGCCCAGCTGGGTCAATGCTATCGTCCTGCAGGCCAAAGGTTGATAGAATGGGCTGTTTTAAATCAGGAACTTGGGTATGGATGAATTGCGATCGCGATCGCCCTAAAGCCAGCAAATAGCTTTCTACATCAGCTAGCGTACCGTCTTTGTCAAAAAGTATCGCCTGGATGTTTTCAAAGCGATGGCCTAAACACTGAAGGGTAGCCATGTTTAAGTTCCTCTTTGTGTCAAGGAGACTATCTGAAGCGACTGAAAGATCAGGCAAAGAAGCAAGAGACAAAAGAGGAAAAGACCTGCTAGATAGATCTTTTCCTATCCTATCAAGACGGATGTATGTTCAAAGCAATGCTAGGGAAGTGTTATTCAGCGATCGCTAGATCTTCTTCCTCAACAGCATAGTCAGCCTCATCGGTTGGTGCTTCACCGCTTTCACCCAAAGCCTTTTGTCTGAGCTGCTCGCGATAGCGTTCAGCCATTTCATCGGCCTTTTCGTACACTAGCTCGGGATTTTTCACCATGTCACCGGGCTCAGGCTCAAGCTGCTTGGTTGACAAAGAAATTCGACCGCGCTCAGCGTCCAAATCAATAATCATCACTTTGATCTCGTCGTTAACATTGAGCACCGAGTTGGGCGTGTCAATGTGATCGTGCGAGATTTCAGAGATGTGTAGCAAGCCGCTAACGCCGCCGATGTCAATAAACGCGCCGTAGGGCTTAAGACCGCGCACCGTACCAATCACGACTTCGCTCACCTGCAGGCCGTTCATCTTACGCTCTACTAGCGCTCTGCGATGGCTTAGAACCAAGCGGTTGCGCTCTTCGTCCACTTCCAAAAACTTGAGCGGCAGCTCTTCGCCAACCAGATCTTCTTTAGGTTTGCGAGTGCTGATGTGAGATCCTGGAATAAACCCACGCAGCCCTTCAATTCTAACTAACGCACCGCCTCGGTTAGTCGCAAACACAATCGAACGAACCGTAGCATCTTCTTGCTGAAGCTGGCGCACTCGCTCCCAGGCTCGCATGTACTCAATTCTACGAATAGAAAGGGTGAGCTGGCCGTCTTCGTTATCATCTGTAAGGATGAAGAACTCACGAGTTTCATTGGAGTGTAAAACTTCCTCAGCACCTTCAACCCGGTTAATAGACATCTCCTGAATGGGAAGATAGGCCGCAGTTTTTGCGCCAATATCGATCAAAGCGCCCCGAGGTTCGATGCTAAATACCGTACCGGGGACAATATCACCAGGATTGAAGTTGTAATCGTATTGGTCTAAAAGTGCTGCAAAGTCCTCATGTGTAAAACCAATGTCGTTGTTCTGAGTATCCGGGTTGGCCATGCTAAATATGTTTTCCTACAGTTATTCTCCGCGAACGAGTGAACACCTTGCGAGCACACAGTCTTTGCCGTTTGAGTTCCAATAGCCTAGATAAATGCCATTGGCCGTTGGACTCGAAGAGCAAAGCAGTACGCGCACCGCTTCTAAAGTCTGACCTAAAGTTTTACTGAGAGCTGTCTGAAAGCTCTACCAATATTGCAGGACTAAGTTTATAAGTGGGAAAGGGCCGCTGGCAGCCTTCAAGGGTTTCTGTCACAAGAACATTAATTGTAGATCAATAAGGAAACAAAAATCATTGCTTTTTTTGAAGCTCAAGCCTTAACCGACTCAGCTAAGCGCTCTTCGTCATCGTGAGGGGCGATCAAACCCGCTTGATCATAGGATGGGTCTGGAACGTTTATGCTCTGGTTCTCACGGTGATCTTTGCTCTGGCCTTTGAGTCGGCTGAGCGCTTCGGTAAAGTCGCGAATACCTTGAAACTGGCGGTAGACCGAGGCAAATCGCACGTAGGCAACTTCGCTAACCTGCTGCAAGCGAGCCAAAACGCGCTCACCAATATTTTCGCTAGAGACTTCTCGCACGGCCTGCTGCTGAAGGTCGGCTTCTATTTCATCCACCATTAGCTCCATGGCATGAGCGCTGATGCCGGTCTTTTCGCAGGCCGTAACGATGCCCCGCAGCAGCTTAGAGCGATCAAAGGATTCGCGATCGCCCCCGCGCTTAATCACTGTAATCGGCACATATTCAATGCGTTCATAGGTTGTAAATCGGCGATCGCACGCTAGGCACTCGCGCCGACGGCGAATGCTTCTATCCAACTCAGCCGAGCGAGACTCTAAAACGCGGTTATTGGGATGCTGGCAAAATGGACACTGCATAGGATGTGAACCTCAAGTTCCCCTATCGCAACGTTACGACAAAACGAACCTTTCAAAAAATATAGCCAGAAAAATAAAAAAATAGAGGCTCAGCTTGCCCGTTAAGACAGTCGCTGAGCCTCTTGAGTATATCAACAAGCCTTGTATCTGTTGAGGCTAGTCTTTAGTGATCTTTGGGGGCTCGCGGAAGGCGATCGCAAAGAACAAGGTGCCAATAATCATGGCAAAAATCAGAATGTAGGCAACAGCTTCCATATCAAACTACCGATAAACAACTGGTTATCTTGACTGTAGCAAACTTAAAGGGGTGTCGAAAGGCAATAGCGCTACTGCCTTTCGATTATTAAAGAACCCTGTTCTTCAGTTAGCTCTTGGCCGCAGCCTTGGTCGAACGGTCACCAACCTTCTGGTAAAAGCCCCACTCAACCTGATCGGGAGACAGGTCAGGGTCGACGCCTGCAAATACGTCTCTAAACAGCGTCCGAGCCCCGTGCCAAATATGGCCGAAGAAGAACAGCAGCGCAAAGACCGCGTGACCATAGGTGAACCAGCCACGAGGACTAGAGCGGAATACACCATCCGAATCCAACGTTTCACGGTCAAATTCAAACGGTTCACCGAGCTGAGCCTTACGCGCATATCGCTTCAAAGCCACCGGATCGGTAATGGTCTGACCATCTAGCTCGCCGCCGTAAAAGTCAGCCGTTACGCCCGTTTGCTCAAAGCTGTACTTTGATTCAGCCCGACGGAATGGAATATCAGCGCGCAGCACGTTGTCTTTATCAACCAACACCACCGGAAAGGTTTCGAAGAAGTTCGGCAGACGACGAACGGACAGCTCGCGGCCTTCACCATCGTGGAAGACGGGATGACCCAGCCAAGCAGTGGCAATGCCATCGCCAGAGTCCATCGGGCCGACACGGAACAAACCGCCTTTTGCAGGGCTATTGCCTACGTAGTCGTAAAACGCCAGCTTTTCAGGAATAGCGGCGTAGGCGTCTTCCAAAGAAGCACCCCTAGCAACTGAGCGCTGAGTGCGACGCTCAATTTCTTGAGCAAAATAGCTGCCGTCCCACTGATAGCGGGTAGGCCCAAATAGCTCAATCGGCGTGGTGGCCGAGCCATACCACATGGTTCCAGCTACCACGAAGGCCGCAAAAAACACAGCCGCAATCGAGCTGGATAGGACAGTTTCGATGTTTCCCATGCGTAGCGCCTTGTACAGACGCTGCGGTGGCCTAACCGTCAGGTGAAACAGTCCGGCAATAATGCCGACAATACCTGCCGCAATATGGTGAGCGACAACGCCACCCGGATTAAATGGATTAAAGCCCGCTGGCCCCCATTCTGGAGCGACTCCCTGAACGTGGCCAGTCAGCCCATAAGGATCAGAGACCCACATACCCGGCCCCCAAAGGCCAGTTAAATGGAAGGCTCCGAAGCCAAAACACAGTAAACCCGACAAGAATAGATGGATGCCAAACATCTTTGGCAAATCAAGCGCAGGTTCGCCCGTGCGCGGATCGCGAAACAGCTCTAGATCCCAATAGACCCAGTGCCATACGGCGGCTAAGAACAGTAGACCTGACAGAACGATGTGAGCTAGTGCCACGCCTTCAAAAGACCAAAAGCCAGGATTGACGCCGATGGCGCCAGTGACATCCCAACCGCCCCAAGAGCCTGTCACACCCAGACGAGTCATAAAGGGAAGCACGAACATGCCCTGCCGCCACATCGGGTTAAGGACAGGATCACTAGGATCAAAATTGGATAGCTCGAACAGGGCCATAGAGCCTGCCCAGCCCGCTACCAGCGCTGTGTGCATCAAGTGTACAGAAATCAGTCGGCCTGGGTCATTTAGGACGACGGTGTGTACTCGGTACCAAGGTAGACCCATTGACTACGCTCCTCCTTGCTTTGATAATTACGAATTTAAGTTTGACGCCTTTCAACAAGACCCCAGATACTATTAAGGCTACCAGATATAGCACCTCTCCAAACCCGTCAAGACCAGATATCTGCTAGATATGTGGGGATTGTCTTAGAAAGAGGCTGTGCGATCGCTCCATAAGAGTCAGGTAGAAATCAGGTAAAATCAGCTAAAATTCAAGACATGGCTCGTATTAAGTTTATTAAAGAAAATAAAGAAATTGAGGCTGCCCTCGGCTCTAACCTGAGATTTAAGGCCCAAGAAAACGACATTGATCTTTACACTTTCATGGGAAAGCTCGCCCAGTGCGGTGGCTATGGTCAGTGTGGCACCTGCGTTGTCGATATCACTGAAGGTAGCGACAACTTATCACCTCGCACTGCCGCCGAAGAAAAGCTGCTGCGCAAACGTCCTTCTAGCTGTCGGTTGGCCTGCCAAACCATTATTCAAGGGCCAGCCAGCGTTGAAACCAAGCCAGATAAAAAAGAGAGCCTGAAAAAAGCAAAAGCTGAAGCCGCTGCCGCTGAAGCCGATAAAGCCGCTGTTGAAAAAGATGCGATAGATTCCGAATCAGATGAAGCCGCTGCTACTGTTGCTGAATAAACCCCCGGCTTTGTTGCTCGCTTTGCCAGCTGTCTTAAGCAGGTTAGAGCAGGTTGGTAAGCGGCGGCGAGCCATGACGCGGCTTGAGGATGATATGCTGAGAGCACAAGAATTCACTGAAGTATTTGGGAGTTAGGTTCGACCTCATGGAAACTAATAAGTTAGGATTTGTCGCCAGCGTCTTATTTGTCTTCGTACCTACTGTGTTTTTGCTCATTCTGTACATTCAAACAGCCAGCAAGAAGACTGGTTCATAGGCTGAGTTCATAGCTTGAAATTCATAGCTTGAAATTCATAGCTTAAAAGTCTACAAGCTCTTCACCAACAGAGCTTATCAAGCAAGTTCAGCAAGCTTGATGGATATTTTGGCAAAGAGCTTTTGATTTTGAAGCTTTTGACTTTAAAACTGAAAGTATACAAATGGCTGCGGATTTTGGGGAGCCAAGAAGAGCAAACCCAGCAGCCAGAAAGAAAGCCAGAACCAGTGGCTAAGGCGATTCAGCTGAATGTATTTTCCTTGGTTTAGCACCGAGCCTAAGTAGTCGGCAATCAGCAATCCCGGCAGCGAGATCCAAAAGCCCGTTGCAAACCAGTCAATGCCTGCTAACGTGGGCACGTACATTTTTTGCAGAATAACTAAGGCTTCTGAAAAGTCAGCCGATCTAAAGAACACCCAGGTCGTGCAGACAAACAGCAGCGTAATCGCCCAGGTCACGGCGTTGTATAGCGGCGTGGGCAGCGTGATTTTGGGTCGAATGTGGTCTGAGTAAAATTTATGAACTGCTAGCGCCGTGCCATGCAGTGCGCCCCACAAAACGAAGTTCCAGCTAGCGCCGTGCCACAGGCCGCCTAGCAGCATCACCAGCCATAGATTTAGATACTGGCGCGGCTTGCCCTTGCGATTTCCACCGAGAGGAATGTAGATGTATTCGCGCAGCCAAGTAGAGAGGGAAATATGCCAGCGCCGCCAAAATTCGGTAATGCTGCGCGAAATATAAGGCAAATTGAAGTTGATAGGGATGTCATAACCGAGGCATTTGGCTGCGCCGATGGCCATATCGCTGTAGCCGCTAAAGTCGCAGTAAATTTGGATGGCATAGGCGAGCACAGCCAGCCAAGTCGTTGCAGAGCTAAAGTCTTGAGGGTTCTCAAATACTGTATCGACAAAGAGCGCTAGCCTGTCGGCGACGACGATTTTGCGGAAAAGGCCCAGCAAAAAGAGCTGACTGCCCGCTAAAAGATTCTGACGACGGATGATAATTTTTTTTTGCAGTTCGGGTAGGAACTGTTTGGCCTTTAAAATGGGGCCGGCTACTAGCTGCGGGAAAAACGCTGTCAGCAGCGCAAAGTCCCAGAAGGTATCAGCAGGTTCAGTCACGCCGCGATAGATATCAATGACATAGGCCATGACCTGAAAGGTGATAAACGAGATGCCAACGGGCAAAATGATGCCCAGCGTTGGCAAGCTGCCCAGTGCTTCAGCGTGAATAGAGTGCAGGGCGTGGTTGGCTGAGTCAATAAAAAAGTTGTAATACTTGAAAAATCCCAGCACGCCGAGATCAAAGACGACAGCGGTTAGGAGAAACAGCTTTTTGAAACGCTGGGCCTGAGCCTGATGGACGCATTCGCCCAGCGCATAGTTGACGACAGTCATCGCCAGCATTAAAAACGTAAAGCGCCAGTCCCAGTAGCCATAAAAAAAGTAGCTAGCGGCAAGGAGGAACAGCTTTTTGGTTTGCTGCCGTTTTGCCAGCGCTAGAAATAGCAGGACGCCGCCGAAGAACAGGAAAAACTCAGGGCTAGAGAAGATCATGGTTCAGTTTTTCCGCAGCGGGCTGTTGGACTGGCTATAGAAATTGATGAGCCTTTGGGCAACGAGCGCGTGACCGATAGGGTTGAGGTGACCTTGTCCCGGTACAGTGTTGTTAAAGCCACTGAGATTGGTGCCTTTGGTGCGGTAGTAGGCTCGAAAGTCGGGGCGCATGTTCAAAAAAGGAACGCCCTGGGCAGCGGTGGCTTCGGTGAGGGTTTTTTCGATGGCGGCATTGCGAGGATCGCTGCTGATCTCGCCAGCGTCTTTATAGTTCATGGCGGGAATAAAGAGCAGCACAGCGTGAGGAAAGTGCTGGTTAAGCTGCTGAACCGTCCAGCGGATGATCGCCGCATCTTCGGCCTGAAGGCGCTTAGATTCTGTGGGTATAGGCGTCGGTTCTTCTGTGTCGGAAGAGTCAATCGGCGAGAGGAAGCTGCTGAGGTTACGACCCCCAACGCGAAGGGTGGATAGCTGCATGAGCGATCGCAGCCAGGGCGCATATTCTATGACGGCTTGTGCTAGCGGCTCGGCGCTGCCAAATTCTGGGTTATGCACAATTTCATAGTCTGCTTTGCCCTTTTTTTTGAGATAAAACTCAGCGCGATCGCTCTCCATATCTAGCGTAAAGTCAGCCTCTGTAAGCTGAATAACGGTACTATCAGGCGCAGAGATTTGATTGTGAAAGCTAGCGGCATAGAGGTAGCCAGCCGGGGATGCGCTGGGCTTACCCGCGTTGATCACCTGCACTTGTTCGGTGAATGGCTGCTTGGGCTCAAGGGTAGGCTGGGCTGAACTGAAGCTGGCCTGGAGGCGATCGCTAAAATTAAGCCCATCGCTCACCTCGTCGGCTCGCGTAAAAGAATCTCCCAGCATCAAAATTCGATAGTCACCGGGCTGCTTGGGCGACGGCTCGGCGGCTCTCATGCCTAAGCTGTTAAGGCGGGTACGGTTAAAGCCTTCTCGGGTGTGCAGCATGGGGCCAGGGCTGTCTATTTTGCCCAGAGCCGGATGGTCGGAAATACCCTGGCTCACTTCCACCGTGAGCCGCAAAATGCCTTCCCAAGTCATCAGCGCTAGGGCAAATCCGACGGTGCTCATGACGAGCAATTTTAGAGGGCTACTGCGGCGATCGCGGCGCTGGTTTTTTTGAGATTGGCGGCTTTGGCCTATAGAGTTTTGGCCTGTAGAGTTTTGGTCTGCAAGGCGTTTGCCTGCTAGCGTTCGAGAATAGGGAGATGCGTCGGGCGTTTTCAGCGTGGAAGCCTTGTGTACTTTCACAGTGTTTGTGACTCAAAAAGGGAAAAATGCATAATTTCAAAGACACATTCTTCCAGGGAGAGTTCCAGCTACATCACTCGTTCATATTTTTATAGGTGGCCACTGCCGAAGGCGACACCCGGTTGAGATAGCGGAAAATCCAGTATTTAAAGACGGTATCTAAAATAACGGGGAAAGTCGCGATGAAGAGAAAAATAAAGTTGTGGTTCGCTGGCAGGCCGAGGTGAACAGAAAGCCCTTCCAATAAAACTTCCCAGCCGTGGGGCGAGTGAAAGCCTACAAAAACATCGGTAAATAGGATAATAATAAAAGCTTTGGCGCTGTCGCTAAGATCGTAAATAATTTCGTCAATAAAGGCTTTGAGCTTGGCTATTTTGTCTTTAGAGGTGGTGAGTAACAGGGAGAAGGCGAGAACAGCGATCGCATCGGCAAACACATTACCCACCGCATCGGTGCTCCGCTGACGGTATTCGTCTTCAATTTCAACAGCTCTTTCCCGTACCCGATCTTCAATCTCCTCCTCCCCAATTTTCGGCGTTTTACCAATTAACAGTTCAAACCGCAGGCGATCTTCATAATGCTCTAGCTCAGTTAGCGCCCTTTCCTCCATTTCTTCATTCAAAAAAACTTCTGATTGAGCCCTATCGCGACTCTGATGGACAATCGGGCCAATGACAAAGTTTTTGCTGAGGTACTGGGCAAGCAGCGGCACAATGATGAGCTGCAGCACGAAAGTAATCGCCACTGTCGTTTGCGCTTTAGAACTGCGAAAGTTGCGGATAACATCAGCTTCCGCCTCAGGATTAAGATCCTGCCGAATGCGACCGACCGTGCGCAAAATAGAGCGCGGCAAAACGCTATTAGTGCCGCTTAGCGTCTCGTTAGGCGTTTCTTCGGCAGGGCCGGTTGCTTGAGCCGATAGGCTTTCACCTTTCCTTTCACCTGCTAGCGCTGACGAACCTGAAGCAGCAGGCGGCTTTATCTGACTGAGCGCTAGCGCAGCGGGCCGCTGATAGCGATCAACCACGCTATCTATTAGCTGAAGCTTAGAGAAAAAAATGGCTGGGCCGTTGATTTGATCGAGCGGAACATCGCGAGGCAAGGCAGTCGTGAGCGGCCCCGCCAGTGGCCCCCCTTGTCCTACGCTAGAGACGGGATACATTGAGCTGCTGGCTCTAAATTCGGCCATCCGCCTTTTGATGATGCTGAGATATTTTTTAAGATCTTTTTGAAGCAATCGATACGAGCTGGGGCTGTAGCCGCCATAGCTCTGGGAGACGGGGTTACCGCCAAAATGATTGTCTTCAAGCTGACGAATTTTGAGGGCAGCTTCGTAGGCTTGGTCTAACGCTCGGTTGGGCGTTTTGGTAAACCACTGCTGAAACTTGCCAAACAGATGAGGCCGCTGCGAAGAGTTTGTCATTGCTTATCTATGGCGCTGGTGGCGCTGGCCGCATTTTGAATCATGCAAGCGACCATCTCTCATCTTACGAGGACAGGCGCAAAAATCGTAGACACAAATCGCAGGTTGTTTAAAAAAAGTTTTGATGAGCTATGGTGCTGTGGAAAACCATAGCGCTACGAAGGCCCAAGAGCAAGGCTAAGGCAAGCATCAGTAAGGCTATAGCGTTCAGCCAGCCTGAGTTGTTGATCGTCAGCGGCTTGAACCGAAAGGGTCTGGTAAATCGGCCTGCCACTTTTCGGTGGGTCGCAATCCATTCATAAACGTGAGTACCCACCGTCATCAGGGGCCGCCAGCGCAGAACAGAGGCAAAGGCTGCGAAAACGGGTGACAGACTTACGACATAGGCAATGCCCTCAAACTTATAGTGG
>JBARVS010000166.1:0-6255 GCA_049646385.1 Phormidesmis sp. | reverse complement strand
ATATAAGGCAGGGCATCGGCTCTGTCTTTTTTATTGCCTCACTTAAAGAGACAACCGATGTCATCGAAGTATTCAAGCGCCAATGTTTGTAGGTTAGTCCTTGGTGCTTATAGGTTAGCGCCTAGTGCTTATAGATGAAGCTCCAAAATATAAACACTGCTTATTACTGCTCATGCGTTAAGCCTTACTGCTCATAGGCTAGCTGCTAACGTACGAGAGTTGGAGGCGATCGCTCATTCATCACTTAATATGCCTTAAGCATTCTCAAGCAGCGCTGAATGATTGATAGGTAAAATTGTAGAATTGTTGCCATTCCTCAGACAATTCCTCAGACCATTCCTCAGAAAAGTGCTTACGAAATTGCTCAAAGAGCTGAAATTTTATTGAGCGCATTGACAGCAGGTGAGATTATAGATCAGCTATTACACGCATAGCGTTCCGCCTGATAGCCTCACAGCGTGAGATTATAGAAGGATAAGACAAAGGCCAAGGCTATGAAAGATTTAATTAAAGGGCTGCGAGAATTTCAGAGCAGCTATGTGCCCAAAAATAAGGAGCTGCTGCATGAGCTGGCCCAAGGTCAGCATCCTCGCGTTTTATTCATCACCTGCTCTGATTCGCGAGTGCAGCCCGAACTCATCACCCAGTCAGATCTAGGCGATCTTTTCGTAATTCGCAATGCGGGCAATATTGTGCCGCCCTATGGCGCGACGAACGGCGGCGAAGGCGCCACGATTGAATACGCGATTAAGTCTTTAGAGGTGGAGCATATTATCGTATGCGGACACACCACCTGCGGCGCGATGAAGGGCTTATTACAGGTCGGTGAGCTAGAGCATAAAATGCCGCTGGTGTACAACTGGCTAAAGCATACCGAGGCGACTCGCGAAATGGTGGAAGAAAACTATGGCCACCTGGGTAAAAAAGAAAAGCTGGCGACGCTGGTAGCAGAGAATGTGCTGACCCAAATTGATAATTTGCGGACGTATCCTTCCGTGCGATCGCACCTCCACCGCGACGAAATTGCCCTTCACGGCTGGATCTACAACATCGAAGACGGCTCCGTCCTTACCTATGATCGTAAGAATCACGCCTTTGTGCCGCCGTTTGGCTCTTTAGACGCTTACGACAACAACAACAGAGAATCGTCCTATGAAGAATCTGAAGCTAGCGCTGGGGGCGCATCCAGAATTTCTCCGGGGCAGCGCGATCGCATCTTTCGCGGATCGCCTGCCTTTTATCACCGCCATTAATCTTCATCCTCGTCCACATCAGCCGATAATGCCGCCGAGAGCGATCGCTTCGGTGGCCCCGAACATACCTCCCCTCTGCTTACATCCAACGTAACGATAGTGCCATTGCGAATAATCTCAGTGGCCTTCTCCACCCCTACAATCACCGGAATGCCTAACCGCAGTCCTAGCACTGCCGCGTGGCTGGTCAGGCTGTCCTCTTCGGTAATAATGCCACCTGCCCGCCGAATCGCGTCAATATAGTCCGCACTCGTACGCGGCACCACCAAAATCTCACCCGTATGAAAATCCTTCACCGCTGCTGTGTTATGCGCAATTCTCGCTCGTCCGCTCACCGAGCCCTCACCAATCCCCCGGCCATAGCCCAGCACCGCCGTCACCACTTCCACCCTAACCAAGTCCGTTGAGCCTGAAACACCTTGCAAAGTGCCCGCCGTCATCACCACCAAGTCGCCGTCTCGCACCAGTCCGCTTTCTTGCGCCACGTTTAGCGCCGCCTTAAAAGTTTGCCGCGTCGAAGCCAAATCGACCACCAAGAGCGGATTTACGCCCCACACGAGCTGAAGCTGCCGGGACACATCTACCAGCGGCGTCACCGCTAAAATAGGCGCTTTAGGGCGAAACTTAGACACGTTGCGAGCCGTTGCGCCGCTCCGCGTTAGCGTCATAATAGCGGACGCGCCGAGCTGCTTAGAAATTTGCCCCACCGCCTGAGAAATTGCGTTAGGAATGGTGTGACTCTTGCTAAACTCCTCGGTCATCTGGCGCATCTGCTCTTTTTCAGTGCGCCTAGCAATTCGCGCCATCGTTGCCACCGCTTCTACCGGAAACTGCCCCACTGCCGTTTCATTCGAGAGCATCACCGCGTCGGTACCGTCAAAAATGGCGTTCGCCACGTCAGAAACCTCAGCTCTTGTCGGGCGCGGGCTGTCCACCATGCTATCGAGCATTTGGGTCGCCGTAATCACTGGAATGCCCAATCGGTTGGCCGTTGCGATCAGGCGCTTTTGCAGCACAGGCACATCTTCAGCCGGTAGCTCCACGCCCAAGTCACCTCTAGCCACCATCACCCCATCTGACAAAGAGAGAATCGCCTCCATTTGCTCAATAGCTTCGTGCTTCTCAATTTTGACAATCACGGGCACGCGGCGATTAGTTGAGTTTTGAATCAGCTCCTTAATCTCTAAAACGTCTTGAGGGTTGCGCACAAAGCTTAGCGCTACCCAGTCCACGTTTTGATTGAGGCCAAACATCAGATCCTTGCGGTCTTTATCGGTCAGCGCCTTGATAGATAGGTAAACGCCCGGAAAGTTTACGCCTTTGCTATTAGAAAGCTTGCCGCCCACAACAACCTCGCACAGAAGGTTGCGCTGCGCCATATCTTTGCCAACGACCTTCATCTCCACCTTGCCATCGTCTAGCAAAATGATTGCCCCTTCAGGCACTTCTTCTACTAGCGGGCCGTAGGTTACCGAGCTTTCAGTTTGGCTACCGGGAACATCGCGGCTGGTGAGGATAAAGCGATCGCCATTCGCAAGCTGAATAGGGCCGTCTTTAAACCTACCCAAGCGAATTTTAGGCCCCTGCAAATCCTGCAAAATGCCTACAGGCTGATTCAGCTCAAAAGAGATCTGGCGAATCAGCTTAATGTTCTTCTGATGGTTCTCTTGATCGCCATGAGAAAAGTTGAGCCGCAGCGTCGTTGCGCCCGCTTCAATTAAGGCTCTTAACGTATTTGGATCTTCGGTGGCAGGGCCAATCGTCGCAACGATTTTAGTTCTACGAAGGGCAGGACGCATTGGCATAGACTTATTCAATAGCCGAAAGATGAATGGACAAAAAATAGCTGCTCAAACGATACCACTGTAAGGCACACCCTCATGAGGTTCAACCAAGGTTTGAAGGTTCAACTGAGGTTCAACGCCGCCCCCGGATAAAACCTTTAGGTTGACTGTAATATCCGTCGGGGTGATGAAAAAAGATTAGCCCCGATGAAAAGCGGTTGTTCTTGAGATAAGCTAAGGCAGAGATTGTTGGCAGTAAAGGGCGTCACAAAACTTTATTATTCATCTCAGGTAGCGTATACTACCGAAGAACGTGGTACGTAGGAGCGCATGTAATGGTGGCAGTGGCAGCAAAGCCCCTGGCAGTCACCCGGAGAGTCCCTAAGTGGTTTCTAGATGCAGATGGCGGCATGAGCCCCGATCTGCTTATTTTTTTCGGGGCTGTCTCACTGGTTATTCTTTCAACCGTTGGATATTTTACTTGGTACTGGCCTAGCTGGTGCTGTTTTGCTTTTAATACGTTGGCATTGCACTTAGTCGGCACCGTCATTCACGACGCTTCGCACAAGTCGGCCCACCGCAATCCCATCGTGAATGCAGCGCTAGGTCATGGCAGCGCCTTGATGCTAGGGTTCACATTTCCCGTTTTCACGCGAGTGCACTTGCAGCACCATGCCCATGTGAACGACCCTAAAAATGACCCTGATCATTTTGTCTCAACGGGTGGCCCGCTGTGGCTAATTGCCGCTCGCTTCTTTTACCATGAGGTCTACTTCTTTCAGCGTCGCCTCTGGAAAAACTACGAGCTGCTAGAGTGGTTTTTGAGTCGTTTGGTGGTGGGTCTGTTTGTTTATGCGGCCTGCTACTTCGGATTTATTGGCTACCTGTTCAATTTTTGGTTTTCGCCCGCTTTAGTTGTTGGCTTAGCGCCTATTTTTTGACTACTTGCCCCATCGCCCCTTTAAGACTCAGCACCGCTGGAAAAACGCTCGGGTTTATCCTAGCCGCGTGCTCAACTTTTTAATCATGGGCCAGAACTACCACTTAGTGCATCACCTATGGCCTTCTATTCCGTGGTATAAGTACAAGCCAGCTTACGAGGTAATGAAGCCTCTGCTAGACGAAAAAGGCTCGCCTCAGTCGCTAGGGCTGATGCAGACCCAAGACTTTTTAGGCTTCATGTACGATCTGTTTTTAGGCATCCGGTTTCATTCCAAGCCTGAAAAGAACGACTCAAGATCATAAAAGGATAGCAAAAAGCGCCTGCCATTTTAAGACGACAGGCGCTTTTTTATTGTCATTTTTTATTGTCAGTTGAGGGCTGCTCAATAAAAGGTTTTTACCAGGTCTATGCCCCCATATTTAGCACGGCATTACGAAGTACCGTAATTTGTGCGTTGAACTCAAGCGCTGTCATTTCGCTATATATTTTGGCTGCACCCGCCGATAGCTCATAACCATCGGGCACTGGCACGACAGTTCCAGCGGCCATTTCTTCGGCAAGCTCATACCAAAACAGCATCTTGTTGTTTTCGTCAAAGGTGCTATACATTTTTGTATGCTCTGTTGACTTTTTATTCACCAGGTCGCGCATAAAGGCGAGCTGATCGTCGTGCTCCATGGCTTTAACATCGTTGAGCAGCCCTTCGGTAAACTGAGGCGCTGCGGCTCCTGGTGCTGCGGGTGTAATAGAGCCACCCATATGCTCGTAGAGCACCCACAGTAGGCCGAGCTGCTCGTCTGTGCTAAGCCCCTTAAATTCTGAGAGTTCTTGATGGTCTTGATTACTAGAGCCTGTGTCTTGTAGTCCTGATGTCATAAGTGAACTATCCTTTATACGTACGTTTTCGCTTGTTGGTAACGACAAGATCGTACTGTTTAGGCTGCTGCTGGCAAATTTCCCAAAGAGGGAATTCAACTAGAACTGTCTCTTTCAAAAGGTCAAGTCAAAAGGTCGAGTCAAGAGGTCAAGTCAAAAGGTTGAGGAATCTAAGCAAAGGTCGGGACGTAGGCTGCAAGCGCCCCGCAGGTAAATGTGCTTGACTTCGCTTTGGTGAACTAAAAGCGGCACATAGACGATGAGGCGAATGCAGCGAGGTAGGGCTCCTTTGACATGCATTTGCTGTACGTCAAGCAGGGGAACGCAGCCCCAGTTGTGCCGTCTGCGGGCGATCGCCGCCGGGAAAATAGCATCTAAATCGCGAGTTACCGAAAATGTCACGCTGACGATTTGGGTCGGGTCAACGTCATGGGCTAGCTCTAAAGCGTCTAGCATTTCGGTGACCGCTGCTGCCATCGCTTCTGCTGAATTTTCTGGAACGGTAGTCGCCCCTCGAATAGCTCGTATCTGCCAGTCCACGGCGGTATTTCCCTTGCTATCTCATGCTGTCTTAATTTAATCAGTTGCTATCTATAGCTATCTAGTAGAGACTGGGCGGTTGATAAAGCCACAGGGGAACGCCGCTAGTCGCGATTTCAAAATCTAGCCGAGCGAGCGTTGCGGGCATGTGCGCCGGGAGCATCGCCCAGCCAGACGGGATAAAGCTGCTGTCAAAACGACTGCCCGGTAGTAATCGGCTCAGCAGCGGTTTCTTTTCTTCAAAGGTGTAGCACTCTGCTTTCTCCGGGTCAAGATCGCTTAGTTCAGCCGCCCAGCGGCGAGCGTCTTCTTCACTGCCTAGTCGATCTACCACACCTAGCGCTAGCGCCTGCTCTCCGGTAAATACCCGGCCATCGGCAAACTGCCTCACCGCTTCCTCGCTTAAGTTTCGTCCTTCTGCCACCGTGCGCACAAACTGACCGTAGCTCACGTCAATTAGCTCCTGCAAAATGGTTTCTTCCTCAGCAGACAAAGGCCGATCAAAGGCCAAAATATCTTTATAAGGGCCAGACTTAATTACTTTAAATGACACGCCCACCCGATCTAGCAGCTTTTCAATATTGTTGCCTCGCAAAATGACGCCGATAGAGCCTGTAATTGTGCCAGGATTAGAGACAATATGCTGAGCGCCGACGCCGATGTAAACGCCGCCCGAGGCTGAAATATTGCCAAAGCTAGCGACAATTTTGACTTTTTCCTGCAGCTTTCGCAGCGCGCTGTAAATTTCTTGAGAGTCGGCGACGGTGCCCCCTGGACTGTCAATTCGCAGCAGCAAGGCGGGAAACTTCTTTTCTTCGACTTCTTTAAGGGCTTCTAGCACGCGCTTGCGAGTAGAGCC
>JBARVS010000165.1:0-1546 GCA_049646385.1 Phormidesmis sp. | reverse complement strand
TAGTCAGGAATGCAGTTATTCGCCATCAGCTTTTTATAGTGGGCGATAGAGTCGTGGCATCTAGCCTCGCTCCAGCCGCAGTGAGTTTGTAGGGTTTGGGCGATCGCTCCCAATGCATCGAGCCCATAGTTTGCCTGAATCGAAAGCATCGTCCGCCGCCTGCAAATATCCGCCACCTGCAAAGCCAGCTCAGAGCGCACCGCATACACCACCTGCGCCTTAATATCAGGCAGTCCTGGTACAATCGGCTCCGCTAGCGCCGGCGCATCGTCAATTAAGGCAAGTAAATTGAACACGCGAGCGCCATATAGCATAAATAAATACTCCAGCGTTAGCAGCGAGAGCCTATCGGCATACTTCTCAGTCGCCTCAGCAATACGCTCATCCCTGGGTAAAATAGCTCCCGGCAGCGTTTGCACCCGAGTTTGGCAAGGCTTGGCAGCTGGCTGGCCTCGCTTACAGGCCCAGTCCACCATTTCTTCGCCAACGCGCCGATGGGTTGTGAGCTTGCCGCCCACCAGCGACACCATATTCACCACGCCCTCGCTGCTGTGGTCGTACAGTACGTGGTTGCGCGTTACCTCCCCTGGCTTTTTCCCTTTTTCGTAGGGTAAAGGTCGCACCCCTGAATAGGTAAACGTCACCGACTCGCGGCTGAGCCTAGCCGATGGAAACACCTTGTTGGTTTCTCTAATCAAATAGTCGATTTCATCATCGCTGGCCTTCACCCGATCTAAATCGCCCTCAAAGCGCATATCTGTGGTGCCAATCAGGTACTGACCTAAAAACGGCAGGATGAAGAACGGTCGATTGTCACTGAGCGCCTCTACGTAAAAAGCCGCACCTGGCGCACCGGGGAAAGCATCGACCAAAATATGGCTGCCTTTAGTGCCGCCAATTCTCTGCTTGCGCTTGCCAATCGGGGCAGGCTGATGGTTCTTAGTACCTTCGTCGCACACCTTATCTACCCAAGGCCCGGAGGTATTTACGACGATTGTTTTATCGTGAGTCGCAATCGTAAAGGTCTCGTCAGAAAGCTCGTCTTGGCAGGTTAGCGCAGTAATGCGATCGCCCGTTCGCTCTAGCTCATCTACTCGAACATAGTTCAGCACATCTGCTCCTGCCGACTGCGCCGATAGCACAATTTCTAAACACAGCCGCTCGGCATATTCCACCTGCCCATCAAAATACTGCGCAGCGCCCTGCACGCCGTCAGGGTTCACCCCTCGAAACAGCTGCTTCAGCTTTGCCTTGGGCAGCATTCTATGATTTAGCAGGGTTTTATCAAAGCTCAAAATGTCATAGAGAATCATGCCCGCCCAAATTTCCCAGTAGCTGCGCGAGCCCTGAGCGTAAATAGGAATTGTGAGCTGAAGCGGATGCACTAGGTGAGGCGCACTTTTTAGCAAAATTTCGCGCTCAGCTAGCGACTCACGCACTAAATTAAATTCAAAATATTCTAGATAGCGCAGCCCGCCATGCACCAGCCGCGAAGACCAGCTAGTGGTGCCGCTAGCAAAGTCGCCCTTCTCAATCAAAATCGTCT
>JBARVS010000164.1:0-4190 GCA_049646385.1 Phormidesmis sp. | reverse complement strand
AGTTCGAGACGTTCTATACGAAGAACATCTTGCTCAACGAAGGCATTCGCGCCTGGTTGAGCCCCCAAGACCAGCCACATGAGCAGTTTGTGTTCCCTGAAGAGGTTCTACCTCGTGGTAACGCGCTGTAATTTGAAGCTTAGCTGAGGCTACAAGTTAGCTGAAGCTATAGGCTCGATTTATGTCCCCGCTCTGATTCGTCAGGGTGGGGACATTTGTATTTGAGCACTAGCAGATCGCTTTAGCAGACGAATTTCCGCAGTCGTACTTAGCGCATCCCCGATACGAATTAGGCAAGCTTGATACTGCGATAGTCGTTAGTAGGTATGAGCTGTGAGCATCATTTACGTGAATCAGGCTGCTGCGGTCGGCGGTGATGGAAAGGCTTGGGTAAGGGCATACCAGCAGCTAAGCTCGGCGCTAGCGATCGCTCAATCCGGCGATGAAATTTGGCTCGCGCAAGGCACTTACACCCCCGGATCCACGCCGCAGGCAACGTTTGAAATTCGCAACAGCGTTTCTATCTATGGCGGCTTTACTGGTGCAGAATTGAATAGAGCTGATCGCGACTGGCAAAATAACCTGACGATTCTCAGCGGCTCATTAGGCTCGGCGGGTCATAGTCACCATGTGGTCACTGGCAACTCGACTGCAAATGCTGGGTTAGACGGCGTAATTATTGAGGGCGGCAACACCACAGGCGCTGCTAATGAAGACGGCGGCGGCGTTTATAACCGGGCAGGCAGAAAGCTCAGCTTAGAAAATGTGATCGTGAGAAATAACCGCGCCGCTGACGACGGTGGAGGCATTCGTAACGATGGCGTGCTAAGCGTAGTGAATAGCGCGATCGCAAATAATCAATCTGTCGGCAGCAGCCAAACGAGCGGCGGCGGCGGCCTAATCAACACGGCTAATGCATCAGCTACTATTCTCAACAGTACCTTTAGCCACAATCAGGCTCGCAACGGCGGCGGCATTCGCAACGACGGCACGCTGAGGCTAATTAACGCCACCCTCAGCAGAAACACGGGCGGCGGACTCGTGAATACAACAAGCAATCCCTTCTCAGCTAGCGCGCCCGCTGCTAATGCCGAGATTCGTAACAGCACTATTACCCAGAACACAGGCGCAGGCATTATTAACTTTGGTCGATTGAACGCGGCTAACAGCATCGTAGCGGGCAACAACGACGGCAATAATGATTTGATAGACGCACCTTTTGCAATTAGCGTGAGCGGTGGAAACAACTTTATTGGCGATAGAGGTGATACAACCGCTTTTGCTGACGGGGCTAACAACGATCAGGTGGGGTCGGCGCTGACGGGGCGACTTGATCCGCTGTTGGGCGCTTTGCAAAACAATGGAGGATTTACTCAAACCCACGTTCCTAAAGAAACTAGCCCCGTGATTGACGCGGGCAATAATCAGGCTGTTGCTATTGATGAGAGCGATTTGGATGACGACGACGACAGCACAGAGCAGCTTCCTTTTGACCAAAGAGGAATAGGATTTGAGCGGATTAATAGTAGCGTTGTTGATATTGGAGCGGTGGAATATTCAAGTGATATTTCAAACAATCCTGAACAGCCTACGGACGTTGATGATAAGCCTGCGCTGGTGATTAAGCTGAGTGCGATCGCGCCGCCTCTTCAAAACAAAATTTTCGCAGACAATACTATCAATTCGCTCATATCACTATCGGTCGCCTCGGTAAAAAACGGGCCAAAAAGCACTCAAGTAGAACCAATTCTATCGATTGCAGTGGATAAAAGCGGCAAAATTTACGGGCTGTCGCTACCCGATGGCACTCAATCATCTGTCAAAAAATACTCGCAGACCTTGACTGACTGGGCTCAAACGTTGTTTTCTGCGCTACAGTTTACTGCTTCGCCCAAAGATGAACTCGATCAGCTATTGGTAAGCCGCTTACTAGCGTCATTTAGCGATGGCATTCCTGATATTCTATCGATTAAAGAGAGCAGCCTGAATGATTTGCAGCGGAGCTATTTAAGCAGTCTCTATAAACTTTTTGGTGAAGGCGTTTTTACAAGAGAAGCGGCGGCGTTAGAACAGCTTGACGCTCGCAATTTGCAGATAAGCTTTAACACTTCAAGCAACAACAGTCTCTTTGACAGGGTTGTGCTCGCTGCGGCTTTAGGAGACGCTGCTAGTCCGCTAGGCGTAAATTTACAGCAAGTGGCCCAGGCCGAATCTGAGCTGATTGACCTGCGCAATGTAGCGGGTACGGTAAATGCCACATTTGAAGTGTATAGAGAAGCCGATTTTAACAATGAGGTGGGCTTTTTTAAGATAGAAGATATTACCGGGCAGGTGTTGGATGCTCAGGGAAATCTGCTAGGCGTGGGTGATGAAGGCTATATCCGAGCGGCGATGCAGCAGCAGGTAGCGCTGAGCTTAACAAGTACAAACAATCGAACTTCTATTTACAGCGCGGTAGTTGCTGGCGGGCAGCTACTCTCTAGCTTTATCGTCAGCAATGGCTCTGTCGCTGAACTGTTGGATAGCGATACTAGCAATGATCCAGCCGTGTACTTTACGCACATTGGGGCAAATAGCGATCGCTTCGATCACATCCGTTCAATAGGAGACAATATGTTTGCTTTTGAAGATACTACCAACGGCGGCGACCAAGACTTTAACGATTTGATTGTAAAAGCTAGCTTCGTTTAGCCCTCAACTAGCTTTCCTTAAGGAGAATGCTGCCAAAAGCTGTAGAGGCTGACCTGATATAGAATACTATTTGAGCAACGTGGATAAGCTGCTTGGCATTTTGCGTCACTGTGTTGTTTAAATACTGTAATGAAACGAGTTATTCGACTGTTCCCTCAGCGCCGCCAAGCTGCCAAAAGCGAGCAAGTTCCGAAGAGTTATGCGCGATCGCTCCAAGGCCAAGCCATCATCCGCCTACGCCTTAGCTCCCCCGCCGCTCTGCTCATGCCCTTCGAGAGCTTCCCCCTCAGCTTTGGCAGCACTTCAGACTATAATCTAAACCCAGATTTGGGCCGTGATTTAAGCAAAGATTTGACAGACAAACATCAGGGCGAACAGCCTCCCCCTGTGCTCAACCTCAACAAAGACCTCGTTGAATATCTTTTTGCTCGCATTGGCGAACTCGGTGATGAGTCTCTGCTGCTGCGAGTAACTTTACCAACTGTTCCCGCCAAAGAATTGCCAGCCCAACCTACCGCCGATCTTCCTGCTCAACTGCTACACAGCGCCATTCAGCGTTACTTTAGCTACTTAGAAGATGTCCGCCGTCAAAGCCTAGCCAAGCTTGCCTGGGACGCTGCTTTGTTTGGCATACTCGGCGCGGGCGCACTGGGCCTTTCAGTTTTTTTAGATGCGCAAAACGCAACTGCCGAAGTAGGTATCGGGATGCTGCTGCTAGGGCAGGGTATCACCGTTTTTGGCTGGCTCACTCTGTGGGAAGCCCTTGCTAACGCCCTTTGGAACTGGCGACCGCTCTATCAGCAGCTACGCATGTGTCAGCGCCTGCAAACCGCTCAGCTAGAACTCGCTGCCGATGTCGCTGCCGATGTTTCTGTCGATATCTCCGGGGCCGACACCTAGCAAATTGGCGTCCAGAAGATTTACAGTAATAAAGACTTATGTTAATTTTAATTTACGTTAACCATCTTTTATGATTTCTTTAAACGACACGGCTGCCTTAAACGCCGACTCACAAACGCTCATTCCATCAGTCGGCCTCAACTGGTGTAACAAAGCGGCAATCTCTGTTCGTGCCTGCATTGTCGGCGAACGAATTGCCATTAAGGAGCTAGAGCGAATCGAAGCGCTAGCAACCAATCCTTTAACTATTCAAGCAGGTGCGACTGGCTGCGCGGTTCTCCTTCGCTATGGCGTTGTTGTCACGTTTGACCTGAGCGACGAGGAAGAAAATGATCTGCTCGAAATGCTGCGGCCCCACGTGCGCGAACCCATTGCCTCAGCAGAAACAGAAACGCTAGCGATCGCCTTTCGCCCTCAAACCAAAGAAAATCTTCAAGAACGCTATAAAGAACGCCCCAAAGAACGCCCCAAAGAACGCTTAGAAGGTAAGATTCTCTGGCTGCAAGAATGCAGCGCCGAACGCCTGCAAATTGTCGCCGAAGCCTTGGGCAAAAGCGTTGTTCTCGAATACTACGAAAATAAGGTAACCAGCTTATTTG
>JBARVS010000163.1:0-14324 GCA_049646385.1 Phormidesmis sp. | reverse complement strand
GCCAAAGCGACTGTGATGCGTTGAATGAAATATTGCATAGAGATTTCTCCGATGTCCCATATAGAATTGTCAACGACTAGGGTGTGTTTTCGAAGTTTGGTTAGACTAAGCCTTTTACAGCCAGGTTTTTAGCCACCAGCGAGCCTGTAGCTGGTCTGGAGTGAGCGGTGAGCCCAGCATAAGCGGTAACCAAAAGAAAAAAGCAAGTGCGATCGCGCCTAACATCGCCAGCGCAATTGTACGAGCTTGCGGCGATGAGGCAGACGAACAGAGCCACTCACTTAATAGCCATGCGATCGCCATAAAGCTGAACACCGCAGCAGGCATATAGAGATAAATAAACGTACAGCGCTCTACTAGCAGCCACGGCAGCCAGTTAGCCGCGTAGCTAATCAGCAAGTAATCGCTTATTCTATTCGTATTCAAGCTATTCGTATTCAAGCTAGCTGTACCCCAACTACTCCAGCGAACCCGTATCGCCACTGCTAGTCTCGAAACTTTCTCTAAACAAAGTAAAAAGACGGCAGCACTCGACAGCCACCATAAAGCCGGATTGCCCAGATTGTTAACGGTATAGGCCACCGAGCCAGATTTTTCATACCAGTAAGCAATCGGCTTAATCAACAGCGGCCAGGTAAACCATTGAGAACAGGCCGGATGCCCTGCTGCTAATCTTTGATGAAAGTTGAGCAAAGCAATATGTGTAGAGCCCAGGCTCTCTTGTGTGAGATATAAATGAGGCTGCCAAATTAGGCAGTAGGTAAAAGAGGGAATGAGAATTAAATAGAAAAAGCTACGCACAAAGGCTTTTATATTGAATCTGATCTGGCCTTGCCAGGGTTTCGCAACTAGCACCTCCCAAATTAGCAAACTCAACACATAGCCTAGCCCGTTCCACTTTGTGCCGATTGCCGCGCCTAAGGCAACGCCCGCCAACCCTTGATAGAGCATTCTTTTAAAAGCCTGCCGCTGTCCTAAAAAAAGACTCGCTCGCAGCCACAGCCAATGACCCAACAGACCAAAGAACACCATGTAAATATTGATCAGCCCGTAGCGAGACTCGGTCACAAAAAGCCCGTCTATTGCCACAAAAGTGCCTGCTAACAGCCCAAACGTCCAAGCCTTTGGTTGAAGCGGTCGTCGGTTTGAGCTTGGGCTAAGCGCATAGGCAATTTTCATAACTATCAGCGGAATGCCGCCGCCGATGAGCGCATTCATCCAGCGATAGCTGAGCGGTGTCGTGATTGAGGCGCGATCGCCTAGCCAAATGCCAGCAGCAATAAAATACTTGCCCAAAGGCGGATGGGCATCGAACTGAGGTGTACCGACAAGGTAGGCGCGGGCAAACTTTACGAAGTAAGTTTCGTCAAATACCAGATCGTCAAAGCGGGAAATTTGCCAGAATCTAAGGCCGAAGCTGAGCAGGGCGATCGCGATAAGTCCTAGTGAATACTGATTGAATAATCGTCTATAAACAGGCTTAGCAAGGCTTTTGAGTCGCCTGCATAAGCTCGCATAAAGAGTAGTGGCCTGCATAAATGCGGAATACCCCTGTACTAGAGACAGCCTACTGGTGCGATCGCGGCTTTAGCGGCGGCGAATCTGACAGGTTAGCGCAGTAGGGCTGCTGATTCGACGAACAACGCCCCAGCCTAGTTGGGTATGGTAACCCACGCCGCAGTAGCGGGCGAAGTCGGCCAGTATATTGATTCTTCGGATAATCAGCGGATCGCCATCACCCGCGATGCGAAAGCTAATTTGGCCAGTACAGCCCGCTACTAGCTGAGACGTTTCGCTGCTCAGCCTCTCGATAGCCTCGGTTTTGATATTAAAGTGAGTAGGCACGATGTCATTCACCAAGCTGGGTGCAAAAGCTAGCCCGCTGTAGTGGTTCCAGCGCTTTCTTAAAGCATGAAACACAGCCCCGGCGGTGGGCAGAGGACTAAAATAGCCAGGGTTTGCAAAAACGGTAGGCGTGATGAACTGTAGATGAATATCGCGATCGCTCATAGACGCCTGAGCGTAAATATCGCGATAGCTACAGCTAGAAGCCCATACCGATCCGGGTATATCGGCAGCAATGCTGCTAATTGCCACACTGCCCGAACCTAGCGGAAAGGGCTCGCCCACTAGCTGACCCCACAAAATAGCCAGATGGTCAAACAAGTCATCATCTAAAAAAGAAATACGCCACCAGCAGCGCAGGTTAGCCTCTGCCGCCTGCATAGGATTGTGCTGAAGCTGCAAGCCCTGAGCCAGGGCGAGGCGATGTGTTAAATCAGCGCCACCAATAAGCGTTTTCGCTGGTTTTTGCTTTGAGGCAAGCAACCGTATATTTGACCGTACGGCTGGCTGAGCAGGCAAATTGAGATCCCGCTCATCAGCAGGCTCGGCAGCTCGGAGGCTCCTTTGCTTGGAGGCGTCTTCTATTTGAAGCGCACTCAAGCTGTACGAATAATTGTGCTCATCTACGCGCAAAACGTTGCCCAGCGACGGATCTACAGTATCGACTAGGCTAAAAAATAGCGCCTGGAGAGCCTGTCCCTGCAGATACTGCTGAGGAATGGCCGACTGGATAACTAGGTTGAGAACGAGACTTTGAGGCATAAGCTGTGCACTCGTGTTCGCAAATGTACTTGCGGTCAATTAGGGCTATCTATATGGGTTTTAGGTAGATGAGGCACCGTTATGCAAGACAAAAAGACTATGAAAATGGATTAAAGAAGTTGCTAAGTTCATCAAAACTTTAAACTTCAGCCGAATTGACTGAAATTATGCCAGCTTCTGAATCGGTCAGAGCGTGAGTAATGTCACATTTGCCCCTAATCTATTCAAATAGCGCATTAAGAAAGGACTATTTGCCAGCTACACGCCTATCATTTTTAATTTTAGAAAAAGCATCTTTTATGGGGCGCAGGGTGGGACAAACAGTAGGACAGATCGTCGTGTGGTTGGCCGCAGGCGTCACCTTTTTTTTAAGTCTCTGGATTGTTTTGCCGGGGCCGACTCTATTTTTTTTAAGGCTAGCGGTCGGGGCCCCTGAGAATAGTCCGCTGCTGGCCCTGATAGCGCTGCTTCTATTGGGCCTCACGCTGCGCTTGTACGGCAGTTTTTCAAGGAAGCAGACCCTGCCTCCTTTACTGCTGCTGATTTTACTAGCGACCTTAGCCCTCAGCAGCTTGCCGTTGTTACAGCAGCCTGAAGCCGTGGCACAGGCTCAAAGATCGATGGCACTCGCCTTTGAAGCGCCAAGCTTAGATGCGGCCTCTTATCCAACTTTTAGCTGGCTAAACTTCTTTCGTGGGGTACCCCTGGGCGCAGTCCGCTCTCGTAAGCATATTGAGTTCGGCGCTCCCGCTAATCAGCCGCTGTTTTTAGACCTTTATCAGCCTTCTACACCGGGTCAGTATCCGGCGGTGGTGACCATCTATGGTGGGAGCTGGCAGCAGGGAAGCCCAGCGGCAAGTGCTCAGATGAGTCAGTATTTAGCCGCGCGGGGCTATGTAGTGGTTGCGATTGACTACCGCCATGCGCCGCAGTATCCCTTTCCTGCTCAGCTAGAAGATGTGCAAAGCGCGCTAGCTTTTATCAGCGATCGCGCCGATGACTATGAGATAGATCGCGATCGCGTTGCCCTCTTAGGCTGGTCGGCGGGGGCTCACTTAGCCATGCTAGCGGGGTTTCAACCGGGGCGATCGCCAATGCCCGCCAGAATACCCGCCAGAATGCCCGCCAGAATGCCCGTAAAAAGCATTGTGGACTACTATGGGCCGATCGATTTGGCCGCAGGCTATGTAGATCCGCCTGTGCCCGATCCAATTAACTCTAGAAAGGTACTGCTGGCTCTCATCGGTGGGCCGCCGAGCGATCGCGCCGAAGCCTACGCCGCTGCCTCACCCATCACCTATGTAAAAACCGCTGAAGCCAACCAGCTGCCACCCGTTTTGCTCATTTACGGTGGACGAGATCATCTAGTCGAAGCTCGATTTGGCAAGCGCATGTACGACGCGCTAATTCAGTCTGGCAATCAAGCGGTATGGATCAAAATTCCCTGGGCTGAACATGCCTTCGACAAAATTTTCAACGGCGTTAGCAACCAGATGGCGCTGCACTTTATAGAACAATTCCTTCACCAAACCTTGCTTTAAACCTGGCTTTAAAAGATCTCAAAGCCCAGCTTGAAAAAACTTAAGGATACTCTTACTGATTAATTTGACATCAGTGCAATCACGGAATATACATCAACAATACACCTATCAACAATACGCTATGTTGCATATTACCGTGGAAATATGAGAATTCGGGTCACGGTCAATGCTCATGAGCATCTACATAGAAATCTTTTTCTCTCAGCAGTAAATTACTCGTTGATAGCATTTTGAATAGTTCGTATTACAAAAACTCATTGAACCAAACCCGTTATTGCAAAACTGTTGATTGGAACATCAAAACGTCGCGTTAGATCAAGCATGGGTTTTATGATGCAATGGTGAAGTTGTTTTTTAAGAAAATATCAGGTTTTTTGTTGGTTTTTAAGCGTTTAACTTTCAAAAAGACCTGTCATCAAGGCATCTGAATTGTTTTTGTGTGCTTATTCATACATGTGGGTACCATGAAGAGCACTGAGATTAGCCCTACAGAAACGTAGTCAATATTACGCTTTGCAGCCTTACTGTACCTAAATGCGCTAATTCTCTTTTGGCTTGCGGTTGCGGTGGGGAACATTCTGCGGTTAAGTAATACGAACCTTCGTTTCTGGATTGTTAATCGTCTGTCGGCTTAGTTTAGCTTTTTACAAAATTCGTTATGTCTCATAAAAAAGGAAGCCCCTCAACGCGCGGCTTTGCCAGTTTGCAATGCTCAAAATTACAGGTAAAGCTTGCGTTAGGATTTTTTGGCCTAGCATTAGGAACTATTTTAGGTGCTATTGATTTAGGCCCGAGCGAATTAAACAATATTGAACGATCAAATGTGAGTGATATTGCGAGCGATCGCCCCTCACGCGGCAGTCATTCCATTACCTTTGGAGAGCCTGCTGCCGCCGCGCCTGCTGTTTCAACTTCATCGCTTTGGCAGTCAAAAGAGATTAGAGGCATTTATCTCAGCCGATTCCAGGTGACTGGCAGCACCACTGAACAAACTATTCGCGATCGCGTTCGCTACTTCAAAGCGCAAGGCATCAACACTATTATTCATGGGGTATGGGGCAACGGTTGCCCGATGTATAACAGTGATGTCATGAATGAAAAATTTGGCATGAAAAGCTGTCAAAACGCCTTTCAAGATGACTGGTTAGACTGGATGATCGACGAGGCACACAAGCAGGATATGCAGGTGCACGCCTATTTTGAAAGGGGTATCAAGCTTGACAAAGAGAGTCCTATTTATAAAAACGCGGTGGATAATGGGTGGTTTGTGCCGGGGGTGGATAAAACCTATAGCGGCCTTGACCAGTACATATTAGATGTCAACAATCCAGAGGTTAGCGACTTTTTTGACGAAATATCGGCTGAATTTGTGCAGCGATATCCCAAAATTGACGCTGTGCAGTGGGACGATTACTTAGGATATTCATCAGAACTACCGGGCGGCGTGAATCGCACGGCATCGCTAACAAGATTTGTGCAGCAGATGCGCACTAGCGTAAAGCAGGCAAATCCTAACGTTAGCTTTGATGTCTCTCACCATAACCCTTACTGGAGTGGCCGTTATTTCAACGCTGACTGGCGCAACTGGCAGACGGATCGAGCCTTTATTCAGGTCTATAACGACAAAAATTTTCCAGATGAGATTGCGATCGCCGAAGCCTATTCAGGCGTAGCCATCACCGAAAACCAGCTCCGTCACTTAGACTCGCTAGTGCGAAATCCAAAGATCAAAAGTATCTTGATCTTTTCAACCAGTGGCAATCCAGAACGGGCGGCAGGACTGATTAAAAAGTATACCGCCGTTCAATAAAAGTAAAAGAGATTGTCTTACGATTCCATCTGTTCTACGAGCTGCTCAAAGCGCGCAACAGATTTTTCAACAATCGTGAGACTATCTTGCCAAAACTGTGGCTGGCGGAGGTCTTTTTGCAAATGCTTTTGCACCAACTCCTCTGCCGTCATCGTGCCAGTATCTCTTAGTAAAGCAGTGTATTGTTTGTTAAATGAGGGGCTGCTTTCGCCGCGCTCGGTCGGCGGCTGCTGAGCGTAAATCCCCAGGCTAAAGAGATAGCCGAACAAGTACGGATAATTATAGAATCCCAGGCTAGAAATAGAAAAATGCAGCTTGCTCGCCCAAAAGAGATTGTCGTACTGACTCAGGCTGTCCTCAAACCATAGCTGCCAGCTATCGTTCATCATTTCACTAAGCTGCGCGGGTCTAAGAGCGCCCACCTTACGAGCTTCAACCAGCCTTTTTTCAAATTCAAAGCGAGCTGGAATATTCAGCAAAAACACAGCGGCGCTGTTGGCGTCTTCCCAGGCAATTTCTAGCTGCTGGGCAGGGGTTTTGGCCTTTTGCATGAGGGCGTCGCGCACCAGAGTTTCGGCAAAGATGCTGGCCGTTTCAGCCAGGGTCATAGAGTATCGGCCTTCTATAGCGGACAAATCGCGCATTACCCAGTTGTGCCAAGCGTGGCCCAGCTCATGCGCCAGCGTGATGACGTTGCTCATGGTGCCTGCATAGGTGAGGAAAATGCGGGGCTCTTTGGGCTCGGAAAATTTGGAGCAGTACGCGCCCGTGGATCTATTAGGCGTGGGCTTGCCGTCAATCCAGCCGTTGCGAGCCATCATCACCGCGAAGTCTCCCATCTCAGGGGTGAGCTGGCTAAAGGCGGTGGAAATGAGGGCGATCGCCTCATCAAAGCTAATCACCTCATCGCCCCCCGCAGCCGGGGCCGGCGCCATCGTATCCCAAGGATTCATCTGGCTTTGGCCGAGGGCTTTGGCCATAGCAGCTAAAGCTCGGTGACCGATGGCGCGGTTTTGATAGGTGGTGTCCATCAGCGCCTCTAGGGTGGCGCGTTCGATGCGGCTCTGATGGCAGCTTTTGTCTAAGTAATGAAGCTTGCGAATATGCGATCGCTTCTCAGTTTCTTCTAAGCGCCAGCCGTTAATGGCGTTGAGGCCAGCGGCAACAGCGGGCTGATGCTCACTCCAGGCGCTGCGGATGCCGTCCCAAGCGGCTTGGCGAGTGGCCGAATTGGGATGGCTCAGCAGGTTAGCCGCCTGAGCAAGGCCCACAGTGTCGCCTTTAATCTTACACTTCAGGCTGCCTGCTAGCTCGCTGTACAGGTTACCCCAGGCGTGCAGCCCATTCGTAGCAAGGCCCGTGATCAGCTGCTCTTCAGCCACGCTAAGTAACTGATCATTGAGCTGGCGGCGGTGATGAATCGAAAAGGCAGCTTCGCTCAGCGCAGGATTTTGCAGGAGCGCGGAGATAAAGTCTGCGCTAGCTCGCATCAAAAAAACGCTGTACGGCGTCATCGCTTCGGCAAGATCGGCGTTGAGCTTTTGGATAATGGGCATCCAGGTGTTGGCGCTGGCGTCTTGAGTATCAACGCTGAGGGCGGTGTAAATGTAGGTGCCAGCGTTGCCTAGCTTTTGCTGAAGGGTTTTGTGCTGCTGATAAATGCGAGTAACTTTTTCGATCAGCGGCGCGTAGTCCTTTTGCTGTAGCGTGTCAACGGTTTCTATCGCGGCTAAAAAGGGCAGGCAGGCGCTGCTGATTGCTGCAATATTAGCTTTGATTTCTTCTATGGTCGTGGCAATGCTGGGGTCGCTGGTGCTGCTAAAAAATCGGGTATTGTCCCAGGTTTGGCGAAGGGCAGGGGTAGCGGCTGTAGGGAGGGTAGCTGTCATAACTGGAACAGGATGGATTGTGAGTGTAGGGGGAAGGATACACAATATAATCGGCAGTTACATGCGCAAGCGGTATCCAACCTATGTCTAGTTTAATCGGTAAAACCTTACAGGGAGGCAAATACAAGCTAGAGGTGGTTTTGGGTCGAGGGGGCTTTGGCCTAACGTTTCGAGCGCATCAGCTCTATTTAGATCAGGTGGTGGTGATTAAAACGCTGCATGAGTCGTATTGGCGTGCGCCTAACCTGAGCGATTTGCAGCGGCAGTTTCAAGACGAAGCGCGGCGGCTGGCGATGTGCAGCCATCCTAATGTGGTGCGAGTCAGCGACTTTTTTATTGAAGACGGCCTGCCCTACATGGTGATGGACTATATTCCAGGGCGATCGCTCGCCGATATTGTTCTACCCAGCAATCCGCTTCCGGTAAGAGCCTCAATAGACTACATTAGCCAGATTGGTCGAGCGCTTCAGGCCGTTCACGCTAAAGGCTTGCTGCACCGCGACGTAAAGCCGCAGAACATTATGATCCATCAGCTCACGGGCGAGGCCGTGCTGATTGATTTTGGCATTGCCCGCGAGCTGACGCAAAACCCCACGCAAACCCATACCAGCATCGTTTCTGAAGGCTACGCGCCGATTGAGCAGTATTTGCCCAAGGCGCATCGCTCGGCGGCAACGGATGTGTATGGCTTAGCGGCAACGCTGTATACCCTGTTGACCGCTGAGGTGCCCGTGGCGGCAGTGCTGCGCGATCGCAATCCCCTCACGCCTATTCAGCAGCTTCGCCCCGATGTGAATGCAATCATGGCCGATGCAATCGCCCAGGGCATGAACATCGAGCTAAAAGATCGGCCTCAGTCGGTCGGCAGATGGCTAACGATGCTCACCACCAAGCCCAGCACGGGCATTTTTGGGCGCACGGGCAAAACTTCCGGCAGTTCAACAGACAACCCAGCCCTGGCTAACCCTTCAACGATGCCAACTCAGGTGGTTGCCCCTGGCTATCGTTCGGCGCAGCCAGCGGCAGGTTCTGAAACGAACTTTAGAACCGTCGTCGCCCCGATACCAACTGGCTATGAAGCGGCGGGCTATGAAGAGGCAGGCTATCCGCCGATTAATTCGCCTGTCAGCCCGTTCAAAAATCAAAGAAAGAATTCAAGAAAATCTGCTGAAGCAGTTCCTAGAAAAGCGCCTAAGAAGACGCTGGGCTGCGGCTCGGTGTTAGGACTGGTGACCTTGGCGATCGCAGGCGCTATTTTTGGCGCGGGCTTTTGGCTCTATCAAAACGTCTCTAAAGGGCTCACGGATATTCCTAAACCGCCTTCTGTACCCGAAATCTCTTTGCCTGAAATAGAGCCACCTGCCCCCCCCACAGAAGAAGCGCCCGAGCTGGAGCCCGTTTTGCCACCTGAGCCAGAAGCGACTACTCCCATTGATGAGGCACCCGCCACAGAGGACACAGACACCGCAGCGCCGGAAAATCTGCCCCCAGAACCCTCAGCGAACGAAGAAAAGCCGCCCCTCTTGTTAGACGACAGCGGCAATCCTGACAATGCGAAGCCTGGAAAAACGGGCGATATGGTGCCCGTACCAGGATTGCCACCCGGCACCTCCGAAGGCCAAGTAGAAGAGCGGCTGGGCGCGCCGACGCAGCAAAGTTCTACCAATGGATTTAACACCAGTACCTATACGCTAGTGCCTAATCGAGTGACGCTGGGCTATGTATACGATCAGGGCTCTAATAAAGTGCGGCAGTCTGAGGCGGCATTTTCTCCAGCGACCGATCGGCTGGTGATGCGCACAGCGTTAGCAGGCATGTTGGACGGGCGCTCTACCCGTGAACTTGAAAAGGGGTTAGAAGACGTGAGAAAGGGAAAGCGCGATCGCATCGCCATTAACTCAGACGGCTTTGAAGGAGCCATAGAGCGTAATGCTAACGGCTATGTACATATCTACGTGCAGCAATAGCTCAGTGTCTATCTTTGTGAAGAGTCTCATTAGAGCGATCGCTACTATACACTTTGAAATACCGTTCAAAACACCGTAGCCCGTACAAAGTGCGCTCCCATCATGATGACTCCCGCTCAGCAGTGGCATTCGCTTAGCATTAACGAAGCCGTGGAGATGCTAGGCGCTAATCCCCAATCGGGGCTATCGGCAGCAGAAGCTGAAAAGCGGCTAGCGGAATATGGCCCTAATGAGCTAAAGGAGAGAAAAGGGCGCAGCCACTGGCAGATTTTGCTTGAGCAGTTTGCCGATGTCATGCTGCTGATGCTCATTGGCGTGGCGATTGTCGCTGCCGTGCTAGATCTGCGAGCAGGGAAGTTTCCTAAAGATGCGATCGCGATCGCCATCATCGTATTAATTAACGCGGCCCTGGGCTACTTTCAAGAAAGCAAAGCAGAAGCCGCCCTAGCTGGACTCAAAGGGCTCTCAGCTCCACAGGTGCGAGTGCTGCGCGAGGGTAGGACAGAACAACTGCCCGCCAAGGAACTCGTACCGGGCGATATTATTTTGCTAGAAGCAGGCGATCAGGTCACGGCAGACGGGCGATTGCTAGAGTCAGCGGCTTTGCAAGCGCGGGAGTCGGCGCTAACCGGAGAAGCGACAGGCGTCGAAAAGAAAGCTCAAGCAACGCTGTCGCCAGAAGTTTCTTTGGCCGATCAAAAAAATCTTGTATTTCGCGGCACAGAAATTGTGCATGGGCGCGGCAAAGTCCTAGTGACGCGCACTGGCATGGACAGTGAGCTAGGTAAAATCGCAACAATGATTCAGTCGGTACCGTCGCTTTCAACGCCGTTGCAACAGCGGCTTAAGCAGCTAGGCAACGTGCTAGTGATTGGCTCACTCACACTGGTTGTGATCGTGGTCATTGGTGGCACGATCGCACTAGGCTGGCCAGCCTTTGAGGAACTGCTGGCCGTATCGCTGAGTATGGCGGTTGCTGTCGTGCCCGAGGGCTTGCCAGCGGTAATCACCGTTACCCTGGCCATTGGCACACAGCGAATGGTAAAGCGACAGGCGCTGATTCGCAGACTGCCTGCGGTAGAGACGTTAGGATCGGTGACGACAATTTGCTCAGATAAAACAGGAACGCTGACCCAAAACAAAATGGTTGTGCAGTCAATCAGCGTAGCAAGCGGGGCGTTTGAGCAGGATATTAGCGTCAGCGGTGAGGGCTATACGCCAGAAGGAGACTTTAGGCTAGGAGAGAAAACGCTTTCATCTTCAAAGCTGTTATTAGAGCAGCCCGCGCTAACCCTGCTGCTATTAAACTGTGCGTTGTGTAATGACGCGGCCCTACAACAGGAAAACAGCTCAGAAGGTACAGAATGGGCGATTGTGGGCGATCCCACAGAGGGCGCTTTGGTGACGCTAGCCGCAAAAGCAGGCATAGAAAAAGGCAAGCTAGACTACGAGTTTGAGCGCCTTGCTGAGTTTCCATTTTCTTCAGAGCGAAAGCGAATGAGCGTCATGGTATCGGTGCCAAAGAACAATCAATTTGGCCTGGAAACACCTGCTGTGATATTTGCAAAGGGCTCAGCAGAGCTGCTGCTAGAGCGGTGCGACCGG
This sequence comes from Phormidesmis sp., assembly GCA_049646385.1. Lineage (GTDB taxonomy): Bacteria > Cyanobacteriota > Cyanobacteriia > Phormidesmidales > Phormidesmidaceae > Phormidesmis. Next base: position 2,905 of record JBARVS010000163.1, on the reverse strand, counting down.
ATTGAACAGGGGACGCGAAATCTCTCTGAAGATGATCGTCAGAAGATTTTAAAAAAGACTGAAATGTTAGCGGCCAAAGGATATCGGGTGTTGGGGTTTGCCTATAGGCCGATTAAAGACATTGAAGCGGCTAGAGACGGTTTAAACGAAGAGACGGCTGAGCAAAGCTTGGTTTGGCTCGGGCTAGCGGGCATGATTGACGCGCCTCGGCCAGAAGCTCGTGAGGCTGTCAGGCGCTGTCAGCGGGCGGGCATCAGGCCGATGATGATTACGGGCGATCATCCGCTGACGGCGCGGGCTTTGGCGGTAGATTTAGGCTTAGTGAAAAGCTTAGAGGCCAAGGCGCACACCGGGCAAGAGATAGAAGCGATGAGTCAGGCTGAGCTAGAAGAGGCCGTGCGCTCGGTGAGCGTGTATGCGCGGGTAGCCCCAGAACATAAGCTGCGGATTGTGCAGGCTTTACAGGCGCAAAATCAGGTTGTGGCCATGACGGGTGACGGCGTGAATGATGCGCCAGCGCTTAAGCAGGCCGATATTGGTGTAGCGATGGGCATCACAGGCACCGACGTGAGTAAAGATGCCAGCGATATGGTGCTGCTAGATGATAACTTTGCTTCGATTGTGTCGGCAACTGAGGAAGGGCGGGTGGTGTACAGCAACATTCGCCGATTTGTAAAGTACATTTTGGGTTCAAATATTGGCGAGGTAATTACAATCGCCCTCTCTCCTGTACTGCTGCCGATTGTAGCGGTGCCGCTGACGCCCTTACAAATTTTGTGGATGAATTTGGTAACCGATGGCTTTCCTGCCCTAGCGCTAGCGATGGAGCCCGCCACAGCCAACATGATGGACAGGCCACCTCATGACCCTAAAGAGAGTATCTTTGCGCGGGGGTTAGGCTGGTACATGGTGCGAGTGGGCATTGTGTTTGCGATTTTGGCGATTTCGCTGATGCTGTGGGCCTATGGCTATACTCACAGTCCTGACGTACCGGGCAATCCAGATAGATGGAAAACGATGGTGTTTACGATGCTTTGTTTGTCGCAAATGGGCCATGCGATCGCCGTTCGCTCCGACCGTAAGCTAGCGATAGAAATGTCTCAATTCTCTAATCCATACGTCCTGCTAGCCGTAGCGACAACAACGGTATTGCAGCTACTGCTGATATACGTGCCCTTCCTACGTAATTTCTTTGGCACTTACTATCTATCACTCACTGAGCTGCTAGTGTGCGTAGGCTTCAGCACTTTGTTGTTTGTTTGGGTTGAGCTAGAAAAGCTGTTTATTCGGAGTAGAACTGCGGCAAAATAGTCGGTGCTTGTATAATAGCGGATAGCAGGCAGGAGCTTTGTTTATGAATGCTGTAAAGACACCGATTTTAACAGATAGTTGGATTTCAATGGACTGGGATACGTTTGTTAGCCAGTCAGAAGATCCGGCGTTGGCAAAGGCGAAAGGTTATTATTATCAGGGTCACGGGAGATTTGAGATGCTGCCAGTGGGTCGCGGACATGCAGGTGACCATGTGATGGTGAGCAACGCTATCAATCTGTTCTGCATTCTCAAAGCTATTCCAATACGGATGTTTGATAACTGTTCCTATCACAAGACGGGGCAGAATGAATGTCAGCCAGATTTATCGGCTTATCTTTACGCGAAGGCAAAGGCGGTTGCGGCAACAGGTGGCATTGTTGACCTTGATAAGTCGTCTGCGCCTGATTTGGCTATAGAGATTGCTAATACGTCTTTGTTGGATGATTTGGGGAGTAAGCGATCGCTCTACGAAGAATTAGGCGAAGAATTAGGCATTTGTGAATACTGGGTGGTAGACGTAAAAAAGGCAAAGGTCACTGCTTTTGAAATGTTAGACCAGGGCAGTCAGCGAATCAAGACTTCTCAGGTGCTGCCAAACTTTGAAATTTCTGTGTTGGAAGAGGCTTTGGAGCAAAGTCGAGAGGCCGATCAGTCTCAGGTAGGCGCTTGGCTGCTGCAACAGTTTCAGCCATAGAAAAGTTGGATGTCTTAGGGCTCTGAGGTTCAAAACCTGACTAAGGGGGGCAGTATGCTGTTTATTAGGGGAGTGAGCTACCCTGATGAGGTCGTCATCAAACGTTTTAACTACCTGCCATGCAGTCTACTCAATCAGAAGACTATCCATTTGTTGAAGAATTTGTGACCGATAGTTCGGGTCAGGTTTGCAAGGTGGTGCTACAGCTTGCAGACTATCGACGCCTGATTGAGGCGCTGGAAGATGAGGGCTTATATCGTGCTATGCAAGAGGTCAGACATGAAGTGCCTTTGAGCTGGGAAGCGGCGCTGCAAGTTCTGGATTCTAATGAGAGTTGAGTATCTTCCCACTTTCTTAAAAGATTTGAGCAAGCTTAAAAGTATCTCTACCTATTCTGCTATAAGGAAACTAGCCTTTGAGGAAATGCTAGACTACCCTAGCCTTCAGGAAGTACGCAATCTAAAGAAGCTGAAAGGCTCTGATATTGCCTACCGTATTCGTATCGGTGACTACCGTGTTGGCTTTTTCTTTGAGAATGAAACGGTAACTTTTGCCAGGGTTTTACACCGAAGCAAAATATATCGTTCTTTTCCTTAAAGACTAGGAAATAGGCGATCGCGCTATTCAATGATGCCACTCTACTCGTTTGCTCCAGCGAAAGGGTGCTCACTTTGATCTGCTTTTTTCTAAGTGCAGGCGGGGTTGATTTAAGCGCGATCGCCCCCTACCTCAGCCTACGCTCACCCGCTTGGTTAAAATCGCCATTACCTCATTGGGCCTGCCTGTGGGCATTGGCTGGCTCCAATCATTTGCTTCGGCGTAGCGCAGCTTGTGCAGGTGCCTAATAGTGGCCTTTACCGCTAAAAGACTGCCGAATATCATGTGGCGGATGGGTTC
>JBARVS010000162.1:0-5583 GCA_049646385.1 Phormidesmis sp. | reverse complement strand
CCCTTCTAACTTCTCTAACGGGTCAAAGCTGCCGTTTTTAGGCGCAAGAATAGTTAACCCCCGAGGAATACAGTGAACTTCTAAAGGCGTTGTCGTCTCCAGCATTTCGCCGTCTACCACTACTTTTTGCTCGGGCTCGGCTGTGATTTTAACGGCTTTGCAGCGAAAGTATCCAATGTCCTCGCGATTGCTTGAGCGCCGATTCAAGGCCGATTGAAACAGATTGTAGGAAGCGGCGATCGCGCCTCCTGTTCCTTCAGGCGAAAAAATCGTGACATCTAGCAGCCCGTCATAGGGCACAACCCCAGCCGATCCTTGGGCGAGTACAGAAGTTGCAGGCGCAATGTTAGCAACCGTCACCCCAGAAGCTTCAACTGTGATAATTCTATCTTCTGTTTCTAGCGTTACTTCAAACACGTGCAAATCTCTCACCTGCTGAAAAGCGGAAAGGATGTAGGCCGCGCTGCCAATCCTATTTTTGAGCTGGCGGTTCGCCTGAGAAATTACGTCGGCTTCTAGGCCAATGCCCGCGAGCAGCATCAGCGGATGACCGTTGCACCTAGCCATGTCTACCTTGGTCAAAACGCCCTCCAAAATGCCTTCGCTAGCAACCCCCACGTTGTTAGAAATGCCAAAGGCAGCGGCGATCGCATTAGCCGTCCCTCTCGGGATAATTCCTAACGGCACGTCGCCATTTACCAGCACGCCCGCCACCTCCGAGACGGTACCATCGCCACCCGAGGCAATCACGCAGTCGGCTCCCTGGGCGATCGCCAGCTCTGTCAGCTGATCTGCCGAGTCGTCAGGCGTCGTCTCCAGCACGGTCAGCTTACACTGCGCTTCAATCACGCTGCGAATCGTTGCCAGCTCGTTCCCCGGATCTCCCTGCCCTGAAACAGGATTGAAAATGAGATACACATTGTTGAACATTGCAAGCTGACCCTTCAGTAAATGAGTAACTAGATCTCTACCGCTTCACTATCATTGTACTTCTCTTGATCAAAGTGATAAATAGTCCGAATGGGGTACGGAATACTGATATGAGCTTCATCGCAAGCATACTTTAGCGCTATCATCATCTGCGTCATGATTCGGCGGACGCTCTTTTGCTCAGAATTTGTCCAGTAGCGCACCACCAAATCAATTGAGCTATCGCCAAATCCAACAATGTCTACTTCTATAGAAGGGTTAGACCTGACTTCCTCAACGGTCTCTGCTGCCTTAAGCAACGTACTGACCGCCTCAGGCAGCGGCGTGCTGTAATCAACCCCAATAGCCAAGTCTGTTCTACGATAGGACCTACCTGTCATCACCTTGATTGGGCTAGTAAATACAATAGAGTTAGGAACAACAACAAGCTCACCCTTGTAGGTGCGAATTTTAGTGGCGCGCAGGGCGATTTCTTCAACCGTGCCTTCGTAGTCATTAACAATAATTTGATCGCCGATTGAAAAAGGCTCTTGCAACAGTAAAAGAATGCCTGATAAGAAATTTTTGAAAATATCTTGAAAGGCAAAGCCAATGGCCACAGAGCCTAGTCCTAAAAGACCGATTAAATCGCCCACGCCAACATCTGGAAAGGCAACGATGCAGGCCAAAAGAATGCCTAGCACCCACGTCGCTGCATAGCTAGTTTGCACCAGCAAAGACCGCAGCGATATACTTTTCAAGGCGCGGCCAGCAACCTTCCTTGCCGCCCGCTGTACTAGCCTTGCTGCCGACCGAGTAAGCAGCAAAATAATCAGGGCAAAGGCAAATCTCGGTAGTATAAATACGCCATCGCCCACTAAGGCAATTAATTTAGCGCGAACTTCCTCAATCAAAGAATTCATACAGGTTTTTATTCAGTCACTACAAAAGCTGCCACAAAGAGGGTATAACTTTGTGGCAGCTTTTGACTATTTTTTTTGATGTGCGATTATCAGCTCATCATCACCATTCACGCTCGCCGTCTTCATTCACGCGGGCTTCTCGAATAACGTCAGAAATTTCTTCTGCGTCCTTCACATGATGAAGCGCTTCCTTGTTGCCGTCTTCGCCTTCTACCGTAAAATATGTCGGCACTTCAATCGGGTTGCCCAAAGCATCTTCATAAGCCACCGCCGTCTTTTTACCTTTTTCCTCTACCGAGGCATCCGGTGACATTTCTTTGTCGCCGGGGTTGATGTTTTCAGTTCCCGGTTCATTGGGCTCTCTTGGATCGGTATTGTCAGTTGTCATTTTAGGCTTCCTCCCATAGTTTGCGAACTTCACCCGGCATAAATCCAGCAATTTCAGCAATCCGCTCAGCGGAAAGCTCTTCTTTAGTTGCGCCAAAAACTGCTTTTACGACCGTTTTTGGCCCAGTTGTTTTGGCTAATCCGCCTTCTTGCTTCACCCTAAAGAAAAAGGTTTCATCGTCAAACTTAAGGGTAGGACGAATCTTGATCAACAGTCTTACAAGCGGGTTAGACTCCTTCCATAGGTCGGCAACCTCTTCCTGAACGGCCTTTTTATCGGTATGGAGCGCCTCTTTGTGCAGCTCCGAAGAAACGTTCTTAGTTGCTTCTGGGCTCATCAGGTCGCGCATGGTTCTAAAGACCACTTCAGTCGCATCGCGAGCGTCGTAAATATCTTCAATATGGCCTTTGAGCATGACCTTTTTGAGGAAGTCCATGTCTTTAGTAGCAATTGCCGTGCTAGGCCCGCTTTCGAGTGCTTTAGGTGGATTCTCGCTCATCTCTTTAAAGAGCGCCTCACCGCTAGGGGTCAGCTCAACCGCTTCAAGCTCTACACTATCAGGGAAAGGATTTGGCCCTGAGTCAGCATAGGCATCCCCCTCAAAATCGGCGTTGATATATCCTTTCTGGTTGAGATAGTCAAGGTGAGAGAGTATTTCGGTGTGATTGGTGTTACGACCTGCAAAGTCTGTAGCACTTAGTTTTAAGGGAAGCGACCTATTTGCTCCATCCGCCTTAGGGCGATCGCTCATCTTTTTTAGAAGAATGTACATGACATCTTCTTTTAGCTCTATGGTCATAAAAATCTCCAACAGCTTGTATTAAACGGCAGTTAGCCATACGCCAATAAAATAGTTATTATTAGCTTGGCTTAATTTAGATAGGGACTGACAGGTGCGCTGGTAGGTGCGCTGGCGAAAAAAGGGCTAGCCATTTAGGAGAAAGGTCAAAATTAGGAGAACGGGCAGAAATGGCCGCAGAGCGCTTGACAGCCAAGGCTTGAACAAAGAGTTTAGCCTCGCAGCCGCAACTCAGCTCGCGCAACATTCATCCTAAGAGATAGAGATCTGCTCAGCGCTCACCCGTTAGAAAGAAAAATCAGAAGATAAACCACATCTTTTGACATATAGACCCCTAATTAAATAGACACGAGCATAGAACGTGGCGATATTAGGCCCCATGTGCCTTTATCACGAGGCTTTTATCTTTGGAATAGCGTCTGGATTGCGAACGCTGGGCGTTTTCGAGAGCACCACAATAACGCCAGTTCGTCCAGTTTCTAGCGTTGCATCGCTGAGCAAATCTATCACCGCGATGCCTAATATACTTTCTACTAACAGCTTAATATGGGGTCGGATAGCCTGATTGAGATCGGCGTGCATTTTTTCAGCTAGCTCCGTCTGGCCTTCTTTTATTAGCAGCTGCTCAGGCGGGGTCACGGCATCTTCTAGTACCATAGCTAGCTTTGAGTCGAATAGCTGGCAGGTTACCTTACTAGGCTGATGGCCCAAATGCTTTTTGTAAAGCGCCTGCATTTTTTGAGAGATTTCGCGCTCTAGCTGGCCTACAGTTTGCTGAATAGTTGTTTCCATTAAACGTTAATCCTTTAAAGCATTAAAAGGATAGTATTACCAGACCATGTAATGCGTCGTCGCTTTCACCCTATCTTCTTTGTGGCGTCATGTTAGTAGTGCAAAAGACGTAAATACCTTGAGCCAAGCGTATGCACATTAGCAGAGGGCACACAGGCTCAAATATAAGCCAAAGGCAGGGCTAGCAACCTTCCTTCTAAAGATAGTTTTGAATCTGTCGCAAGATGGATTTGCAAGCATAGCTTAAAGAGATTGTATAGGTAGGTACTGAAACATCAATTTTTATAGGGAGGTAAAGTGGATGGCCACATTCAACCAATATCGTCAAAAGCTTAAAGCGCTGGCAGTGCGATCGCTTTGTTTGATGATGGTAACTGTCGCTGTATGGGGTGGCGCTTGGGTTCCTAACGCTACGGCTGTAGGCTCTGAAAAAGCTGGCGCTATCATGAACGAACGTGCCGCAGCGGAGCTAGATCGGATGTCAGGAGCGGGCACTAGCGATCAGTTCGAAGGGGCAGTGCAAAACGCCACTGGTAAAGCCAAGCGCGGGGCTGCTCGGGTGACAGGTGAGCTAGACGATTCTTTAGGTGATAAGCTAGGTACTGCCAAGGATCGTATGGGTGGTGCAGCAGACGAACTCAAAGGTAACGTAAAGCGAGACGTTGGGCGAGCCAAAGGCGCTGCGGCTGATGCGGGTGATGATGTTGAAGATAAGGCCACAGGCGTAGTAGAGTCTATCAAAGACTTTTTTGACTAAGCTGCCAAGTATAAGCTGCCAAGTATTTGTGTAAAAGACTCACATTTATTTATTTTCCGAGGAGGAAATTTTCATGAAAAACTTTCGCAATCGTTTATCTAGTTTGCTAGTGGGTTTGCGTCCTTTTGCGATCGCCCTGGCCTGCGCACTGATGGTCTTTTCCAGCGCTGCGCCAGCCTTTGCTTTTGGTAACAGCAACTCTCGGCCTGAGAAGGGTTTAGAGCAGCTAGACACGGTTCAAGAAAAGTCAGAAGAGGCTATTTCTGGCCCTATCGACAACGCGAATGATGGCGAAAGCGTCATTAGGAACTCTGCTAAAGGGCTCAATGGCGTACAGGGCGATGCCAATAAGAAAGAAATGGTGACTCGTGGAAGCGCGGAAGGCAACACCATTGAAGGAAATATTAAAGAAGCGCTTGAAAAAGTTACGCCTTAATATTTTTCACGGTTGTTAACCACAGCATAAAAAAAGCCGACCAAGCATCTTAACGTTGGTCGGCTTTTTTCATGAGTGGACATTTTTAACAATTAAGTAGCTGATAGAAAGAGATAAAATTGCGATCGCCAGCCCAATTAAGCTCAAGCCTGTAACCTTGCTCAAGTCTAAGATGATGATTTTTCGCGCCACCGCTGTCAGCGAGGTCACAATGACTAGCTCCATCTGCACCGCATGGTTTTTTAAGTAAGCGGTGATGTTCTCTAAAATTTCTAGCGCAATTAGCACGCTTAAGAACAAGCCAAAAATATCTAGCAGCGTCGTTCCTAAAAAGTCATACGGGGTTGAGTTAAATAAGGCTCTCGCTAAATATCGACCTAAGTCAAGGATGACCACTATAATCACCATCACCATCGCGATTGAAAGCAGCTTAGAAACCCAGCCTTCAAAGCGTTTTAAGTTTCTTAAAAAGCCTTCGTCACTCAAATGATGGCGAAGAAACCTGCCAAATCGATTGCCCACGCTGATCCTACCACTGCTTTGGTCTTCCTAATACTACAGGGGTCGATACAACGGAGC
>JBARVS010000161.1:0-8776 GCA_049646385.1 Phormidesmis sp. | reverse complement strand
CTTCTACATCATGCGGCGTATAGTCCAAATGAACCCGACCCTTCACCACCCGCACTCGATTATCCTGATAGGGCAAATCTTCTGTCTGAAGCCACCAGCCAGTCGCGTGAGCCGCCAGCACATCTAGCACGGTCTCAGGCGTAAATTTAACATAGGGAGCCAGCAGCGGCGGCGCTTCAGCGGGCATCATGCCGCCTTTGACATTGCCCGTGTTTTGAATCATGCCCATTGGGTAGGGAAAGTCGGGTTCGCCCCAGTAAAAGTCATTCACGCCAATTGTTTTTTGGTGAATGGCCGGGTTGGGTTCGGTGCTTAGCGCGACGATAGCCGAGGACATATGCTTCATAAAGTTGCGACCTAGCTGATCGGAGCTATTTGCCAGCCCGTTGGGATGCTGTTCATTAGCACAGCTCAAAAGCAAAGCGGCGGAGTTAATCGCACCGCAGGCCACCACCACAATATCTGCTGAAAACTGCTGCATTTCACCATTGACGCTGGCGCTGACGGCGGTAATTTCTCTGCCAGATTCGCTGGTATGGAGCTGAGTGACCTGCGCCTGAGTCAAAAGCGTCACATTTTGCCGCCCTCTAATCTCTCGAATGCAGTTCACCTCACTGTCGGCCTTACCATGCACGAGGCAGGGAAACCCATCGCAGGTGTCACAGCGAATGCAGTCAGAGAGCGTTTTATCGACTTCATTAAGCCGAAGACCGACAGGAAGATGAAAGGGGTAAAAGCCTTCTTTTTGAATGTCGTCCGATATTTTTTGCATCGCGGGTTCGTGGCTAGCGGGTGCAAATGGGTAGTCTCTAGCGGTCGGCGGCTCGGTGGGATCTTCACCTCGTTTGCCATGCACGCTAAAGAGCTTTTCTGCTTGAGTGTAAAAAGGCTCAAAATCATCGTATTTCAGCGGCCAAGCCGGAGAAACGCCGCGCTTGTGCTGAACTTCGTCAAAATCTCTTTCTCTCAGGCGCAGCAGGGCCGATCCGTATACCTTAGTGTTGCCTCCAACCCAGTAGCAGGTTTGGGGCTTAAACTCATCGCCGTCTTTGTTGATCCATTTTTCGTTGGTATAGTACCGCGCCTCTTGATAGACCGCTTCAGGGTTCCAGTTATCTTTTTCACGCGGTAGAAAATCGCCCCGCTCCAAAACTAAAATACGCTTGCCAGTGGGCGCTAGCTGATGGGCTAGCGTACCCCCTCCCGCGCCAGTTCCAATAATAATCAGGTCGTAGTGGTTTGTCATTGTAATGTTCTGTAATTCTCTTTGAGAGTGGGCTAGTTAGGTAAGCAGAGATTGAGAGGGAGTAAATATTAAGCAGCTGTGATAAAGCCTCGCTCTCGCAGGATGGCATCTAGATCGAAGTCTTTTTCGGCTAGGCAGGCATGGCCGCTATCGGGTAAAACAACTACCTGAGAGTGAGAGAAAATTTTGGCTAGCCGCTGCGCTTCTTCGACAGAGGGAAGAATGCGATCTTGTTTGCTCCCCAAAATTAGAACGGGCCGATCAATTTGTCGCAGCTTTGACTTGTCTGCGGGGGTAAGCGTAAAGTCTCTCATTAAGTCGATACGCCATTGCAGCGTGCTTTTGGGCGTATCCCGAGTAGAGGCGATTAATCCTTTTTTACCCGCTGGGCTAAGACGCTGCGGCGGGGCGAGAAAGGCGATCGCAAAGTTAGTCGAGAAGTCATAGAGCGCTTGCGGCACGAAGGGCAGCAGCCGGGATCCAATATTGATATGAACCACCCGGCTCAAAGAAGAGGCTGAGTTAACTAAGATAACCAGATCGAAAAGATCGGGTGCTTGCAGCAGCGCTGTGAGGGCAAGACAGCCGCCAAAAGATTCTGCGCAAAGATAGACAGGTAGCGATCCAGGCAGGTGGCTCAGTTCGTCTTTAATAAGGGCGATCGCACTGGCTGCTAGCTGATCCCAGTCATCGAGATCTTTGGCGGGAACAATCAGCGCCCGAACGTTGAAGTCTGCCGCTAAACTGGCAACTTCGATATCAATGAGATCTCTGCCAGTTTCATCTAATCCTGGAAAATAGAACAGCAGCGGCTTGCCGTCTAAAAATGTTTTAGAGTCGTTAAGAAGATAAGCTTGGCTATTGGATCTATCTAATTGAGCAGGTGGCGAAAAAGTCATATCAGCCATCGGAAGTTTGGATCAGAATTTGGGGCAAAAGTTAAGAATCCTTACTTAAAAAAGTAATATATCGCTGCATCAGCAGAAAACAGCCCAGGGCCAAGCATCGCTAGTACGCTGAGCATGATTACATACATAAAAGCTTTTTCCCAGCTCGGCGGATCGCCTTGGCCGTTCGGCCCTTGATACTGATCGTGAGGGATTTGAAAGGGATCGCGGGCGGTAAAAGGCGAGCCTTTAGACATTTCGGTAAACATGGCGTACAGCATGGTGCCCATGATGGAGAGGCTGCAAAAGGGAGTAAAGAAGCCGACGAGCAGCGAGAAACCACCTGCATACATCGCGATCGCTGCCAAAAAGCACAAAGGAATCGGCATCTTAATCGCTTTGGCCCATCGCCGTAAATTTGTAATCTTTGGGTAGCCATGCTTAACGAACAAAACGCCCAAAGACACGCGCAGCACTAACAGCGCAAACCCAGCCTTGCCGCCTGGAAAATCGAGATATAAGAAGTTCAGCAGGTCTATAAACAAACTTGGCAAGTTGAACATAATGCCAGTTGCCAAAAGAAAAACAACTGCCGAAAATACAAAAAGAATCGCTAAAGGGATCATCATCGGCTTCAATCAGATTGTTTTAGCAGTACGTTTGGATTTTCGCCGATGCGCACCATGTTGCCCGCCGTATTGTGAAAGCCCAAATCATCTCCGAGCTGAGCGCCCAGCGTGCCATGCACATACAGCGCCCCCATCACAAAAACGCCTGCGACCAAATAGCTAAACTGCACCTGACGCTTTTTTCCTTTGCGCCAGGAGAATCGCTGATATCCCCGCCAAACCGCCATGCCAATATAGCTAGTTAATAGAACAATGCCGCCGACACCGTGCAAAATCATCGTGGTGCCTGCCCCTAGCCCCCAGTCCGTTTTGGCCGTTAGCGGTGGCTGTGCTAGCAGCATCTCAAAAAAGCCCATCGCCACAGTGAAAAAGGTGATCCCCGCTGCCGCCACTACGTTGTACCAACCCACATCGTAAAAGCCTTCGCGCCAAGCCGGAAGCAGCATAAACTTAAGGATCGGCTTCTCTAGTGGAAAGAGCGTTCCCGCAATGTCAAAAACGATGGCAATTATAAATAGCCCAATCGTAAAATGCACCAAATTGGGATGAATCGGCAGCTTGTAGGGCAATCCATTGACGCCTAGCCTTATGCCAATTTGCTGGAGCTGTTCAATGAGCTGTTCATTCATTCGATCTCTCCTGATTCAATCGCCTGTACCACTGGCCTCACATGCAGACCGTATTCCCAAACGAGCTGAGTGCCCATATAAAGCTGAAGAAAAATGAGCAAAACCAAAAAAGAAGCCGCGCCTAAGTAGGCGGGCGGCAGCTTCAACAAACTGTGATCGCGCAGCGCAAACCGCCAGGCAGTAATGGCAACAATAATGGCAGAAAGCGACCAGCCTAGGGCTGCGTGGCGAGTGAGCACCGGAATCACCGCTGGGTAGGTGGGGGCGAGCCCTGCTTCAAACTGACCGAAGATAATCGCTACGAAAATCGACACAGAGGCGACTATCATATTCCAAAAGCTCACCTCGAACAGGCGCTGATTGCGCGTAAAGTAGCCAACCACATCGCAGCCAAAGGCCATAACCACCATCGCAATCACAAAATGAACAATGATGGGATGTAGCGGATCGGGGTAGGGTAGCGCGGAACTGTTAAGCGATAGATCGGGCATAGAAGCTGACGATGGGAAGAACAGCGATTAAAGGAATGATGGCGATCGCCGCCGTCTGAAGGCCATATTCAAAGGAAATTCGCTTGAAATAGAGAAAAACAACCGTACGATTGCAGCGTGAAATCCTCAGGATTGATAGCATAGCGAGAATCTTACTTGTCCATCAAGCAAACCTGCAATATCTTTAGGTATATTTACTTTGACGAGCCGCGCGGCAGTTTTGTCCTCCCGCGCCCTACGGCTTCTACCGCGTTAACGTGACGCTCTTCTACTTTGCCTTTATGTCCTGCGTGGGCCAAAGCAACCGCTACGTTGACGACGCCCAAATGAGAAAACGCCTGCGGAAAGTTGCCCAGATGAAGCCCTGACGCTGGCTCCATCTCTTCGGCAAAAAGCCCTAGCGGACTGCCCTTTGCTAGCATTTTCTCAAACCATTGATCGGCCTCTTCTAACCTGCCAGCCTGAATGAGGGCGTTGATTAGCCAAAAGGTGCAAAGCACAAACGTGCCTTCTGCCGCTGAGCTGCCAGAGGTGCTGCCAGAAGAGTCACCAGAGGCGTCACCAGAAGGATGTTCTTTGTAGCGGTAGCAAAGATCGTTAGAGACTAGCTGTTGTATGGTGGCCTCTATTGTAGAGATCATTTTAGGATCGTCCCCCGCAATAAATCCCACGGCTGAGAGCAACAGGTTAGAGGCATCTAGCGCTTCACTTTCGTAGGCTTGTTTGAACGCGCCTAGTTTTTCACTCCAGCCTTTTTCTAAGATTTCAGAGCGGAGGCGATCGCGGCTCTTTTTCCACTGCTCAACCTCTCCTGCTAGCGAAAGTGACTCAGCCATCTCAATGCCGCAGTCTAGCGCCACCCACATCATCGCCTTGCTATACACATAGTGCTTTTTCTCGCCCCGAATTTCCCAAATGCCGCTTCCCGGCTCTTGCCAGTGCTCGCTCACCCAGTTCAGCATAGGCTGAAGGCGCGGCCAAAGCTCAGTGGGGTCATAGTCATCCGCCCGCCAAGCAAAGTGAATCGCGCTTAGCACCTCACCATACACATCTAGCTGTACCTGCTCAGAAGCCCCATTGCCAATCCGAACAGGGGGAGAGTTGCGGTAGCCGCTGAGGTGCGACAGCGACTGTTCTTTGAGGATGCCTTCGCTGGTGATGGCGTAAAGAATTTTAAGGCCCGTGCCTTCTATTTTTACCGTTTGTGCTAGCCAGTTAAAGTAAGGCCACTCGTCATCTAAAAAGCCTGCTAGCAGCAGCGCATATAGCGTAAAAGAAGAGTCTCGTATCCAGCTCAGCCGATAGTCCCAGTTGAGATCGCCGCCGATTCTCTCAGGCAGAGAAGTCGTCGGAGCCGCGACTAGAGCGCCCGTTGGCACATAGGTCATCAGCTGTAGCACCAGCGAACTGCGCACCACCGCCGAGCGATACGGCCCTTCGTAAGTGCATTGCTGCGCCCAATCTCGCCAAAACCGAGTCGTCGAAAGCAGGGCCTTGTCAGGCTCAGAATGAGGCAAATTGTCATCTGCTGCTGCCTTTAGCCTAAAAGCGACCTGTTTATCTGCTGAGATAGTGAAGTGACAGGATAGCGATGTATCGTTCACTTGCCAAGCTGTGGGGCCACTGATTGTAAACTGACCAAACGAAACAGCAGTTGCCTTAGCGCCTTCAGTGGTAAACTGCGGCGAGTCTCTGCCATAGTTGGGCCGAGGCGTACAGCGGCTGGTCATCTCTACGGTGCCCTCAACGCCTCGCACAATTCTGACTAAATGGCCCGGTGCGGCCTTGGCTTGTGAGGCATCATCAACAATATCCATAAAGTCCAACAGCGTGACTTTGCCCGTAGCGCAGCTAAAGGTTGTTTCTAAAATGTTGGTGTTTTCTAAATAACGATGCGTGCTAGTGAAGGCGATCGCTGGACTCACTTCCCAGCTGCCGCCCTTGTCCAAATCTAAAATTCGCGCAAACAGCGAAGGTGAATCAAACCGGGGCAGGCACAGCCAGTCTACTGAGCCACGGCTGCTTACTAGCGCCGCCGTGTGGCAGTTGCCAATCAGTCCATAGTCAGAGATCGGCAAAAAAGTCTTTTGGGTGTCGAACGACTCGGCTGGTTGAGTGCTAGCCGCGCCGTCTATTGCTTGAGTCATGCCTATGCCGCCTGATTGTGTGCAGATGGACGCTATTAACCGCCCGTTCTAAAGCCTGGGTACCAGCAGATTCATAATCTTTCTGCCCAGTTTTCTTCTAGTTTTTTACTTACAAAGTCACTCATGAGATAGTGCTTATGGCAGAGGGTAGCGCGGGCTCATTCCCTCATCATAGCAGAGCAATCTCTCGACTTTATACTATTTGTGAGCACTCTTTCTGTTTTAACGCTGACGCGAAACCGCAGCGACCACCTGCAAAATTTGCTAAAGGGACTTTCCCGCTCTAGCCGTCTGCCAGATGAGTGCATTGTCGTCCATATGAATGAGCCTGCTCAAGCCTTGGGAGACTGGCCCTTTCCTTGCCATCATTTAACCTACCAGAACGCCGAGATTCTGCTGCCGCTAACGAGAGCACGTAACGCTGCGGCTGAAAGAGCAACGGGCGATCGCCTGCTATTTTTAGATGTAGACTGCATTCCAGCGAAGGAAATGGTGGCTGAGTACGAAAAGGCCTGCGAGCAGATGCCGAGGGCGATCGCTATGGGAAACGTTCATTATCTATCTACAAAAGTATCAACAGATTGGACAGAAGATTCGCTTAAAGAACAAAGCCATCCTCATCCAAAGCGAGACATTACGGGCTTCCCGCCGCTGACAAAAGAAGAAAACTATGGACGCTTCTGGTCACTTTCTTTTGGCCTTTCTCATTCTTTGTTCAACCAGCTAGGTGGTTTTAGCAACAGCTACGCTGGCTATGGCGCAGAAGACACGGACTTTGCCTGGAAAGCAAGGGCCAAAGGGATTGACCTGTGCTGGGTTCCCAAAGCAGTGGCTTTTCATCAGTTTCACGCTAGCACGATTCCTCCTTGGCACCATTTCGAGAGTATTATTCACAACGCAAAGGTTTTTTACGAGCGGTGGGGAGAGTGGCCAATGGGCGGTTGGCTGAAGGTTTTTGCAGATGAAGGCTATATATCTTGGAATTTAGAGCGCGATCGCCTAGAAGTCATCCGCCTCCCCACGCAGGCTTAGCGGCTCATCCTATACAGTTGATCGCAACCCGAGCGAGATACTGGGCGGCCCTCTTCGGCGCTTTAGCATCTTGTAAAGCTGTCCAGTTTGGGCTCAATTTGCGGGACTTCTGCCAAATTTTTGGCCATTCATCTGCCTGCGGCCAGCTATCTAGCACCACGCTTAGGCCCAACTGCTCAAGCACCTGCGCTTTGCAAATCTGCTCATCAAAATGTCTCCACGCGGGAATACAAACAGCCGGAACGCCCGCCGCTGCAATTTCCATCGTAGCGTTGTGTCCTACATTGGCCACTGCTAAATCCGCGCCGCACAGGTAAGGCCAAACATCTTCAACCACGCCGTGCGAAACAACGCCTTCAGCTTCTGAATAGTTGCCGAGTAAGTGCCAGCGCCACTGCGGATTGGCTGAGGCAGCACGGGCGATCGCGCCTATTGTCATCTCTGTTCCCCCAAACCCGGTCATCACTAGCAGGTTTGGCCGATCTTGCGCATAGTCAGACGGCGCGGTAGACGGTCGCGATCGCCCTGAGAACCGACAGAATCCACCGCTGTAAAACGTCTTTTCACGAATCCACGGAGGACAATCATGTTGTTCCATGCGCATGGCAAAAGGAGCCAGCAGCCCGCAGGCCCATTCGTAAGCTAAAGTATGGCCTTTGTCCCAGCGCCTGCCGTGCTGACGAGCATATACCGTTGGAATGCCGCACATCCGCGCTAAAATCGAGGCTTCCAAACCAACATCAACAACCAGCAAATCCGGCTGCCATTCGCTTAAAAAAGAAACCATCGCCAGCGTAAAGGCCGCATTGCCACCGCGATTGATAGCTAGGCCGTGATAGTCATTTGAGGTCTGCTGCTGTAAGAACGGATTATCGGGCGGGGCTGCAAAGCTGGGTAGGCTGACCCGTTTTACCCGGTTGCCAATATCTGTATCTCTATCAAAAACGGGCGGTGGGCCGTCCATGCCAACAGCGGCTAGCTCGCAGTCTTTGGGTAAATGGCGAGCGATCGCCTCAAAACGGCGGCAGTGTCCGGCCCCCTGTAAATTTAGATAAAACGCAATTCTCACGACAGTGCCTGATCGCTATACATCGGCTATATATCAAGGCCGCTAGCGAACAAAACTAGCTAGCAATATTCATTTCATTCAGGGGTGACTTTGCTGAAGCAAGCGCGACGTTCACGGCGATCGCCTCCTGCCGCGCGAGTCTCTCATTGTGCTGCTGTCTCGCAATCAGCTTTTGATATAGCCGCTCATAGCCCTCTACCATCGCATCAATATGGCAAAAAGACTCAGCGCGATCGCGGCAATCGTGCCGAGAAAGCTTGGCCGCCTCAACAACGCCTCTTGCTAACGCCTCAACGGTTCTCTCTTTCACCACCACGCCGCAGCGGTCGGTTAAAATCTCTGCTGCCGCCCCCCGATTAAACGTAGCCACAGGTGCTCCCGAAGCCAAAGCCTCCGCATAGACTATCCCATAGGGCTCCTCCCACATCGGGGTATTGATAAACACGCTGGCTCGCTTCAGCGCCTGCTTAACCTCGCTATGGGAAAGATGACCCAAATATTTCACCTGCTTTTGATCAATCAGCGGCAGCACGCTCTCTTCAAAATACGTCTTGTTGCTAATCGGCCCAGCAATCTCGATAGAATACCCTGCTTTCAGCGCCGCCTGAATCGCCAGATGCGGCCCTTTCTCAGGCACAAAACGACC
>JBARVS010000160.1:0-5887 GCA_049646385.1 Phormidesmis sp. | reverse complement strand
CTGCTTAGCCTTACAGATATTTAGCTCCAGATCCTGCGGGCGGTTATTCTCGCCCACAACCATGCCCTTGTATACCTTAGTCCCTGGCTCAATAAAGAAAACGCCTCGATCCTCAGCGTTTTTCAGCGCGTAAAACGTCGCCGTTCCTTCCTCAAAAGAAATCAGCACCCCGTTACGGCGCGTGTCAATATCGCCAGACATCGGGCGATACTCTAAAAAGCTGTGGTTCATAATGCCAGCGCCACGAGTGGCCCGCATAAACTCGCCTCTAAAGCCAATCAGCCCGCGAGCAGGCACCACAAACTCTAGCTGAGCGCGGCCATCACCTGAAATCATCATGTCTTGCAGCTCAGCTTTGCGAGTGCCCAAGCGCTCCATACAGCCGCCCACCGCGTCTTCAGGTACGTCTAGCACGAGCTGCTCAAACGGCTCACAGGGCTTGCTGTTGACTTCGCGATAGATCACCTGAGGCTGAGAAACCTGAAACTCGTACCCTTCTCGGCGCATCGTTTCAATCAAAATGCCTAAGTGAAGCTCGCCTCGGCCCGAAACCGCAAAGCGATCAGGGGAGTCGGTGGGCTCTACGCGCAAAGCTACGTTGGTTTCTAGCTCACGGAAAAGGCGATCGCGCAGCTGACGAGAGGTAACAAAATCGCCCTCTTGCCCTGCAAACGGCGAGTCATTCACCGCAAAGGTCATTTGCAGCGTCGGTTCATCTACTTTAATCAGCGGCAAAGCTTGAGGCTCGGTAGCAGAGGTAATCGTCTCACCAATATTGGCATCGGCAAAGCCCGCGACTGCCACCAAGTTGCCAGCCGTCGCCTCTTTAATTTCAATGCGGGCGAGCCCTTCAAAGCCCATCAGCTTAGTAATTTTGCCTTTCACAATCGAGCCGTCTTCTTTTATCAGCGCCGTTTGCTCGCCCTGACGAATGGTGCCGTTGTGCACCTTGCCGATCACAATCCGGCCCAGGTAGTCTGAATAGTCGAGCGTGGTGACCTGAAGCTGCAATGGCTTGTCAGGATCGCCAATGGGCGGCGCGACATGGTGCAAAACAGCCTCAAACAAAGGCTCCATGTTTTTGTCTTCATGCTCCATCTTTTCTTTGGCAAAGCCCGCTAAACCGGAGGCAAAAAGATAAGGAAAATCGCACTGGTCGTCGTCTGCGCCCAGCTCTAAAAACAGGTCAAGCACCTTGTCAACCGCGACGTGAGGGTCGGCTCTGGGTCGGTCGATTTTGTTAACCACTACAATCGGACGCAGCCCTTTTTCTAATGCCTTTTTCAAGACGAATCGGGTTTGAGGCATAGGGCCTTCATTGGCATCTACAATCAGCAAGCAGCCGTCTACCATGCCAAGTACGCGCTCTACTTCGCCGCCAAAGTCCGCGTGCCCTGGCGTATCCACAATGTTGATCAGCGTTTCTTTGTAGTGAACCGCCGTATTTTTAGAAAGAATGGTGATTCCTCGCTCGCGCTCCAAATCGTTAGAGTCCATCACGCAGGTGGGGACGGCTTCGTTGTCGCGAAAAATGCCGGACTGCTCTAGCAGAGAGTCAACGAGGGTGGTTTTGCCGTGGTCTACGTGGGCGATGATGGCGACGTTGCGAATGGGAATACTCATGAGATCTCTGGGTGACTCTGGGATGGCTGTAATGCCGACGATTGCGGGCTCACTGAGAAGCTCGGTGAGCATTAAAAAGCGGTCTTTTGATATCTTTGTGGATGCTGTAATAGTGCTGTTGGGAATAGTGCTGTTGGGACTTGCTGCGATCGCAATGAATAATTACATCATTCTAAAGAAAGCGTAACCAATTGTAACTTATACATGGCGAGATGTGGGTCAAGGTTTAGCTCGGTTTATCGCTGGGTTACTCAACAAATCAAGAAAAATTGAGCATGTCTTTTCTAGCGACATCCTTAGATTCAGCTTAATCTACGTCATTGATGGCAGATTTGGTTAAAGGAGCCCCGGCAGCAGCAGACGTGGGCGGAATGACTTGAGCAGGCTCTGGTAAAGCAGCTCCACAGCGGCGGCAAAACCGGGCGTCGGTGTCGTGGCCTAGCAGCCCGCAGGCGTTACAGGTGACGCGCGTTGAGTTTTGCACCTTGGTAAACTGCTGAATGAGCTGGCCTATTTGCCTCGGAATTAGGGCAATGCCCGTCAAAATCATGGCGATGGTGAGGCCGCGCCCAGCCTGCGAGGTGGGTGTGATATCGCCGTAGCCAACGGTTGTCATCGTTACAACGGCAAAGTACGCGGCATCTAAAAAGGTGACAAAGGTTTCACTGTTGGTTTCATGCTCTGTTTGGTAGATAGCGCCTGCATAAATAAAAACAATCGCAAACAGCGTGAATAAAATGCGGGCAAAAATCAGACCCTCGTAGCCGCTGATTCTGGCAAACCAGATTTTTTCTTCAAAGAATCGGGCCAGTCGCAAAATCCGTAGCCAGCGAACCAATCGTAAAAAGCGCGTATCTAAAAAGCCCAGCAAAAATGGCAAAATGGCGACCAAATCGATCAGACCATAGAGGCTGAAAATGAACTTGATGCGTCGGTTGGAAGACCACAGCCGAGCTAAATACTCAAAGGTAAAAATGGCTAAAAGAACCTGGTCGGCGATTTGTAGCCAGTTTTGAACTGAAGCAGGTAGAGAATAGGTCTGAATCGCAAACAGGACTGCTGATAGCAGGATTAGCAGGGCGATCGCGCCATTCACCGCTAGCCCAGCCGAAGTATCGCTTTCATCTAATACGCGGCGAACCTGCTCTTTTAAAGTCATGGGATTCAAATCATCACATAATTCTGTAGATTGCGCCCACAGCATAGAGAAGTCGATAGGATAACGAAAGTCCAGCTTGGACAAGTGAACAAAAAGCAACTTCAGGGAAAGCCTGGTGAAAATCCAGCACTGTGCCGCAACTGTCAAAGTCAGAACACCTGCAAAAGCTTCTGTTTACGAGCTTACATTCATCCTATTTCTTTATCCTCTATCCCGCGTTGCACGGACGATAGAGGCCATTATCTATGACTTTGATTCAAACCTTTGATACGTTAACTACGCCCGCAAAAGAGCCCGCCAAAAAGCACGAAAGCGATTTGCCCTCACTTCCTATAAAGCGGCCCTTGCTCATGGTGGGCCACGGCACTCGTAACCCAAAGGGCCGCCAAGACCTGATCGATTTTGCCAATATCTACCACAGGCTAGATCCTTCTCGTCCGGTAATTCCCTGCTTTTTAGAACTCACAGAGCCCAGCATTCAAGCGGGTGTCGATCAGTGCGTGGAGCAAGGCTATACCGATATTTCTGTACTGCCGATTCTGCTGTTTGCCGCTCGCCACAACAAGTTTGACGTGACTAACGAGCTAGATCGCGCTAGGGTTCGCCATCCACAAGTTACGTTTCACTATGGCCGTCACTTTGGGATGACGCCCGCTATTTTTGAGCTGTGGAAAACTCGGCTGGCTATGTTAGATACGCCTGCACATAATCCTAACGGCATTGCCCGTGAAGACACCGTGCTGCTGTTTATCGGGCGCGGATCGAGCGATCCGGATGCCAATGGGGATGTGTACAAGCTAGCTCGCGTGATGTGGGAAGGCAGTAACTATCACACGGTTGAAACCTGCTTTATTGGCATTGCCCACCCTCGCCTAGAAGAGGGTTTTCGGCGATCGCGCCTCTATGCCCCCAAGCGCATCATTGTGCTGCCGTACTTTATGTTTACCGGGGTGCTGATGGAAAAAATTGAGAGCATTGCCTTGCAGCAGCAGGCGATTTATCCTGACGCTGAAGTGGTGATGCTGCCAGAAATGGGGATTCATCCTCAGTTGATTAAGGTGCTGCGCGACAGAGAAATAGAGACCCAAACGGGCCAAGTGGCGATGAACTGCGAAATGTGTAAGTTCCGTATCGTTGCCACCAGCGAGGCAGATCGCAGCGGGCATGGACACAGCCATGGACATGATCATGGTCACGGGCATGGTCACGACCATGGACATAGCCCCGAACACAGCCCTGGACATGGTCACCATGGACATGCACACGGCTCAAATCCCGATCCTTGCGCTGAGCCAGAAAAATACCATAATCGTATTTGGCAGGTGCCGTAAATTTCTCAGAGCTATTTTGGAGCTAGAGGTGTAACGCTATGGCTGAGGCTACATTCCAGGTGGGCGATCGCGTGCGCATTGCCTACCCACCCCCTTACTTAAAAACAGATGACACCATGCCGATGCTGCGTCCGCCTGATTTGGTGGGCGTGGGTGAAGAAGGGGTGGTGCGATCGCGCAAACCGGGCGGCTACTTAGGCGTTCGCTTCGACATTGGCTCGTTTTTAATTGACGCCCAATATCTAGAAGCCGTCACCGACCTACCCGCCGAGCCCGCATAAGGGGCAAGACGCTCCTGCAAAAGCAGGCGAAAGACTGAACCTGCACAAAGTTTTTTTTAGTAGGTTCAGTCCGTGTGGTACATTTAATAACCGTGCAAGGGTTACCCGAAAGGCAGGCCAAAAAACGGGCCAGAAGACAGGTAAACCAAGCCTTTGCACAGCTTTAATAAAAGCAAAATGGGGGTCGCTAGCTCAGTGGTAGAGCATTCGGCTTTTAACCGACTGGTCCTGGGTTCGAATCCCAGGCGACCCATTTTTTTAGCCCGCTGAATAAAGCAGATCAAAAAACAGATCATCACAGCGGAGTATTTTGACTTAGTATTAAATCTATAAGAACCTAATATTTATTTTAGGTTTGTGACTTAAGTTCAACTAGACCTAATAAATCAAACATTAGGTTTGCCACCCGGCAAGAAATCATTTAGGAGGATATGGAATGGCGCTTGTACCTATGCGGCTAATGCTAGATCACGCGGCTGAAGAGGGCTACGGGATTCCCGCATTTAACGTAAATAACCTAGAGCAGATCTTAGCAATCATGCAGGCTGCCGACGAAACTGATAGCCCTGTGATTTTGCAGGCTTCTCGCGGTGCGCGCAGCTATGCAGGCGAGCATTTTTTGCGGCACCTCGTGATGGCAGCGGTTGAGTCCTATCCTCATATTCCCATCGTGATGCACCAGGATCACGGCAATGGCCCTGCCACCTGTTACTCAGCCATTCGCAACGGCTTCACTAGCGTGATGATGGACGGCTCCTTAGAAGAAGACGCCAAAACTCCCGCTAGCTTTGACTACAACGTTAGCGTCACTCGCGAAGTTGTTAAAGTTGCTCACGCTATTGGTGCCAGCGTAGAAGGCGAACTAGGCTGCTTGGGCTCACTCGAAACGGGTCAGGGCGAAGCTGAAGACGGCCACGGTTTTGAAGGTAAGCTCGACAAAGACCAGCTGCTTACTGACCCTGAAGAAGCCGCTCAGTTTGTAGAGGCCACTCAGGTGGACGCGCTTGCAGTTGCGATCGGCACTAGCCACGGCGCATATAAGTTCACTCGCAAGCCAACGGGCGAAATTTTGGCGATCGACAGGATTGCTGAAATTCACAAGCGCCTGCCCAACACTCACCTCGTGATGCACGGTTCTTCTTCTGTGCCGCAAAAGTGGCTAGAGATTATCAACAAGCACGGCGGTGCGATTCCTGAAACCTACGGCGTCCCGGTTGAAGAAATTCAGAAGGGCATCAAAAACGGCGTTCGCAAGGTGAATATTGACACCGACAACCGTTTGGCAATTACCGCTGCCATTCGTGAAGCGGCTGATGCTGATCCTAAAAACTTTGACCCTCGCCACTTCCTCAAGCCTTCTATCAAATACATGAAGCAGGTTTGTACGGATCGTTACGAGAAGTTTGGCGCAGCTGGCAATGCTTCTAAAATTAAGCAGGTAGGCGTAGAAGTCTTTGCTGCTAAGTATGCCGCTGGCGAACTTGATGCCAAGG
>JBARVS010000159.1:0-8809 GCA_049646385.1 Phormidesmis sp. | reverse complement strand
TCATCGTCATCCATAGCAAGATTCACACGGCTGACAAAATCAACGTCGTGTTTTGCTTCTAATAGCAGTGTAGTGATTGCGCCACCTACATTAACATCCAGCAAGAACCTCATTGCTAGGAGGCTGTCCGCTCAAAAATATCCTCATTCTCCATCAGATGATGGGCATACAGCAGCGCTGCTTGGATATCAGCCATCTCTAATTCTGGATAGTCTTCCAAAATCTCTTGCATAGCAGCACCTTTTGCCAAAAGCTCCAGAATCATCGCCACCGAGATTCTCATCTCTCGGATGATTGGCTTCCCGCTTAAAATTTCCCTATTGACAGTTATCCTGGCCAATAAGTCGTCAGTTGTCATCGACATGAGACCTTTCCTCATTCCTTAAAAGCTAGAACCGATACTTTGTCTATACTATCTTCACTCAGGCAATCAGACTAATACTTACAAAGCTTCTCACAGTCTATACTCCTGACTCTAAAGTGAGAAAATCTCTTCCCCTGTAGAAGGATGAATCGGAATAATCTCCCTCAGCTCATCTACGCTCAGCCCCTTTTTCAGCGCAGGCACCAGAGCCTGCACCAAATCAGCCGCCCGTGGCGCAACCATATGCACCCCCAAAATTTGCTGATCGCTAGAGCGCACAATCAGCTTAATCATCGCTTCTAACGGCTCAGCCGAAATTGCATACCGCAAAGGCGTAAACGTCGTGCTGACGATCTCAAAGTCTTCGCCTTGATCTTTAGCCTCTTCCTCGGTTGGCCCTACCATCGCCACCTCTGGATGCAAGAATACGGCAGAGGGCACCCAGCGATAGTCTAGCTTGGCGGCTTTGCCCTCAAACATAGCTTCTACGGCGGCTTTTCCTTCGGCGATCGCCACTGGCGTCAGCATTATCGTATCGGTGCAATCACCCACCGCAAAGATACTCTCTTCCTGAGTGCGCTTTTGCTCATCAACAACAATCTTGCCCTTGTGGGTAATCACATCTACCGCCGCCAAATTAAGCGTATCGATATTCGCCGTTCGGCCCAAGGCACAGAGTATTTTATCCGCTTCTACCGTCTTCCCGTTTCCTAAAGTAGCTGCCAAAGCGCTATCCACTCTCTCAATTTTCTTCAGTCGCGCATCGTCAACTACTTTTATGCCATCGTCAATGAGGAGCTGCTTGACTCTTTTTTGCACATCACAGTCAAATCCATCTAGCACATAAGGATTTGATTCTACAACCGTTACTTCGCAGCCGTAGCAGCGCATCACCTGCGCTATTTCTATGCCAATATAGCCGCCACCTACGACCAAAAGAGACTCTGGCAGCGACTCCAAATTCAAAACGTCTCGCGAATCCATCGCATAGTTTATTCCCTCAATGTCAGGCATTTTTGGCCGCGAGCCCACCGCTATCAGCACAAATTGAGCGGTGACCTTGCGCTCATCTATTTTCAGCGTGTGCGCGTCGATAAATTCAGCCTGTCCTCGCAGTATGTCAATATTTTCCAACGATTCAGCCTGTCTTTTTCGCAGCGATCGCACATGGCCATCCATCGTCTGCCTAAAGCTCGCCCAGTCAAACACGCGATCCGAGCGTCGCTTTTGATTTACCCAGCCATAGTCGCCCGCTAGCTGCTGCTGCTTAGCAAACTCTGCGGCATAAACCATCAGCCTAGTAGGAATGCAGCCCCGATTAACGCAGGTGCCACCAACGTGATTTTTTTCGGCGATCGCCACCCGTTTTCCCAGCTTCGCCGCCCGCCTTGCTGCCGATAACCCACCCGAACCAGCGCCAATTACCACTAGCTCATAGTCATACTTTGATGCCATACCGCTCCCAAGCTGTTCCACATTGCTTCTATTAAGTAAGGTAAACGAGCGTGCATCCTTGTGCTCTCTGCCCGCAGGCGCAATTGCAACCCTCAACAGCCACTGACCCAAAACTTCCAGAACCAACCCTCCCAGCTTGAGCAGTGCCTGCTTCTACCCAGCAATATCAAAAGCTAGTGTCTAAGCAATTCGTAGCACCTTTGAGCAGCAAACAGAGCTTTAGCTTCAGCTATCCTCGTCGGAGTTCCCATGAGGCAGCATCGCCGCCTCGGTTTTCTGCGCGTCTAGCTTAAGCATAATCACGCTCAGCGGTGGCAGCGTTAAATCTAGCGAATAGGGGCGAGAATGAAACGTCCAGTCCTCCGACCACTTGCCGCCCAAGTTGCCAATATTAGCACCGCCAAACTCACGAGAGTCACTGTTGAAAATCTCGCGGTAATAGCCCTTGGTAGGGACGCCAACCCGATAGTGACTGTGCGGCTGAGGCGTAAAGTTGCACACCGTTAAGATAAACTCATCGCTCTCTTTGTCGAAGCGAATGAACGACACAACGCTATGTTTATTATCGCTACAGTCCACCCACTCAAAGCCTTCTTGAGAAAAGTCTTGCGTATACAGCGCGGGCTCGCGGCGATACAAAAAGTTGAGCCGCT
The DNA here is from genome assembly GCA_049646385.1 of Phormidesmis sp. Lineage (GTDB taxonomy): Bacteria > Cyanobacteriota > Cyanobacteriia > Phormidesmidales > Phormidesmidaceae > Phormidesmis. The sequence continues at coordinate 6,337 of JBARVS010000159.1, read as the reverse complement.
CCAGGCAGTATTTAAGCTGCTTGTGTGACTCAAACTGCAACAGATGCCATTCCAAATCGCCCCATACGTTCCACTCGCTCCACTGACCAAACTCCATGCCCATAAACAAAGTCTTTTTGCCGGGATGAGCATACATATAGGCAAACAGCGCCCGCAGGTTCGCCATTTTTTGCCAGTCGTCACCCGGCATTTTGCCAATCATGTGGCTTTTGCCATGCACCACCTCATCGTGCGAGAGCGCCAGCATAAAGTTTTCGCTAAAGGCGTACCAAATGCTAAACGTGATGTTGTTTTGGTGAAACTGACGGAACCAAGGATCCATCTCAAAGTAGTCAAGGATGTCATTCATCCAGCCCATGTTCCACTTTAGGTTGAAGCCTAAGCCGCCCACGTAAGTCGGCCAGGACACCATCGGCCATGAGGTTGATTCCTCTGCGATTGAAAGCGCCCCTGGATAGTGGCTAAAGAGAACGTGGTTTACCTGCTTGAGGCATTCTGCCGCTTCAATATTTTCCCTGCCGCCATACTCGTTGGCTACCCACTCACCCGGCTCACGGCAGTAGTCCAAATACAGCATAGAAGCCACCGCATCTACGCGAATGCCGTCGATATGGTACTTATCGAACCAAAACAGCGCATTGGCAATCAAAAAGTTGCGCACCTCGTTGCGACCATAGTTGAACACCAGCGTGCCCCACTCTTTATGCTCACCGCGCCGGGGGTCGGCATGTTCGTACAGGTGAGTGCCGTCAAAAAAGGCGAGACCATGGCCGTCTTTAGGAAAATGCCCTGGTACCCAGTCCACAATGATGCCAATGCCATGCTGATGGCACTGATCGACAAAGTACATAAAATCTTCTGGGCTACCGTAGCGAGAAGTCGGGGCAAAATAGCCCGTCACCTGATAGCCCCATGAGCCGTCAAAAGGATGCTCGGCAATCGGCATGACCTCAATGTGAGTGAAGCCCATCTCTTGAACGTAGGGAATGAGCTTAGCGGCTAGCTCTCGGTAGGTTAAAAACCTCGCACCTGGCTTTAGGTCGGCTACGGTAACGACGGGCGCATTGCTGCCGTCTGCCTGCTTTGCGGGTTCGGCTGAGGGGGCATGAAGCCACGATCCTAAGTGCACCTCATAGACCGACACTGGCTGACTTGTCGCATCCGTTTGGCGACGATGCTCCATCCAGTCGCTGTCATGCCAACTGTAAGCAGTTAAGTCTGCAACAACAGAGGCGGTCTTAGGCCGTACTTCCTGCCGAAAGCCGTAGGGATCAGACTTTTCGTAGATGTGCCCATCCAGGTTTTTAATTTCGTATTTGTAGGAGTCGCCTGCTTTGAGCTGAGGAATAAACAAGTCCCAAATGCCGCTGTTTCCCTTGCGCATTTGATGCTGTCTGCCATCCCATTGATTAAAGTCACCCATTACCGACACGTTGCGCGCGTTGGGTGCCCATACTGCAAAATACACACCGCTAATGCCTGCCTTGGTGATGGGATGTGCGCCCATTTTTTCATAAATGCGCTGGTGCTTGCCCTCAGCGAACAAATGCACATCGAGATCGGTTATTTCAGGTGATTTGAAGGCGTATGGGTCGTAGACGACGCGATCGCACGCACCTTCCTTGTAGCGAATCTGGTAGCTAACTAGCTCCTCGACGTCAACGATTGCCTCAAAGAAATGGGGATGCTGCTCGTTGCTCATCGCATACTCTTTGCGAGCCTCGGGCACGAGCACCCAGGCAGCGTCAGCCTTGGGCAAATAGCTGCGAACCACCCAAGCCTGCTTACCGTCTTTTTCAATCGGATGCGGCCCCAATACCTCGAAGGGATTTTGGTGCTGGTTCCAAACCACCCGTTCAATTTGCTCAAGAGCAATCGTTGACGCCATATAAACTACCTGGGGATCGCGTAAAGTTAAATCTGAATGAAATTCAGCGAAAAAATGTTCGCACAAGAAAACAGTGCGTTTATTAATGTGTTTTTGATATGTTTGTTAGCTTAACAAAACTTAGTTCCTTTAGCTGACTCTTTAGGAAAAAGCCTCAGAAAAACCCGGAGGCTGATGGCTGGCTAGCTGCAACTGGCTAGCGGCTAAGAGAGTCAGCTATAGAAAGGGAATAATCGGCTTCACCGCTCGCCTGAGCTGTAGCAGATAGATAAGATAGCGAAGGTCTTGGTTAACTAGGTTGCCGCCTGCAGGAGCGGCCAGTTCTGCCTGTAGTTGGGCGTAGCTGGCGGCGCTTAGCGGCTCTCCAGTCAGGGGCGATCGCGCCTCTGTGATGATTTCCGTCCGCAAAATCTCTTCTGGAACTTCCTCGGGTAGCTCAGTGGTTGCTTCCGTTTCCTCGATCTCCATTCCCTGGATTTGGCGGGTCGCCTCAGTAGCATTTGCAGCAGCGACATCAGCAGACTGTGCCACCACTAACAGCAGCAGCGCCATGCTCATGCCTCTACTCCACACTCTACTCCACAGATGATTTGCCAAATAATTTGCCAGATGACTTGCCAGATGATTTGCCCTAACGACCACAGGTTTCCTTCTCAGAGTAGCCTGTAAAGACAGCTACCATAGTGTCCCATAAGATACCAGCAGAGCTGGTAAGTATTCTAAGGTTTGGGCAGACGATGTTTGTAAACTACCAATCTAAAAAAGCACTATGAGAAAGCTGGTGAACATAAAAGCACTTAAAACCTTGCCCTGTTCTATAAGTAGTCCTATAGGTAAGGGCTTGATCGCAGCCGCCGTTGCAAGCGGAGTAGCTGGCATGGCTCACCAGTCCGCTTTGGCTCAAACGCTGCTGCAACAGCAGGGTATGCTCGCGCCTATGCAAGACGCCTATACTTTTGAGGGGGAGTCGGGTGCGGTGATGACCATTGAGCTAAAAAGCGAAGAGTTTGACACTTTGCTAGTGCTAAAAGGCCCAGATGGTGAGGTCATCACCTCTAATGATGATTACGGCGGTACGCTCAACTCTACGATTGTATTAAAGCTACCGACTTCGGGTGAGTATAGTGCGATCGCTAGCTCATTTGCCGGAGATGGCGGCAACTATCAAATCGAAGTTCGCCCTGCCAGCGAATACGAACAGGTCTTTAGCCGCGCCTACGATCTTTCTTTGTCTGAAAAGTATGCCGACTCCATTGAAGCCTACACAGCGGCTATCGAACTCAATGATACCGATCCGGGTGCCTACTTAGGTCGCGCCGAGTCCGTGATCGGTCAGGCTTATCTGACTACATCAAACACAGGGAATACCAGCCCGAACGATCTGCCCAGAGACGTGATTGACAAGGTGGTTGCCGATTTCTTAAAGGCTGCTGATTTGTTAGAGCAGTCGGGACAAACAGGCCCCGCCGATTCACTGCGCGAGCAGGCCCAATATTTTTTGGGTGAATCTCCAGAAGCATCGCCACCGCCGTCAGTCGAACCGTCAGCGCCTATTCCTGTTGAGCCAAACGGCGGCATTGGTGATGGGGCCACGCCTCTGCCTGAACCCGCTCCTGGAACCGCAGAGTAAAAAGTTAAGCGCACAGCTAGTGCGATCACCCGCTATCTATTTCTTTGTAAAGACTCCCTTGGTCTCGCTAAAATCACTAATCCGAGAGCGATGTCCGCACTTAGAACACACTGTGCTTGGCCCCTCTCCCGTTCCTAGCTCACCAATGGCAGGCGTAAACCAGTCGATATAGATCCGCTGGCACTGTGGGCATTTCACCATAATGTTCCTAGGGGGAGTCGTCATAAGCTAGCCGCCTTTGTCTCATCACTTTTAGGATCGCCTATCTCAGGAATATCCGTTCTAATTCTTAGCTGTACCACGTTAAAGATGCCGACACCCGCCTCTATCGTGACCCTTTCGGCATTCATGCTGCGCTCTCGGACGCGATCGCCCGCTACTTCTATAATATCTAACGCCTGATCGACCGCTGCTTTAATAGCCTCTTCGGTAATCTCTTCGGTTTTCTGCTGTGGAATCAAATCAGCAGCCCCTTTAGCAACCTGCTTACCTGCCCTTTCAATAGCGTTATTCACCTTGCTCACAATCTTTTTTCCGCCTTCCTGTAAGTCTGCATAAACCTGCTGCGGCTCTTTATTTTCCTCTTTATTTCCCAACGTTCTATGCTCCTAATCATTCGCTGCCTGTATTCACTTAACTCAACCGTATCAACCAGCATCAGTACATCGTGCTAAAGAGACAGCTTGCAGTACAGATATCAGCAGACCTTGATCTACCGCGCTGCTCGAAATCTTTTCAGCATTCGCCCGTCCAAAACAGCAAGCCCGACCAAAATAAGCATCATGCCGACAATAGAGGCCGCATCTAACCGCTCACCCAAAAACGTCGCGCCCAGTATTAACGTGCTCAACGGCACCAAAAACGAAACGAGAGACGTGTTAACAACGCCAGCCTGCGCCAACAGTCGGTAGTAAATAAGATAGGCGCTAGCCGTAGAGAATAGGCCCAAGCAAACGACGGATAGACCAGCCGACCAGCGCCATCCTGTGATTAAAGGTTGATGAGAAGCTAGCGCGATCGCACCCGTTAGCCCCATCATCATCAGTGCGCCCATGGTGAGCGTCATCGTTGAGAGCAGCTGAGACGGCATTGCCTTGAATCGCCTACCGATAAACCCAGCCACCGCATAAGAGAGCGCTGCGCCTAAAATAGCTAGCTCCCCCAGCCCCTTGAGGTCAAAGCCGCGCAGAACCTCCGGGCCAACCAGCACAATCACCCCTGCAAACCCCAAAGCAACGCCCATGCTTCTTATTAAGGTCAATCGCTCGCCAACTAAAAAGGTAGCGAGCACCACCGTAAACAAGGGCGCAGCCGCAATTAAAATAGACGCTAGGCTGGCGCTAATATGCTGCTGGCCCCATACAACCAAGCCAAAGGGTACAAGGTTATTAAGCAAGCTCAGCCCGCCGCACTTAAGCCACAAAGCCAGCGGCATTGACTGCCGTGAAGCGCCCCTGTGCTTTGACTGACGCCACAGCACGCCGTTGAGTACCACAGCGGCAATGCTCATTCGCCCGGTGACAATCAGCACCGGAGAAAACGTTGACAGCGCTACCTCCATAAAAATAAAGGCGCTGCCCCACAGCACAGACAGCAGGCAAAGCCATAGCCACTGGCGTAATGACATTAATTAATGGCTTGGAAGTGATTACGCAACTTCATGCCCCGTTGCCGTAATCGCCTGCTTCACAGAAGACTCAGACAAGCTATCCGAATTGACTTCAACTGTTTTATTAGCAATGTCCACATTGACGGTAGCATCCGCATCGTGAACCTTGATTTCTTTCGTAATCGTCTCGCCGCAGCCTTCACACTTAATTGAAGGTACTTTCAAGGTCATACTCATGAGGTAGTTTCTCCTAAAATTTATCCATTGTCGATCCTACTCGTTTGCCGGGTTGTTGAGTGGACTTTACTCAGCACGCTTCCCTTTTTTATGCCTGTGGGCAGGTCTTTCGACCCATCGGTAGAAAGAGATCAGCCAAAGGGACGCTAAGTTTTCAAAAGTCTTCTAAAGCTTGCCAACAAATCGGCCAGGGCTCAAAATTTTCTGCGGGTCAAACGTTTGTTTGATATCACTCATTACGGTTAAAGCATTGCCGCTATAGCCCCATACGTCTATCGACTGCTTAATGTTTTGGCTAGCTTGTAGCACGGTTAAAAAGCCTGCGTTTTTTTGACAGTGCGATCGCAGCTCCACCAGCCCGCTCACCGTTTTATCCACCGTTTTATCTATAGAATGAGCCTGATCAGCCTGTATCCACCCTAGCCCGCTGCTGCCATACAGCCGTACTTGCGCCCCCGGCATTACCTGATCGGCTAGCTCTATTAGCCAAGGGATGCCGCTGGGCCTAAGTCCAACTTTGCACAGTAAGGTGTCGGGCTTGATTGACTGTTGCGATCGCGCCCAAAAGTCCTCATCTGCCGAGCCTTCTAGCTGCTGGCAGCTCATGCTGTGCGTGGTTGCAATTTTTTTGAGCCTTGCCGTCTGTTCCGCCACGCCCGCCTCAATGCCTTGAAAGCGAGCCACCAGCGCGCGACCCAAATCACCGACGCCCAAGCTCATCATTAGCGATCCGGATAGCACGTCCAGCGCCACTGGCGTCAGCCCAGAAAGTCTCGCCTCCGCTGTTGCTGCCTCAATCGCCCGAGAATCACCCGCTAGGATGAGCGATCGCGAGCAAGCCTGCACTGGATAAAGCCGAAACGTCAGCTCGCTCAAAATTCCTAAGCTGCCATAGCTGCCGGTCATCAGCTTCATTAGGTCATAGCCCGCCACGTTTTTAACCACGCGGCCCCCGGCTCTGGCTAGCTCACCG
>JBARVS010000158.1:0-3747 GCA_049646385.1 Phormidesmis sp. | reverse complement strand
TAAAGGGCGACAGCAAAAAAGCTAAAAGCAAAGGCGCTCAGCTAAAAAGTCTATAGGTTGGGTGTAAAAAATATTATGCGCAGCCGCGCAGCAGCAGTCTGCCAAGCCTGCTGAGGCTAAGGAGGCTAGTGCCAAAAACGTATAGAAGTGCAGGCTGGATACTCATAAGGCAAATCATAGCCTGATAAAAATTCATAAGTCAAGCCATTCCTGACAAAATAAGCCGAAGGCCGTAACACAATCCCAATATGTTTTTTTACCCATTTCTGACATATTGTTTCTGACGTATTGTGAAATTTACGTAAAGCTACATATAAATTTGCGCCACTTTTTTATGTATCAATTATCTTTCTTTCAAAGGAGCTTGCCTAGATTTCAAGCATGTAACTGCTTTTAATCAGGGCTCTGCTGCAAAAATTAGCAAACCATTATTTATTATGGTGATTGTGTATGCCGCAATGGTTGTCACCCTTAAGACAGCAGTGCTCACCGCAGTCAAGTATATTAATCTGATACTTATTAAGAACCAAACTCAATAAGAAAGGTATTTTAGCTGGGCGCGATCGCTAAAATTTTGAGCTGACAGCCTAGCAAGTGAAACGCCAAACAATACGTAAAATCATGAGTATGAAAAGGTGCTGCTTTAGCAGGCTGAGGAGGTAACCGTGGATTTGAACGCTGCACTGAAGTGGTTAAACGATGCTGTTATCAATAACGTTGGGCAGGATTTACGAGAGCCTGAGCTAGTGATTTTAAGAGGAACCTGGCGCGGCCTAACCTATGAGCAAATGGCCACCAGCTCGGACTATAGCACCAACTATTTAATGAGAGACGTTGCGCCCAAGCTATGGAAACAGCTTTCTAACGTATTCGGTCGATCTGTCGGTAAAACAAACTTTCGAGTTGCTTTAGAAGCCTACGCAGCAGCCAATCATAAGCGGGAAACCCAATTTAACTTCACGGATGGGAGCAGCGCCGCTGACCTTTTAAAAAACAGCGCTCTTATTTCCACCGTTTCGCTCGAAGAAGAGCTGGAGGCTTACTGGCATCCTTCACGCTCTCCTGCACCAGGCGACGCCTTAAAAAAAGGATCACAAAGAAGAGACTTAAAGGCAGGCAGTGAAACAGTTTACAGCGGCATTTCTGTATCAGCAGCGGCAGCTGTAATGGTTGGCTATAGCCACGAACTCGCTCAGCTAACGCATTGGGTCAGCGAAACGCAAGCCAGCTCAGCGACAGAGTCGGCCAGTCAGCGACAGCCAACGGGTGGGTTGGTAGGCATTTGGGGGCTGCATGGGGTCGGCAAAACGCTGCTGGTAAAAAAGCTCATCGCCCAGGTCGGTGAAAGCTTTGATGGCGTAGTATCGCGACAGCTCACTGGCCAGTCAATAGATGAGCTGAGCGCGAGCATTTTATCGGAGTTGGGGAAGGTACCGCAGGCCAATCAAACCATGAACCAGCTACTAGCTTTGATGAGGCAAAAGCCGCTGCTGATTGTGCTTGAGGGAACGGAGGCGATTCTTCAATCTGGCGTACTTGCAGGAGACTATCAGGTGGCTCATCGGGGCTATCGTGAGTTTTTTCAATCGGTCATAGGCTCACGAAGCTGCGTGGTGGTGACGGGGATCGAAGGGCCATCTGACTTGGTTGGTCAAGGTGAGAATGAACAGGGTGAAAACGGGCGATCGCTCATCCTCTCAAGTCTTTCAAAAGCAGCCGCCATTGAGCTACTACAAACGCTATGGCAGGCCAAACCACACACCAGTACGCCCGCTTCTAATCTAGAACAATGGCCAGAGCTAGTAGCCCGATGTCAGGGGCATCCACTAGCGCTTAAGGCGGCGCTGCGAGTCATTCAAGAGATTTTTAACGGTCAAATTGATGACTTTTTAGCGCAAAGTTCTGTTCTTTTTACAGATATATTGCGGCGGCTAGCCCCATCTTTTAATCGGCTCTCAAGCACTGAGATAGACGTACTTTACTGGCTAGCAGGCCAGGAGATTCCTCTTTCATTAAAAGAGCTTCAGCAAACGCTACCATTGCTGGGTTCAGCCAAGCTAGTTTCTGTACTGTATTCACTCAAGCAGCGATCGCTCTTAGAAATCAACACCCAAAATCAGTCTCCTACCTTCTGCCTGCCGACGCTGGTTAAGTCATATGCAATTCATCAGTTTATCAATCATCTCTCTGATAAACAATCTTCCACCGCCTCCCTAACCTCTGCTCAAATCATCGATCTCAATCCTTCATCTGCAAGCAATCTTCTTCAGCTTAGCCAGTGGTTTCAAGGCCAGTTCAAGGCAGACTGGCAGTCCTTAGCGCAGCTATTTGCATCGTCGGCTCATCCCGCCATGCGGCTACGCAGTATTTACCACCTGCAAGATAAAACATTCATCAAGCGCTTTAAGCCGATCAGCCTGTCAGCGAAAACCGCTGCAAAAGGAATTTTGCTCGTCGCCATCCGCCCAGAAGCTGAAAATCAATACAAGGTTTGTGTGCAGGCTCAGCCCGCTCAAGACGCCAGCCTTTTACCCGCGCGTCTAACGCTCAGCCTGCTAGACGCTCAGCAAAACGTTTTGGCTACAGTCATAGCTCAGCCAGATGATTCTTTTATTCAGCTCCCTTATTTTCGAGGGGCGATCGCCCAACCCTTTTCAATTGAGCTGACATTAGGAGACTATTGCCATACCGAAACATTTGTGATTTAGCCAGCGATCTCTAGCTTCCTCTAGCTTCCTTTAGCTATTGTCGTCATCCATCAGCGCCGAAAGCAGCGCCCTCATCAGCCGATCTATTTGGTCTGGGGTGTGCGTTGCCATAACGCTCAGGCGCAGGCGACTCACAGGCACGGTGGGCGGACGCACGGCTGAAGCAAAAATACCCCTAGCCTTGAGCCGCCTGCCCAACCTCAGCACAGTGGCCGCGTCTTTCACCTGAAGGCACACAATAGCAGAGTTAGTAGAGAGCCGTTTGAGGTCGCCGCTGTAGGCATTGGGCAGCTCGCTTAAAAGCTGGTCTAGTCGCCCCATGAGGTATTGAGCGTTTTGGTGGAGCTGATCTAGCCGCTGGGGTTCCGACTGAAGAAGGGCCAACGCCTCCAAAGCCGCCGCTGTATCTGCGGGCGAAAGTCCGGTGGTATAAATCCAGCTCGACGCTCTGTTTCGCAAAAAATCAATCAGCTCGGCGCTCCCGGCCACATAGCCGCCTAAGCTGGCAAACGCCTTGCTGAGCGTGCCCATTTGCACCAGGCTCCGATGCTGGCAGTTAAAGTGCTCCACGCAGCCCGCCCCGGTTTTACCTAACACGCCTGCGCTATGGGCCTCATCGATCATTACCATGGCCTCAAAGCGATCGCCCAAGTCCAAAATTTCGGGCAGCGGGCAAATATCCCCATCCATGCCAAACACGCCATCAGTCAAAATCAGGCAGCGACGGTAAGCCGCTCTCTGTTCAGTCAACAGCTCAGTGAGAGATTCGAGGCTACTGTGCCTGTAGGTAAAAACAGCAGCGCCGCTGAGCGTTGCGCCATTTTTGAGGCTGGCATGATTGTACTCGTCGCTCAAGATCAGATCGCGATCGCCCACCAGTGCCGCCACCGTGCCAATATTGGCCAAATACCCGCTGCTAAACACCAGTGCATCCTCAGTGCCTTTGAGCCGGGCGATCGCCACCTCTAGCTCGCGGTGCAAAGGCCGATGACCGCTCAGCAGCCGCGAGCCCGTTGCCCCCGTGCCATAGGTTCTAGTC
>JBARVS010000157.1:0-1956 GCA_049646385.1 Phormidesmis sp. | reverse complement strand
AGCATTGACTACTGCGATCGCAACTAAGCGTCTTTCTTCAGCTACCCAAGTGGCTGAAAACAGTCTCGTCAAGGTCGAAAATGATGGGGGTAGACTGAGGCTTCGATTCAGCTATGGAGGCAAACGCTATGCTATGGCGATTGGCTTACCCAATTCTACGGTCAACCGAAGGGTGGCTCAGCAGAAAGCAACTCAGATTGAGCTGGATATTGGTTCTGGAAACTTTGACCCCACGCTAAAAAAGTACAAACCGCCCAAGAGTAACAAGAGAGCTGCCGAGACCCAAGTAACTGGAATGTTCCGGAAGTTTATGGAGGCGCAGATTAAAGTAAAGGGCTTGGAGCAAGGCAGCTTATGCCGGTACGATGCCGTGCTAAAGCATTTGGAGAAGTTCTTTAAGTGCAAAGAGGCCGAAGCAGTGAATCAAGCTGAGGCCCAGGCTTTTGTGGAGTATTTACGGTCAAAAGTGTCTGAGCGATCCGTAAAGGATTACGTAATTCTAGTGCAGTCTTGTTGGGTTTGGGCGGAGCAGACTTTGCCGGAAAATCCTTGGCCCTCTGTTGTAAAACAGGTAAAGCCTGCACCCAAGCAAAAAGTAAAACCATTTACTGTTGAGGAGGTGCAACGGATATTAGAGGGGTTTAGGGGCGATCATCACTACCGGCACTACACCGATTTTGTGACCTTTTTGTTTGGCACTGGATGTCGATTTGGTGAGGTGGCCGCTCTACAATGGAAACATATAGCGGATGACTTTTCGACGGTATGGATCGGGGAGTCAGTGTCACGAGGCGTACGAAAATCTACGAAAACAGGGAAGGCTCGTACGGTGATGCTAACAAGCAAAGTGGCAAAGCTGCTGTTACGTCGTAAACCGAAAGAGTGTAAGCCCGATGATTTGATATTTCCTGCACCACAAGGGGAGGAAATCAATGATCGGGGTTTTCGGCGACGAGCATGGAAGAATGTTTTAGCAAAGTTAGATATTGAGTATCGTAAGCCTTATGCAACCAGACACACGGCAATTAGTCATGCGCTGGCTAATGGGGCAAACCCACTGGCGGTAGCTGAACAGACGGGGCACGATCCGCAAATTTTGTTCAAGCATTACGCTTCGGTAATTCAGCGGTCGGCGGTTATGGTTGAATTTTGATGAAGGTTGTGTCCTGGGGGGTTGCCGCTCGACTCAAAGCAGCTCTCGAATGGCCCTGATCTCGGCTGTTAAGATCTTAGCTGCTGTTTCTATATCTTCATCGGTTGTAAACTTGCCGAGACCTATCCGAAGTGAGCCTTCAACAATATCTTCGGGCAGGGCCATTGCGGTCAGTACATGGGACGGTGCTTCGACTCCTGATGTGCAAGCAGAGCCAGTAGAGATCGCAATTTTATGACGGACTCTGGCGATCGCAGCGCTGTTCGGGATGCCAGGGATAGCGATATGTAAGTTGCCTGCTAAACGGTTGTGAGTGTCGCCGTTGGTGACTAGACCAGGAATATTTTTGAGCAGTTGGTTTTGGAGCTGGTCGCGTTTGGCTGTGATTCACCTCGGTAAGGCTTCACCATCGCACCTTGGAAGAGAAGTCACTAGCTAAGCGCCGTTTTAGTAGCACCTCCGTGTTGAGTAACTCTTGGACGACATTGGATTTTCACGGCGTCTTTGATGAAGGCGTCATCAGTTGCTTTATTTGACCAGATATAAGCTTCGCCGGGTTTAAGATTTGCCATTTTGGTAGAGGTTAAACTATTGAGAGCAGCATTAGCCTTTTGAATATGTTTAAGCCAAGCTGGAGAATTGAATTTGTGTAGAATAATCTCGCTAGACAGTTCAATAAGGGTATTGGGTATTGAAGAAGGGTCTTGGCTGGCAATCATGATATTTGTTCTCTTGTGCCGCATCTGACTGACAACTTCTATGAGTCCTGATATCAACTCCGGGCTATCGATATACTTATGTGC
>JBARVS010000156.1:0-2760 GCA_049646385.1 Phormidesmis sp. | reverse complement strand
GTACAGATTCCACAGCTCGCCCCCAAAGCTCAAAACACCGTTCAATAGCTGTTGTGCCAATGCAAAATCCAGAGCTTCACCACCACAAAGCATTCTCAACTTAGCGCTTCCTCGCCAGCCCGTATCGAGCAATAGCCGCCAAGTAGCGGGCGTCGCCTGCATCAGTGTGACATTGTAGTCGGCAAGCTGAGCGGCAAGCTGATGGCCATCTAAAGTAGCTTCATGCGGTGTCATCACCAAATGCGCACCCGTTACCAGCGGCAGAAATATCTCTAACGCGGCGATATCGAATCCTAACGTAGTGACGGCTAATAGCGTATCGCTCGCTTTGATGCTAGAAAGCTGCGCCATTGATGCCAAAAAGTTTGTTAGGCTGAAATGGCGAATGGGCACTCCTTTCGGCTTGCCAGTGCTGCCGCTGGTGTAGAGCAGGTATGCAGTATCATCGGCGCTAGCGGTAGGAGAAAGATTCTCTACTGACTGTGAGCTAACTAAAGAAGATTTTTCATCCAGACAGAATGTTGTTGAGACTTTATTCGACAGCTTCTCAGTTGAATGAGTTGTCGTAACAAGCAGCTCTATTTGAGCATCTGAGATGATATAACGCAGTCGGTCGGTCGGGTGACTTGGATCGAGAGGGATGTAGGTGCCGCCTGCTTTTAAGATAGCTATGAGACAAGCGACTAAATCTACAGATCGCGGTAGGCATAGACCTACGCGAGTTCCTTTTTTTACGCCCTGTGCAGTCAAGCAGTGAGCGATTTGGTTAGCCCGTTGATTGAGCTGTTGATAGCTGATCTGATCGTTCAGACGGGCTGAATTATGCTTTGTTGAACATGAACCTACCGAAAACGTAACTGCGATCGCCTCAGGCGTTTCTAGCGCTCGGCTCTCAAACTGTTGATGAACGTAGACCCGTGGGATTTCAACAACTTCGCCCTGAGAGAACTCATTGAGCTGATGATGCTCAGATTGCGTGAGTAGCGGCACTTGAGAAAGCTGTTGTTTTGGATTTTCTACAAAGCTTCGTAGAATCACCTCCAAATGTCCGAGTAGGCGAGCAGCGGCGGGTTTAGAAATACGCTGCGCATCGTACCGCAAGCTAAGCTGAATTTCTCTCCCAGGAATCACGACCAGCACGAGCGGATAGTTTGTTTGTTCGTAACCCTGCCCGTCGCTGAGCGATAGCCCCGAATCTTGACTCAACCCCTGAGTCGCGGCTTCTATGGAGATAGGGTAGTTTTCAAATATCAGTAAGCTTTCAAACAGCGGAACGCCGCTAGGGACATCGCTCCAAGATTGCACGTCGGTGAGTAGGCTGTAGCTGTAGGTTTCGCGATCGCGCTGCGCCTGCTGCAACTGCTGCAACCAAGGCAGCACCTCAGCCGATTCAGGCAGCTCCACCCGCAAAGGCACCGTATTAATGAACAAACCCACCATCGACCCTACACCCGTCAGCTCCGGCGGACGCCCTGACACCGTAATGCCAAATAGCACGTCCTGTAGGCCGCTATATCGACTAAGTGCGATCGCCCAAGCCCCTTGCAGCAAAGTATTAAGCGTCAGCCGAGACTGTTTTGCAAACGTTTGCAACTCTTCAGAAAAAGCAGAAGATAAAAATATTTGATGCTCGCTGTTTTCAGCCGTCTCAGTATCAGCGATCGCCCAAGATTCCCGATCAATGCCCAATGAGGTAGGCGAGTCGAAGCCTTGAAGAACATCACGCCAGTACCGTTCAGCAGCGGCCTTGTCCTGTTGCTGTAGCCAAAGGATATAGTCTCGATAGGGTTTAACCGGCGGCAGTAAGCAGGACATACCCTGACAAACGGCCCGATAGATAGCCAGCACGTCTTTAATCAGTACGCCATTGCACCATCCGTCCATCAGCAAATGGTGATAGCTCCACACAAAGCGATACTGACGGTCGGCGAGCTGAAATAGGGCGCATCGCATTAGCGGCCCGCAGTCTGGCTGAAATCCTTGCAGCCGATCCGCAATCAAAAAAGCCTCAAGTTTCTCCGACTGTTGAATCGCGCTGAGTCCTCGCCAGTCTCCCATAGTCCAGGGCAGCTCCACCTTTTGATACACCACCTGAAGCGGCTGATCTGTTTCTTCCCAATGGAATTCACTGCGCAGCACATCGTAGCGATCGCACACCTGCTGCCAAGCCTGCTGAAACGCTTGCGGCTCCAGCATTCCAGATAAAAGACAATGCCGCTGCTCAAAATAAACGCTAGTCTCAGGCGCATACAGACTGTGAAACAGCATCCCCTGCTGCATGGGAGAGAGTTCGTATAGATCTTGAATAGTCATGAGCGTCCTCCCCTAGCCTGAAGCTTGCCCATTAAGCGGTTAAGCTGACCGGCTTCTACCTGAGCGGCGGAAAATTTGGGCGAGGCTACAGGTGTTTTGTTGGGCTGGCTACAGTGGGCGATAAGAGACTGTAGGTTGTTGGAGAAGCCTTGAGCTAGCTGTTGTATTGTGCTTTGTTCGTACTGCTGGTGGCTGTAGCGTAAGCGGATCTGTAGCTGATTAGATTGCAGAAAGACAATGATTTCGAGGAGATAAGCGCGATCGCCTCCCTCACTTTTTACATTCCTCACAGGCTCAGTAACTAACTCAGTGATAAATCCTGTCGTATCTATTTTTAGCTGACCGAGATAGTTAAAGCTGACTTCTGCGGGCGAAACTAAAGGCTGCTGTGAAGGATCTGGCGCTGTGTATGCGCGTAAAGCACCATAGCCTACGCCTCCGTTGGGC
>JBARVS010000155.1:0-7022 GCA_049646385.1 Phormidesmis sp. | reverse complement strand
CGATCAGCCTGTTACAATCAACGGTCAGACGATTGAAAACCGTAGTGGAAAAGGGTATTTTGCGCCTACTTTGCCGCTGGAGATGGGCGAAAACACTTTTGTGCTAGCTCAAGGCAATCAAAGCGTGACGCTAACAATTACGCGCATTGCTAGTGAGCCGCCTGTGCCAGAGGGCGTGGGGTTTGCCGCAGATACGCTGATGCCTGCGGTGGATATAGCGCGTCTGCCGGGTGAGCTGGTGTGCTTGAGTGCGATCGCCTCCCCCAATGCCCAAATCTCGGCCCAGCTAGGCGCTCAAAACATCATCCTCACCCCTCAAACCAGCGTAGACTTGCCGCCCAACTCTTCAGTATTAACCTCTCAAACAGCGCCTGTAACGCTTAGTGCCACCGAATATGCAGGCTGCACGACAGCGGCTGAACCTGGTAATCTGGGCGCACCCAACTTTACGCTAACCGCCCAAGGGAAAACAGTCACCGCCACCGCCACTGGACAAATCAGCATTCTTTCTCCCACAAATTTTCAAATTGCGACCGTCACCGCTGACCAAGGCGTAGCTAGAACTGGCCCTAGCACCGACTACTCACGCATTACGCCCCTGCCCGCAGGCACTCGCGCCGCTATCACTGGCAAAGAGGGCGAATGGCTCCGGTTAGACTACGGCGGCTGGATTAAAGCAGAAGAAACAGAAATCAGCAGCGCCTCTGTTCCGCCGCGCAGCCTTATTCGCGGCATCAGCGCCAACCAGCAAGATGATTGGACTGACGTTGTATTTCCGCTGCAAACGCCTGTACCTATTTCCGTGCGCCAAGATGAGCAGTCACTTACGCTCACATTGCACAACACCACGCCTCAAACAGACACCATTTATTTTTCTAACGATCCAGCTGTAGAAAGAATGGATTTTAATTCTGTTCTTCCTGATGGCGCTGAATATACCTTTCACTTCAAAAAGCCTCAGCAGTGGGGCTACAAGCTGCGCTACGAAGGTACGAGCCTCATTCTTTCACTCAAACACGCGCCGCCCAATAGCAGCTTACGCGGAACAACAATTTTAATCGATCCTGGGCATGGCAGCGATGCCGATTTAGGATCTCGTGGGCCAACTGGCTATCCGGAGAAAGATGTGGCGCTGATTGTTTCAAAACTGCTTCGCGATGAGCTACAGGCAAAGGGCGCAACCGTTGTGATGACTCGTGAAGGCGACGACGATCTCTATCCGGCTGACCGCGTTGAAATAATTGATGCAGCTGAGCCAACGCTGTCTTTGAGCCTGCACTACAACGCCCTGCCCGACAGCGGAAACGCACTCAGCAGCAGGGGCGTCGGCGCGTTTTGGTATCAGCCTCAAGCGCACGACCTAGCTGCCTTCTTGCATGACTACTTGGTGCAAGATTTGGGTAGAGAGTCTTATGGGGTGTATTGGAACAACCTAGCGCTGACCCGCCCTACCGTCGCGCCTTCAGTTCTGTTGGAGTTGGGATTTATGATCAACCCAGAAGAGTTTGAGTGGATCACAAATGAAGCTTCCCAGCGCAAGCTAGCAAAAACTTTAGCAGAGGGTGTAGAAGACTGGCTGGCAAAACAGTAGGTCGGCAACGGCGACCTTAACCACACAAAGACTTTTACCGTAGAGATATGCTTTTAGGCAAGGTCTATACAGACAGGTCTTATCACTGTAGAAAAGGCCGTAGTGAAGCAGCAGCGGCGATCGCCCTCAAACCGTTATAAAACACTTTTTAACAATTCAAACTGTGGATTTAAACGCGAGGTCGCCGAATTCCTCCTGAAATGAGAGAAATAACAAAAATAGCCAAGAATACAAAGAATAATATTTTAGCGATGCCCGCAGCCCCTGCTGCAATACCGCCAAAGCCTAAGACGCCCGCAATAATTGCGATGACTAAAAAAGTTAAAGTCCAGCTCAGCATTGGAAAGCTCCCGTTTTTTTAAACAATGAATTAGAAATTAAGGTAGAAAGCACCTCTGAATCTCTTAATTAAACAGCGTTTGTATAAAAGGGTACTCTCTCTTTTGATATATCCGTAGTTACAAATACTATATCGTAGGGTGAAAATATCCCTTCGACCTACGTACTTACGCCGATAAATCCAGCTTTTATGAACCTTTCATAAATTCGTGTAAAAGTAAGATTACCGCAAGCTATCTGTTATTAGCTCTCTTTCTAAAGGAAGAGAGGATGCCCTTTGCGCCATAGTTACTATGCTGGCATACGGCTAAGAACCACCGGGTTCATCTAACTTTAAATACAAGAATTGTTGATTTAGGAGATAACATCATGGCTATTGATAACAGCGACCCGGCGAATCCAAACTTAAGCGGAGTCAGTGGTAGAGCTGCTACACCCGCAGAAGTCGCTAAGCGTGAAGGCTATGTTCAAGGCCGCAGCGACGAAAACTATGTTCAATCCAACATAAGAGGGCAAGAAAATGCGATCGCCCAGTCTAGAGCTGACGAGAGTGCAGCTAGCGGCTTAATTGTCGGGCTGCTAATTGCGTTGCTCGCTGCGGGCGCAGGTGCGGCTTTTTACTTTTTGGGTCGTACGCCTAGCACGCCTTCGGCTGCGCCGCCGATTCAAAAGGAAACGATTAAAGAAACCACCGTTATTGAAAAAACAGACCCAGCCCCGGCGGTGAGCCTGCCAGATGTTCGAGTTAATGTGCCCGAGGTGAAAGTGCCCGAGGTAAAAGCGCCCGAGGTGAATATTACAAACGAAGCGCCGCCAGCGGCAGCACCCAAGACGAACGAACCGCCCGCTGAGCAGCCTGCACAGCCGCAGCTTGACGGGCAATCTGCCGAGCCGCCTGCTGCCGAGCCGAACACCGCTCAATAGGGTATAAAAGCTTCCGGCTTCGTATACAGCGACTAAATTTCCTTCAAACTGAACGCTTGCGGCTCGGTTTGGAGGGTTTGTTTTGCTAAGGCTACGTCTGAGGTTAGCGGGAGGTTAGCGGAAAGTTAGCAGGAGGTTAGCGGCTGAGCCAGGCGATCGCCTCTCGAATCCAAGCCTCAGTATCCTCACTTTTGCTGAGCGCGCTGCTGCTGCCAACCGCCGCTAGCGCCTTGCTAATTTCGCTATTGGTATAGCCCAAGGCCATCAGCATCATCTCTACGTCTTCTTGCACCACTGAAACCGGGCCGCCCGTCGGGGCTACTATACCAGCGTGCTGCCGCCACTCGCTCAGCTTGGTCTTTAGCTCTAAAATAATTCGCTCAGCCGTTTTATTACCTACCCCCGGCGTCCGCGAGAGCACCCTGGCGTTGCCATTTACAACCGAGCCGATTAGCTCATTAAGCCCTAACGTGTCGAGCAGGGCCATACCCATTTGCGGGCCGATACCACTAACAGAAATGAGCAGTCTAAATACATCGCGTTCAGCCTTGTGCTTGAAGCCAAACAGCACCTGCAAGTCTTCGCGGGTCTGCAAATGGGTAAATATCTGCACCGGATCGCCAACAGGTGGCAGCTCGCTGAGCACACGCGGATTAACCTGCATGTCGTAGCCTACACCGCCCGCCTCTACCGTTAAGATGACCCGACCATTCGGCAGCTTTTGGCTATCGGCTAAAAATCCTTTAACGTAGCCAATCATGGACGGGGGCGTTGATTGCGCTGCAAAGGTGGACGCTCAGAAGGGCGATCGCTACGGTCAGGGGAGCTAGACAACGGCGGACGAGGCGTAGATTCTCGTCTGCTGACGACCGGACGCGCGCTGCCTGTGGTTGGGTTAATCGGCCCAACGGCGCTGCTTTCTAAATCTAAAGACTGACCGCCCTGAATTTTTTGACGACCGTTGCGCAGCACATGGAGCATTTCCATAAACTGGCGCTCCATATTTTCTAAAACCTGATCGGCGTAGGTGTCAGCGTCTTCTTGAATAGTTTTGGCCTCAGTGACGGTGCGCGTGCGGGTTTCTTCCCACTCCTGGCGGGCCTGAGACTGAAGCTGCTCAATTTCGCCTAAGGTCTGCGATCGCAACGCTTCGCATTCCTGCTCGGTTTGGCTTCTAAGCTGCGCCGCCTGTGCCTCCGCCTGCCGAATAATCGACATTTCATTCAAAATCGACGCCGCCCGCTTCTCGGCATCAGTCACGATTTCCTGCGCGTACTGCTCTGCCTCCATCAAAATTTCTTCGCGCTGCTGCACAATCTGCACCGACTCTTGCACCGCCGCTGGCAAGTTTACTCGTACCACATCTAGCTGGTCGAGCAGCTCATCCTCTGAAACCATGGTCTTCCCCGTTAAGGGCATCCTGGGGCTTTCGAGCACGATTTCCTCAATTCGATCCAGCTCTTGCTGAATGCTAAAGCGCTCGGGCGCTGAATCTTTGTAATAGTCGCTAGTGGCAGGAGTGTTCACAAAAAGGTTCGATTGAAATTTTCAGAAGGTCTTAAAAAAGATTAAACAAAAAGGGCTAAATATCAGAAAGCTTACTACTTAATATGATTTCTATTATCAATCAAGAATGGCTTTTGCCATAACATTTCTCAACATCAAGCGCCACATGCTGTGGAACCAAATGGTCAATAGGGCCGCCAAACCTAGCAATTTCTTTGACCAAGCTGCTGCTTAAAAAGCCATATTCCGTAGAAGTTGCCAAAAAAACGGTTTCTATCTCGCTAGAAAGTGTCTTATTAGTATGCGCCATCTGTAGCTCTTTCTCAAAATCTGAGAGCACCCGCAGCCCTCGTAATAAAACATTGGCCTGACGCGCCTGAGCATAGGTTACCGTCAGTCCGTCAAAGCTGTCTATTTCAACGTTAGATAGATGCTGAGTCGTCTTACGAATCTGCGCGGATCTTTCCTCAACCGTAAACAGCGGATCTTTTGTAGGGTTTCGAGAAATCACGACAATTACCCGCTCGTAAAGCTTACTACTACGGGTAATGATGTCAAGATGACCCAGCGTGATTGGATCGAAGCTACCAGGATAAATGGCAATCATTGGCTACCAAGCGTTTTTTTTGCAGCGCTATTGCTAGCTAGAAGGGTCTTTGTGACTAATTATTCTGCCTGCTCATCTATCATAAAAGGGTTCCTTTAGTAACCCATGACCATGCCCCGAGCTGTTCTCAAATTTTCATCAGAAGACTGTGGTATCTGTCACAAAATGGCTTTTTATGACCAAAAAGTCGCCACAGAGCTAGATCTGGCGTTTGTTGATATCAAAATGCAGGACACCGCCACCTACCGCAAATATCGGCAGGTGCTTTTGAGCCAATATCCTAACAAAGCCGATATGGGCTGGCCTACCTATATTATTTGTGATGATCCCGAGGGTGAGTTCGCGGTAGTCGGTGAGGTTAAAGGCGGACATCCTAAAGGCGAATTTAGAAAACGCCTTCAGGCAGTTCTGGCACTGTAGATCTCTTTATACCTTTTCAGCCTTTGCAAACACAAACGCCTGTATCAGGCTAGATACAGGCGCTAGGGCAAAGGTTTAGCAGTCTGAAATTAAGCTATTTAGTTTAGGCTTTAGCTCAGTAAATTTGAATTCGGGCATAGGCTAACAGAGATGAGCGGATAGAAATAGGCTTATAAAACGCCGATATTGGCCAAACCCAAAACGGCACCGACGCCAATGAGGTGTCCTAAGCTGGTAACCGCTAGCAAAGCCGGTAGACCAAGCCCTAAGAAAACGCCAGGAGCAGGGCCTGCATCAGGAATTTGAATCACCTGCTTGCCAATGAAAAACGCGATCGCGTTACAGATAATCATTACAATGGCAACGTTAGGGCCCCACGATACGGTGTTAGGGACAAATCCGGTGGCAGCTATCACAGAAAACATCGACGGTAACATCTCAATACCCTCTCCAAGAATAATGTTTTAACAGCAGCAGGTTGAGGATCTCATAAGGCTCAGGCTTTAGCCATTGAAAATCAATTAACCTGCATACTGACATTTATCTTTCATGATGATGGAGAAGCAGATGTAAAGACGGCGGATATTCGTTGCAAGAGTTAACACTCAATTGCAAGAATTAACATCCGCCGTTTAACTATCGTGTTTGTAAAGCTGTGTATTTGTAAGGCTGCAGCGATCAAACGAGTCAAACGAGTCAAACGAATTAGTTAGGCACATAGTAAGGCGTGCATAGGGAGATATGAGGCGATGGTTCGAGGATTGATGTGGTTGCCGCTGCTGGCCGTATTTATTGGGCTGGCTTGGGCTGGCTGGAATGAGTATCGCAAGCTAGAAGCCTACAAGGTATGGGCGCAGCCTTTTGAGCGAGCCAAGTACGACGTGTATGCCGCGTTGGGTCAGCAGGGCGACGTGCTCACCTGGGGGCCACCCACCCGCCAGGGTGTGCTAGAAGCTAGCAGCTTAAACCTCAAGGAGGTCAAACAGGCGGTTGTTGAGGTAAATGCTAAGCCTGTAGATCCCGATAATCTGCCTGGAAAAGGGCGATTTTCGCTAGGCTTTACGCTTTTAGATGGCCGTCATTTGAGCATTCCTTTCGTGGAGGGGCAGATGGCGGCCCAGTGGTTTGAGTTTTTGTGTCGGCAGTGGAACCTGTCAAGATAGATCGCGATCGCCCACCCCAGACTCACCCTAGACTCACCCTAGACTGAGTCTCTTTAGAAATAGGAGACGGGTAGCCTTGCTCCAAGAACATTTTTTGAACATTTGTTTGAAAAACGGTTGAAGCTCTCAAGCTGACCTACAATCTGCTGATCTATAATTTGCTGACCTAAATTTTTTTAGTGGCTATGTCCCTTCGATCTACCTCTATGTCTGCTCGCATCCCTGAGCGGGCGGCTGGCGGGCCTTCGCCTCAAGAGCTGGCTCGTCGTAGACAGTATCTCCGGGCTAGGCGTCGCTCTACTTTTTATAAGGGGCTGTGGCGATCGCTCGTTATGCTCGGCTTTGCGGGTGGCACAATGTGGCTAGCGACTTCTCCGATATGGCTGATTCGCAGCGCCGATCAAATAGCCGTTAGCGACAATCAAGTCCTATCCGACGAAAATATCCAGGCGCTGTTACCAGTTCCCTATCC
>JBARVS010000154.1:0-5655 GCA_049646385.1 Phormidesmis sp. | reverse complement strand
AATAAATCTAAGACATCCGACACTCGAATCCTCATGCCGCGAATACAAGGACGCCCGCCGCACTGCCTGGGATTAACCGTAATTCTTTCCAATCCAGATGACATGCTAAATAACTCCGCGATCGCTTTTCTTAAGTTCAGTTTAATACCTATAGAGGCAGCGCCCGAATTCGATTGATCCATTCTTTATTGGGCTCAGCACGTCGGCAAGCCTTCACGATAATTTGGTTCAAATCTGCGTCCGCCTGGAAACGAATCATCACTGACTCACAGGTGAGCGTCTAGCCTGCATCAGCTTCTCGTAGAATGGCCGATCTTGATTGTGGGTGGCCTCTCGAAGGGCAGCGAACTCCGCGTCTGCTTGTTGCAAGTAAGCATCAATTTCGATGCGATGTCCTAGATAGTACGCCATCGCACTATACACCTGCTCCAAGCTCAAAGATGGAAAACACTCGGCAGCAATCGTCTCGGGCGTCAATCCTTGTAAGAAAGTCACCACGACAGAATCTAAGGAGATTCGGGTATGGGCAATCCAGTAACCCGATTCGCGCTGCTCTACATACTGACTGTCCATACCCACGTAGCCCTCCAAAAAGGTTGCTTACTATAGTTTACCATCCGGTAAATTGTCCGGGCCTGGGCAAAGCGATCGCAACTAACTACATATAACACTCACCATGCAACTCACTAACGAACTCATCCAAACCTTAAACGAAGCCCTAGAAGGCACCCGTACGCCAGAAGTCCCTGGCGCAGCAGCGGCAATCCTTAGCCCAGATGGCGACTGGTTTGGGGCCAGTGGCGTTGCTAACGTGGCCGAAAATACGCCGCTTCAGCCGAGCGATCGCTTCGAGGCAGGCAGCATTGCCAAAACCTTCCTAGCCACCACCCTGCTTCAGCTCACCGAATCAGGCCAGCTCTCATTAGAAGACACGCTCACCGACTGGCTACCGACCACCCTCACCGACTCGGTGCCAAACGCGAGTGAAATTACGATCAAACAAATTCTGGGCCACACTAGCGGCATTGCCGACTATCTCGATGTGTTTGTCGAACAAGCTAGAGCAAATCCGACACTGTTTGTTCAAGACTGGCAGTCAGAGCAGCTACTGGGCTTTTTAGAGGGCGTAGAACCCTTTTTTGAACCGGGGGAATCCTGGCAGTATTCCAACACCAATTATATTTTAGTCGGTGCGGTGATAGAGGCAGTCATCGGCAACAGCTACGGGCAAGAAGTGAGAGATCGCATCCTCGACCCGCTGAATTTGCAAGATACTTTCATCGCGGGAGAAGAAGAGATTCCCGGCGGCTATATCAAAGGCTACTGGGACTTTGACGCCAACGGAACGCTCGACGACCTGAGCATCACCAATCTCTCCTGGGCGGGTTCAGCCGGTTCTCTCATTTCCAACACCGCCGATCTTGCCGCCTTTTTTGACGCTCTGCTCAAAGACAAAACGCTGCTTCAGCCCGAAACGCTGGCGCAAATGCTCGACACCATTCCGGTGGACTCTCCTAACTATGATGCTTATGGGTTGGGCATTGGCACTATTGAGTCGCCTAATCGCTTTTGGTATGCTCACCGGGGCCAAACGCTGGGCTTTCGCTCAAATCTTTGGTATTCACCCGCCGAAGAGATTACCTATGTAGAGCTAATTAACGGTCGCTCTACTGATAATTTGGTGGCCGATTTGCTACCTGTTTTCCGCAATGGGCTAGAGAATAATACTGGCATGTTAGGCACCGATGAGGCTGATGTGTTGGTGGGCGATGCCGCCGATAATATGATTGACGGTAAGGCTGGTGATGACACGATTGCTGGAGAGTCAGGGGATGATATTTTGCTGGGTGGCGAAGGGGATGATGTGATTAGGGGCGATCGCAACACTCGCAATCTACAAAATGCTGAAATCGGCGGTAATGACATCATCTTCGGCGGCAATGGCAGCGACAGAATCGGCGGCAAATCCGGTAACGACATTCTCAGCGGCGACGCAGGCGATGACTTCATTTGGGGCGACGGCGGCGACGATATTATTATGGGCGGCAGCGGCAACGATCTGCTCGTTGGCGACAATTTTTCTCAGGGCGCGGGCAGCGATCTGTTCGTGTTTGGCAATGGCGACGGCACCGATACCATTCTCGACT
Source organism: Phormidesmis sp. (assembly GCA_049646385.1). Lineage (GTDB taxonomy): Bacteria > Cyanobacteriota > Cyanobacteriia > Phormidesmidales > Phormidesmidaceae > Phormidesmis. Next base: position 3,508 of record JBARVS010000154.1, on the reverse strand, counting down.
TTGAAGTGGGTATTGACAAAATTGGTTTAATTGAAGGCGAACTGAGCTTTGCTGAACTGAGCTTTGTTCAATCGGGCCGCCATATATTGCTGGGTGTGGCGAGGACAAGTGAAACCTTGGCTGTTATCAATAACGCCCAAGCAGCTGATTTAGATGAAAGCAGCTTTTCTGTTGTTGCCGATGTGTCAAATCTGGAGGATGCCTTAATGTTGATTTAACGACTGACTGACACACCACATTTCTAGGCTATAGCGATGAATCTACGGCCTAGAAAATTTGACTTTTTAGCATCCACGGTCGGGCGCTGAAAAGTCTTTGTGCTTTTTAACTGAAACAAAATTGAGAAAGCGGTTAGGAGACCAGCGCTATCTAAATGAGAGTTTAATAAGTTTTTGCTAAATTCCTGTTCAGTGGACAAGACAGTTGTGATACCATCTGCTTAATGATTTTTATTCTTGATAAGAGCATTGCCAATTGACGCAGTATAGTTGGCAATGCTCTCGGCTTGGAACGTGTTTAAACGCAGGAAAGGTAATCTTTCGGCGATCACCAAGCGTTTTTGTACTTCGTTATTGAGAATAACAATCATTAATATCAGGATGCATCAACGCTCAGTCGTTTGGACGACTGACTTTCTTTTGGTCTAAACGTTACTTACAACCCATTAAAAATATATGGCTACTCCTACTGTTTCATTTCAAACCGTTGCCGGGACGTTTTCTGGCAGTCGTGATGAGACTCGCGATCGCATTCTCGCCCCCGAACTGGTCGAATTTTTAGGCGAAGACTCGCGCGATGCCAGCGTCCTCAGCTTTGTTTTCAACGTCGATGGCGACATTCCAGCCGAAGGGCTAGAAGTTGTGGTCGGTGTCGATAGCAACTTTGCTGAGTACTTCAACAACTTAGGGCGCAATCCGTTTGGCGGCGGCGGCGAAGTCGTTGGCGCAGTATACGAAGACGATGGCGTTACGCCTACTGGCATTAAGTTTTTGCTCACCAGCTCAAAAGCCCTGTTTTCGCTAGCGGTGGCCCAAAGCGAAGCCGCCGAAACCGACGGGCCAGAAACGCTAAATTTTGCGCTAGCAGCCGGAGAGGGCTACACTGCCGATCCGGCGGCTCAGGCGTCAACCGTTACCTTTTACGACACGCTGGCCGATGTTCCAGATTTGGGCGCTGGCCCTCAAATTAGCCTGAGCGCGGATCAAACCGAGCTAATTGAAACCGAAGGCACCGAGCTGACGCTGACGTTTAATGTGGATGGAGAGATTCCCGAAGGCGGCGTTTTAGTCTATGTCAGTAGCGAAACGGGGGGTGCTGTCGGCGAATTTAATGTGTTCGGCGGCGAGGTGACGGGGGGCATTTTGCCTCCGCCCAACTTTGCAGTAAGCGGCTTCTATTTCACCATTTTAGAAGACGGTGCCAGTATCAAAGTGCCAGTGTTTGATGAAACCACAAACCCTGAGATTGACCCGGCAGACGCCGTTGAAGGACTGGAGGAGTTTACCTTCTCAATGGTGGAAGGCCCCGGCTACACCATCGCCCCGGATGCGGGTTCGGTTACCTACAGCATTGCCGATGCGCCCGGTGCGCTGCCGCTGCTGAGCTTGAGTACGTCGCCCGAGGTGCTGATAGAGTCAGAGGGGACGGTTTCGGTTCATACTTTTCAGCTAAGCGCTGCGCCGCCTGCTGAGGGCATTACGGTTTCGGTCGGCGCGGACGCTCTCGGCGAGTTTGATTTGGATCAAATTGTGGTGACTGGGGGCGAGATTGCCAGCGTGAATGCTGACGGCAGTGGTTTTGAGCTGACCATGACGGCACAAGAAGTGATCGTTGAGCTGCCAGTAGCGGACGATGGCGAAGCCGAAGGGGTAGAAGAGGCGGTCTTTGCGCTGATTCCAGGTGAGGGCTACCTGCTAAGACCCGATCCATCGGATCCCGCTGCGCCCAATCCAAACGGTAGCGTCTTTACAATTGTCGATACGCCAGAGTCAGCCCCAACGCCCGTTGAGGAAACCAACGATACGATTGCGACGGCGATCGCCACTGGTCTCACCACAGGCAACAACATTGTTTCTATCTCCAGCGAACTCGATCAGCAAAGAGACCCTGCGGTAGATCGCACTGAAGACGTTGACATGTACTCAGTAGAGCTGGCCGCCGGGGATACCGTCCGGATTGATGTCGATGCGGCAATTTTAGAGTCGGAGCTAGATAGCGTGCTGCGGTTGTTTGATGCCGACGGGAATCAGCTATCGGTGAGTGATGATGACTTTGCCCCCGACGAGCTATTTGGTCAGGGAAGACGAGATTCTTACGTAGAATATACGGCTGATACGGCTGGCACCTACTATGTAGGCGTTAGCAGCTGTGGCAATGGAGAATTTGACTTCTTTGCTGACGATGAGGGCAATCCTACGAACGCGCCTTACGATCCGACCGTTGCCGGGAGTGGGACAGGCCGCAGCTTTGGCGAGTATACACTGAATCTTTCGCTGAATACAGAAGCTACGCCAGCACCGACTGAAATCGCGCCCAGCACAGGCGAAGGGCCAACGGTTTCTCTCTCTGCTACGTCTGGCACCTTCGATGGAGACGACAATCTGCTGGCGGGCGCGCTGGTGCAGTCTGTTGAAGATGGAGCCTCTATCCTGACGCTAGGACTGACGGTAGAAGGCGAGATTCCAGCAGCGGGATTAGAGGTTTTTCTGACCAGCGATGCGGATTTGCGCGATGCCTTTTCGACGGGTTCTCCCTTTAGCCCAGGGGCAGAAGTGCTGGGAGCTGTCTACGACGAGGCAGGCGTACCGGTCGGACTGCGGCTCAATGTCACCTCGCCCGTTGCCCTGGTCAATCTGGTTTTAGACAATCCTGAAGAGGCTCCTGCCGATGGCGAATCAGCGATCAATTTCACCCTAGAACCCAGCGCGGGCTATGTGGTTGGAGATAACACCTTTTCGACGACTATTTACGACAGCTTGACCGATGTCCCTACGCCTACCGTAGTGCCAGAGGTAAGCTTCTCAATTAGCGAATCCAACTTGGTTGAGTCAGAAAACACCCTTACGACCCTCAACTTTGAACTTAGCGAAGCGCCCCCGGCAGAAGGCGTTTTGGTCTATGTCGATAGCGGTACGCGGGGCGCATTGGGTGAGTTTGCAGTCACCAATGCAGAGATTTCTGGCGGTGCGGTTCCGGCCCCCAACTTCCAAAGCAGCGGCTTCTTTTTCCGCATTACCGAGCAGTCCGCTAGCATTACGCTCTCGGCCTTTGACGAAACCACCAACCCTGAGATTGCGCCAGAAGATGCGCTAGAAGGCATTGAGGAGCTGACCTTTACCGTGCAGCCTGCCAGTGGCTACACCATTGCACCGGATGCTGGCGCGGCGACCCTGACCATTGCGGACAATCCTGATTCTGTTGTAATTCCAGATAATGGCGACGGCGACGGTGACGGTGAAGAACCCGCTATTCCGTTTGAAACTGAGCTGAACGATACCTTAGCTACGGC
>JBARVS010000153.1:0-16011 GCA_049646385.1 Phormidesmis sp. | reverse complement strand
ATTCCGGCAGAAGAAAAACTGCCTAGTCTGCCAATTCAAATCCTAAAGGATCAGGGTGCAATTTTAACTGAAGCCACGAACGGAATTTTGATTGGAGAAACGAAGAGTGTAGTTGTGGCCGTCGATGCTGAGACTGGCGATTGGTTTGAGAGAACCGTAAAAAGCACTCACCGTGAGTTTTGCGTAGACAGTCAATCTTTTGGATCTTCTTTGCGCATTAGAGTCCCTTCTTTAAACAGCTACATATTTGACGTTTTATCTATTAGCTATCCTATTAATCTCTACCCTGTAATAGTCCGAGATTTTGTAAATGGAACCACTACAGATTGTCAAACCGTAGCTGAGTACGAGCAGGAGCTAAAGCGGACACTCAGCTCCGAGAAAGTCAGGCTGGTCATCTCAACGTTGCTTTCCCAGGCGTCAGCAGAGGCTCAATCGACAGGAGCAGCCTAGAGGTTGAATGCTCGGCTCATAGCAGGCAACATGCCTGAAAGCGTGGTTTCCCATACGAGGCGCGGCTGAACGTAGGCGAGCAAGTAGCTACGAGCTTTTTCAAGGGTCGTAAGCTGCTCGGCGTTGCTCAGTCCGTTTTGCCAGTAGCGATGCTGTAAGTAGTCGAGCAGCCAGAGCTGAGCTTCGGTGTCTAGTGCTTGGCTGATGTCGCGAGCGGCTTCGAGGGCATCGCGCAGGGTGGCGGGTGGTCGGGCAAGCTGCGCTAAGAGGTCGGTAGGAAGGGCCTGTAGCTGGTTCCAGCTTTCAATGGCACGGCCCGGAGAGCCTTGGGCGATCGCCAACACTTCAGCAAATTGCAAAACTTCGCTATGCCCAGTTTGGGTGAGCACCTGGGCCATTTGCTCACCGTTGAGCCGTTGAAAAGGAATCGTCTGGCAGCGAGAAATTAACGTGGGCAGCAGCGCCTGCTGATCGGGCGCGAGCAAAATAACGCTGGCCTGACCCGGCTCTTCTAGCGTTTTTAACAGGGCATTAGCGGCGGCTTCGGCCATCCGCTCAGCTTGCTCTATCACTACCACCGCGCGGCGAGCTTCTAGGGCTGGACGGCTCAAAAACCGAGCAATATCGCGAATTTGAGGTACCCGAATGCGGGGCGGGCTTTTACGCTTGAGCCCAGCTTCGGCGGCTTGGCTAGCGGTGAGAAGCTGGCCGTTGGCTACGTAGGTAGGTTCTACCCAAAACAGGTCGGGGTGGTTGCGATCGCGAATTCTCCTAGCCAACGCCGAATCTGTCGAGGCCCTAAGATTGACCGTAGCAGGCCGCAGCAGCAGCTCAGCAAACCCTACTGCCGCCAACGATTTACCCGTGCCAGCAGGCCCAACGAATAAATAGCCAGGGGCAATGCGTTCTAGCGCAACCGCCCTTTCGAGCAGCGCGATCGCCTGAGCCTGACCGACTAACGCTGAGAAGGGCGCTGAGAATGGCGCTGAGAATGGCGCTGAGAAAGAAGAGGATACCACTGGGCCAATCGCTGCTGAATAATTTGCTGAATATGAGCGGCCACCGTGTCTTCAGCGCGATCGCCCGCCACTTTTTCGGTTGGCCCGCTGCTGCTAAAGCCGATTTTTTCTGAGCTATTGTTTAGGCTGACGGCTTGGGTCGCTTCTAAAGGCGCAGCCCCTGCTAGGGCGCTAAAGCCATCGTTTACCCGCTGATGAAAGGCCACGCCCGCCTGCTCAATGCGATCGGCCTGAGCGCGCTGCTGTATCCTCGCTAATCCTACCGCAGGCGGAACCTTTAGCCATAGGGTCAGGTCGCTTTTAAGCCCGCCCGTAGCGATTTGGTTAAGCTGATGGATCAGCGATAGGTCGAGCTGTCGGCCATAGCCCTGGTAGGCCACTGTAGAATCAGTATAGCGATCGCACAGCACCCAATAGCCCTGCTTAAGCCAGGGCAGTAGCGTTTCTTCAACATGTTGGGCTCGGTCTGCGGCATATAGCAAAAGCTCCGTTTTGCTGGCAATAGGGGGTTCTGCGGGCAAGCGCTGGTTCAACAGTAGCTGGCGAATTTGCCCGCCTAGCGCGGTACCGCCCGGCTCACGGGTTAGCTTTATGCCAGCTAGCGCATTTTGATTGATTAGCGTCGCGATCGCTTCGTGCTGATTAAGCCAGTCATACAGCCGTTGGATTTGAGTCGTTTTACCACTGCCCTCGCCCCCTTCAAAAACGATCAGCTTTCCGCGCATCCCTTAGCTCCCTGTGCATGATTTCTCTGATTTTTTAAAGGGAGCACCGTCATAATTGCTACTCGCACAAAAACGCCCCTATTCCCTATTGCTAGAAACAACTGTATCCTAAGCAATGATCCTTGTTAAGATAGCAGGCGTGCAGCCACCACAGCTTTAGCTAACCCCTGTTCTATCTAGTTTTTGTCACTCAGTCCTGCCGCTTAATAACGCTTTATGGCTCGCTACACCAATTTTTTTATGACGAACGCTTCCCCAGAGGGCATTAGTCAAATTCTGGTCAATGCTCTAGAAGCCTGCGATCTTAACGTGATCTATCAAGATCCGGTTTGCATCGTAGCCAAAGAGCGACCAGGACGGGTATCTTTTACCCAGCTAGCGACGATAGAGCTGCTGATTAGCCCGCCCACGCTAGAAAGCGGCGGCTCTAAAATAGATTTGGTTGTAAAAAACGAAGAGCTGCCGCTGCGATCGCAAAACCACTGTAAAGATATATTCGAGCAAATAAATCAGGCGATCTCTGAGGAAAACGAGCGAAAAAGCGGCATAAAAAACGGCGTCAAAAACGATGATGTCAGCGTGGCTCAAAGCGAGCTATAGCCAAGAGATAGCCAAGAGATAGCCAAGCTATAGAACTGTGAGGCATTTGCGCTAATTGCTCGCGATCGCGATAGGCTAGCTAGCAAGGTAACGTCTTAGAAGGATCGCGCATCATGCCAGAGAATAAAGCCAACGTTGGCAAGCGGTGGCAGCAGCGAATCTCTAACCCAGCCCAGCAACCTGCCAAACAACCGTTAGATCAGCACGAGCACGAGCATCCAAACTTCAAAAGCTTTTACACCTACCAGGCCGAAGTCAGGCGAGTGCTGTTGATAACGCTAGTGCTAAACCTGCTGGTCGTTGTGCTTAAGTTTATTGTCGGCTGGTGGACAGGGTCGCTAAGCTTGCTTGCCGATGCCCTTCACAGCGTTACAGACAGTGCCAATAACGTTTTGGGCTTAGTCACCAATCAGCTCGCCTCCCCTCGGCCCGATCGCGACCATCCCTACGGCCATCAAAAGTACGAAGCTGTCGGGGCGCTGGGTATCGCGGCCTTTTTGGGCATTGCCTGCTTTGAAATTTTAAGGAGCGCTGGCGAACGGCTGGTCTTCAAGGGCGAGCCCGTGACAATGGGGGCAACCTCCCTTTGGTGTTTGCTAGTGGTACTAGGCATTAATATTTTTGTGGCCTTTTACGAGCGTCGAGTCGGCAATCGCTTGGGCAGCAATATTCTGATCGCCGATGCCCAGCACACCATGAGCGATATTTGGATTACCATTGCCGTTCTCGGTGGGCTCATTGGCGTGTGGAGCGGCGTGCAGTGGATTGATGTGGTTTTGGCTTTTCCAGTGGCGCTGCTGGTGATTCGCAGCGGGTGGGTGGTGCTCTCGGCTAATTTGCCCTGGCTGGTTGATGAAATGGCGATCGCGCCTGAAGCCATTCACGATACTGTGATGCAGGTTCCAGGTGTACTGAACTGTCATAGCATTGCCTCACGCGGGCTGCTAGGCCGTCAGGTTTTTATCGATATGCACCTGATTGTCAAGCCTAAAGATGTGCTTGGCGCTCACAACATCACCGAGCAGGTAGAACAGCAGCTAGAAGAAGAGTTTGGCCCCACGAGAGTAACCATTCACGTAGAGCCTCACAGCTACGTTGAAAAAGAGATTAGCTACGGCCAATCGGAAGGCGATCGCGCCGTAGCAGAAAGCTCCCATCATCCCTCTCACCATTAAAGGCAGCCAATCAGAGCAGCCAATCAGCGACCAGTAGAAGTGATAAATAAATCAATGAATTTACCCACCTGGATCACAGTTTCTCGTTTATTAGGCGTGCCTATCGTTCTGATTGCGCTGCAAGATCCAACAGACTTTCGCCGCTGGCTGAGCGTGGTGGCCTTCGTCATTTTTGCAGGCACCGATTGGCTTGATGGCTATTTGGCCCGCAGGCTTAATCAAGTTACTGACCTGGGCAAGTTTTTAGACCCGCTGGTAGATAAGCTGCTGGTAATGGCTCCTTTGATGGCGCTGGTGGGCATGGGCGTTGTACCGGGCTGGGGCGTGTTCTTGATTTTGGCGCGTGAGCTGGCGATTTCGGGCTGGCGAGTGAATCCTACCTTTCAGCAGGGAAAAGTACCCGGCGCTGGGATTTGGGGCAAGGCTAAAACGGTGGTGCAAATTGTAGCGATCGCGCTTTTGCTCGCCCCCCTTTCCGGCCCCTGGCAGACGGCTGCCATTCTTCTCTTTTGGGCGGCGGTTGTCCTTACCTGGGTGTCGGGCTTATTGTATTTACTGCCAGCAAAACCCTCTGTCTCAGCATAAAAGTAATCGATATACTGTTGTTATCGAGTAGGGAGCGATTGCCCTTTACCGATAAAATCTCACGCTTCACGACCAAACTCTTTTGTGTGCTGCTATGGTTAACCAAAAGCCCGCTGCTAGCCTCGATCTAAACGCGATTAGCCCTGAATCTTTAGCAAGCATTAGCACAGAAGCGCTTAAGGCACAGGTGCTTAGCCTCGTCGCTCATCGAGATGAAGACTCTATTGCAAAGAAAGTAAAGTATTTAAACGAAAAGCTGCTGCCGCTCTTTCAGGCGTTAGAGCAGCGTAATCCTACGCCCGATATTAATCAGCAAATTCCTTTAGTTCAGGGCGTTTGGCTTTGTCTGTGGTCAACCATTCCCTATCAGGATATTTTGCCAGGAAGAGTTCACGAACAGTCCTATCAGATATTTGCAAACAACGGCCTCTATGCTAATCTCGCTCGATACAGGCCCGGACATAAAAATCCGCTTCTGAGCTGGGCTTCTCGGTGGCTGCTGAGCTATGACCTGATGATTTTGCAGACCTACGCGGTCAGCCATGAAATGGGTGATGTTCCCTCAGATGGCCAAACAGATAGCCAGACAGACGGCCAAACAGATGGCCAAACAGATAGCCAGAGCACAGCACAGCAGTGGGACATTGAAAACGTCGGGATTAAGCAAGTTCTACGCTTTGGGCCAGCGCCTTTGAACGTGCCGGCAGCGGCGGCTTGGTTTCAAAAAGCCGTGGAAGAATATAACGCCTCACCCTCAACCCAGCCGTTTGTCTCTGCTCAAACTAAAGGGGTAAGCCGCTCTATGGAAAAGCAGTATAAGCGAGTTTCCAAGGCTCGTCCAACGCTAGAGCATTTGTATATTGACCATGATTTTCGGCTGGTTAAATCCCTGCGCGAAAAGAATCAGCGCCCTTCTTACACGGTTGCAACCCGGCTATCTGAAGCTTAGAGCTAGCAGCCTAGAGCCAGCGACGACGACGCTAAGAGGCCGTTTACTTAGCTTGGTAGAAAATAGTGGACTCGCTAATCGGCTTAAGCTCAGTGCCGGGATAGTAGAACTCTAAAATTTGTTTGCTGGAATAGCCTTGTTCACCCAGATGGTAAGCGCCCGCTTGACTCATCCCTACGCCATGGCCAAAGCCGCCGCCGACAAATCGGTAGCCCGTCAATACTGGTTCGGGCGTTGGCGTCTGCTTAAGGCTGTCTGAAGGGGGATTTAGCAGCCGATTGAGCTTAGGTGAGTTTGTTTGCGCTGCGTTAGCCTCTGCTGCAGCGCCCTCAACGACCGCAGGCTTAGTGCCATTGACACTCTGATCTGCTTGGGTTTTGGCCTGAGAAGCTGCCATAATCGGCTCTACGTAGAACAGCAGGCTGCTGGGGGGGACTAGCGCCTTTACAGCCTCGTCTTTGATCAAATCAAACGACCCGATGTCTGTATCTACCTGTAGCTTTTGAACTCTTCCCGAAGGGGCTCTTTCAGTGACGCTGAGTCCGGTGATTTGGTTGAAACCAGCGAGCGGATGCTGACGGTTCGTCAGATACTCTTTCATCGTGATGCCGATATCTTTTAAAGAGGCTTTACGGTTCCAGCGAAAGGCGGGCCAGCCGTCTTCATTAAAGCCGCCAGACAGGGCGATAAAGGCGCGGAAGTTGGTTTCATCGGAGAGCGGACGAGCGGCTAAGTCCCATTTGGTTTGCACGGAGTCGATGACGGGTCGCAGATAGGGGCGCTCTTCGCCGTTCCAAACGTCGGTAAAGCGAGCGGTGACGCCGCCTGTAGTAGAAGAGTACAGCGCGTCTACCAGTTCGTTTTGGTAGGTGAGCACCTGGCCTGAGGTAGCGGCGATCGCACTGTCCGATACCGGATCGGTTTCTGCTAGGCCAAAGTAAACCTGGCACTGCGTATCGGCACAAATCTCATAGTTGTCAATGGCAAATCGCCGCAGGTTTCGCAGCGCATAGGTGCGCGCCAAAATTGCCTGCGCCTCAATAGCATTGCGGGGTGCGCTCGCGCCGATTTCATGCGGCACTACGCCCCGCAAGTAGGCATCTACAGGCACCTGATTGACTAGCGTGTAGCTATCGTAAGCATTGGGCTGAACTTTCATATCGCCCGCAAACAGATCGCGGTAGCTGGTTTTAGCGATCGCATCGGCCCCGTGATTCATTTGGATGCGGCGGTTAGCGCTGGTGATACTAAAGGTGTCGCGAGCGTATTTGAACCCGTTGACCGTAAAGGTGACTTTGGGCACTTCTTTGACGACTCGGCTGTCAATAAAAGCCTCGGAATAGCCAGCGGCTTTGAGGTTTTGCAGCAGCAGGCGGCGAACAATCGGCGCGCTATAGTCTGCTCGGCTGGCCCATACTTGCCAAGCATCGGGCTGAGCGATTTCGGCATTTATGCCCGCCGCCTTCCACTGGGCAGCGCTCGCTTCAGCGCTCTCAAAGCTGCGATGGGTGCTCAGCACAACCCACTCTTGGAGTTCAGGCTGAGCCAGCGGCTGCATTTCAATCTCTAGCTGTAGCCGATTGGTCGTAATTGTTTTGGCTTCGCCGTTAGTTTTAAAAGAAACGGTGAGCTGATCGCCCGCTAAAGGAGCCAAAACAATTTTATCGTCCTTTTTTTCGCCAAAGCGCTGCACGATGCCCACTTTGATGTCAGGGTTTTTAGAAACTGGCTGAATCTGCGACTGGGCCTGTAGTTGAGCCTGTAGCTGGGCCTGCGACTGAACCGACGACTGGGCCTGAGCAGGCTGAGGGGCGATCGCCTCTTGCAAGCCTATTGCACCCAGAGCACCGCCCATCATCAGCGCGCCCATAGCCAAACCGCCTGTGGCAAAGCGAGCTGTGCTAAAGGGCTCTTTAAAGTTGGCGTACAAAAAATTCATAGCACGATTTATAGCAGAGGATATGCAGATGGCAAGCAAGGCTCTATTAGCCTAAAGGCAGAATGGCGCTAAAGTCAGTGATATAACGGTCGTCTTTATTATTCAGCCCAGATCGCCCAAACCCTGACCTATTTAAAACCAACTTTTCTTGAACTTTCTTAACGTTAGCGGCGCTCCAGCTCTCAGCTCAGTTCTAAACTGGAGGATGTCTTAGCTCAGTCTTACTCATCCTAGCGGTTTCCCTCCTAATTATTTTTAGCTGCAAAAAAAAGGGAGCCTTCAAAAGCCAGATAGAACAGTGTCATATTCACCTTCTAACGTCGCTCGATTAATGCACAAAGATGGTTCTACCGCTGCGCTGCGACTTCTGATGCAGCACGCTAACCTCTCTAGCTACCGAGCGCTCGCTGCCGAGGCCCAGGTTTCCCGCTGGCAGGTACAGCAGCTCCGCACTGGCAACGTTCAAAAAATGCGGGTGGCAGTCGTTGCCCAGCTTGCCGTTGCGCTTAAGGTTTCTACTGGCGAACTGCTACATAAATTTGGCGTTAGCGATGCCCTATCCTCAGATTTGCCGTCTGAGCTAGCTCAACTGCAGCAGGAATATCAGCGATTGCAGCAGGCAATGGCACAGCAGCAGGAAAAGGTGCGATCGCAACTGCAAGCCGAAGCCCTGCAAACCTTAGAAACCTGGCTAGTGCAGTGGCCCACTATCGCTAAGCGAGCCCAGGAAAAAGGAGAGGCCCTAGCCGCTGTCAAAATTTTGCCCTTTGTGAGGCCCGTAGAGCAGCTTATGGCTGAATGGGGAGTAGCAGCGATCGCCCCTGTCGACGCCCAGGTGCCCTACGATCCTCAAATCCACCAGCTCACTGGCGGCAGTGCAGATCCAGGCGAGGCGGTTCGCGTAGCCAACAGCGGTTACTTCTATCAAAACAAGCTGCTCTATCGATCTACCGTGAAGCCCATAGTCTCTACCCCATAGTCTCTATCCTATAGTCTCTACGCCTGCACCAGCGTAATCACCGTTAGCTCAGGCGGACAAAAAAACCGACCTGGAAAATACGTTCCTAAGCCCCGATTAACATACAACCAGTTATCTCCCACTCGATGCAGCCCTTGGCCCCACTCCCAATGGCGCACCACCTGGAAGCAGCGATCGCTCAAAAAAGGCACACCGTTGCGAATCTTATGAGGCACCCGCTGACGTAGCCGCTTCCACACCAGCGGCCCAGACCCCAAAAAAGGAATATGAGACTGCCCGCCATGCGTATGGCCAGAAAGCTGCAAATCAGCTCGCCGCCCCCTCAACAGTTCAGCCGTATCAGGATTATGCGAAAGCACCAAACGCGGCACCGCCGGATTCAACTCGTCTAGCACCTGCGGGGCAAACTCACGCGACCAGTAGTCGGCAAACCCCACCACCGGAAAATCATTCCCCATCGGCGCGTCAATCTCATTCCACAGCACCCGAACATCGGCCTGCTCTAGTGCCCTAGTTACCGTACTACGCGCCCCCGCCGCCGCAATATCGTGATTGCCCAGTACAGCGACCTTTCCATAGCGACTCGGCAAGTGCTTCAGGTAGCCAGCCAGTTCGTAAATCGGCTCAGGATCGTACGTGACAAAATCACCCGTCAAAGCAATTAAGTCAGGATTGAGATCCTCGATTTTTTCAACCGCCTTAGCGAGCATCGCTTTAGAGAGTCGCACGCCGTCAAAGTGAAAGTCAGAAAGCTGAGCAATCACAGTGCCTACTAACCTTTCAGGCAGCCCTTGAATAGGAATGGTTTGGGCCTCTACTGACAGCGCCCCTGTTAATAGCCTATGCATAGAAGATCTTAGAATTTAGGCATACTTTACTACTTTACTCAAGCGCCTTAGGTTTTGCAGACCACAAAGAAACGAGGGAGGCAACGGGCTTCACAGCCTGCAAAGCCGATCGCTAGCGATCGCCGCCATAAACGCTATAACCTGTCCAGCGACATCTATGCCGGTTGCAGCCTCTATTCCTTCTAGTCCCGGTGATGAATTAACCTCTATCACCAGCGGCCCATGATTGGCCCGTAAAATATCGACCCCTGCCACCTGTAGCCCCACAGCCGCCGCCGCACGAATGGCGAGGCTGCACTCGGCCAAGCTAAGCTGAGCGGCCTGACTTTTTCCACCCCGATGCATATTAGAGCGAAACTCACCGGGGGCACCGCACCGCTTCATCGCTGCCACTACCTGGCCATTCACCACAAAGCAGCGAATGTCCTCCCCGTTGGCTTCTTCTACAAACTCCTGCACTAAAATATCGGTTTTAAGGCTGCGAAATGCCTCAATCATTGACTTTGCAGACTGATGCGTTTCGGCTAGCACTACGCCGACGCCCTGCGTGCCTTCTAACACCTTAATCACCAGTGGCGCACCGCCCACCAGCTCAATTAGGCTGTTAATGTCTCGATTGGAGTGAGCAAAGCCTGTCAGGGGCAGGCTAATCCCTTTTTGTGAAAGGACTTGCAGGCAGTGCAGCTTATCGCGCGATCGCAAAATCGCCTCAGATGAATTTACCGTCAGCACGCCCATTTGCTCAAACTGCCTGACGACCGCCGTACCGTAGCGAGTATGCGCCGTGCCAATGCGCGGAATCACCGCCTCTAGCGGCGGCAGCGATCGCCCCTGATACAGCATTTGCGGGCTGCGAGCAGTGACATCCATATAGCAGCGCAGATGATCGATTACCGCCATGGTATGCCCTTGCGCTTCTCCGGCGGCAACCAGGCGACGGGTTGAATAAAGCGTCGCATCGCGCGAGAGCACTGCAATTTTCATCTGCTTCCTATGACGCTAAAGCTGATTGCCAAAAGTTCAGCGCTAGCTTAGCTGAGTCTAGAGGCTACCATCATTGTGCCAATGCCCGCATCTGAAAAGGTTTCTAGCAGCAGCGCGTGAGGCATTCGGCCATCTAAAATGGTGGCTGCTCTAACGCCTTGAGCAAGCGATCGCACGCAGCAGGTCACCTTAGGAATCATGCCACCCGCCACCGTTCCATCGGCAATTAGCTCTCTGGCCTGATGAATGTCGAGCTTGCTAATAACCGAGCTAGGATCTTTAAAGTCTCGCATAATACCGGGGGTGTCTGTCAGCAAAATCAGCTTTTCTGCGCTGAGTGCCGCCGCAATTTCTCCTGCGACCGTATCGGCATTGATGTTGTAAGCCTGAGAGCTGCTGTCGCTGGCCACGCTAGAAATGACTGGAATATAGTTAGCGCTCACCAGCGTACTGACTAAGTCTGGCTGAATTTTGGCAACATCTCCCACAAAGCCTACCCCGTCTTCAGTGGGCCGGGGCTTGGCCGTAATTAAGTCGCCATCTCTACCGCACAGGCCCACAGCTCGTCCGCCCGCTTGATTAATCAGCGACACCAGCTCCTTATTCACCCGGCCTACTAGCACCATTTCCACCACGTCCATGGTGCTGCTATCAGTCACCCGCAGCCCGTCTTTAAACTGGGGCTCAATATCGAGCTTAGTCAGCCAAGTGTTAATCTCTGGGCCACCGCCATGAACCACAATCGGGCGAATGCCGACGCTGGCCATAAAAACCACATCGCGAATCACCTTGGCTTTGAGGCTAGTGTCTTTCATCGCGGCCCCACCGTATTTGATCACGATGGTTCGGCCATGAAACTGCTGAATATAAGGCAGCGCCTCGCTTAAGATCCGCACGCGATCGGCTTCAGCCTGCTGAAAATATTCGCTAGGGTATTCTCCTGATTCTCCTGAGGCATTAGAGGTAGGCAGGGCTATCATAGAAGTTTCGGGGGCTGATAAGAGTTCCTAACGGTTAAGTATCTTTCACAGGCGCATTGATATTAGTCTGATTGATCACGATTTCGCTAGCTATTTTTTGAGCGTTGGGCTGATCTTCAGCGCCGATGGTTTGCTGAAGCTTGGCGATGACGCGATCGCACGTCTTCCCGACCGAACGCCCCTCGTAGGCTATCTGAATATCGGCTAGCGCATACATCTGATGGCGATCGCTAAACAGATCTTCGAGCTTTGTGGTTAAATCTCCCTCCTTCAGCAGCGGCCTGCTCGTATCGCCCGACAGCCGAGAAACAAGTACGGGTATCGGCACATCTAGCCAAATCACCACGCCATGCCGCAAATAGCCCCAGTTCATTGGCTGAGTAACAATGCCGCCACCTGTGGCAACCACCTGAGAGGTATAGGCCGAAACCTGAGCGAGCACATCGCTCTCAAGCTGACGAAAAGCCGCTTCGCCTTCATCTGCAAATATGTTGCTCACAGGCTTACCCAGCGCCTGCTCAATGAGCTTATCGGTATCTAAAAAACCATAGCCCAGTCGATTAGCTAGCCTGCGACCAATCGTCGTTTTGCCAGCGCCCATCATACCGATCAGATACAGATTTGTTTTTTTAAGAAAGCTAGCACTCATAGCAGTCATTCTATAGCTTTGCCGATTTAACCCGTAAGATTTAGCTCGCGATCTGGCCAGCCCGGTCTAACAGGGCTAGCCAAAGCTGTCTTTCACCTCCCGGAGCGCTATAAAACAGCAGATCGATCAGCAGCCGCAGCGATAGCTGAGTAAGTGCACTGGTAGAAGGTGCCTCGGCCATGCGATCGCAATACATATTGTTAAAGCTGTCTAAATAATCTCCTAGCACCGCCGCTCGGTGAGGCGGCTCATTTTGAGCACTAAGCTGCTCTAGCTTGGCAACCGCCTGCCGAATTTGCTCGTGATGGGCCTTGGCCAAGTAACATACCACCAGCACCAAAGCCCGCGCTTCTTCAATGTCGAGCTTTTTGCGCCCCTGTCCCTTCCGCAGCGGGCTCGATTGCCGCAGCCGCCACAAACCTACTCGATCAGAGAGCACTTCGCCCAGCCGTAGCTCTTTTGCCGCTAACAGCACTGCGTCAGAGCCTATGCTAGTCAGCGATTCTACGGCCATTAGCACTAAATCTAGCTGGGCTTTAATGCTGCCAAGCTGCGCCGTTGATAGGTCGCCGGGTGAGCTTCCAGATAAACTACCCGTAGGATCACCTGCTAGGGCGTCATTAGGTGAAGAAGCATCCACAGCATCTGAGTTAGTGAAGCAAGGGTTAACAGTCACGCCAATATGTGGCCTTTTGAAGGCTAACACCTCTTAAATTGAAGTTAGCTATGGCAATTGTGCCACAGCTCAGCACCTCTTTTTTTAACCAGTTCTTTAACCAGCCCTGCGATCGCTCTACCTTGTCTGGGCGATCGCACGTGAACTCGAAGATAGGCTCTGGCTAACAACCCTTAGCCTATAGCTGCCATTCTTGCCTGCCTCATAGCTATTAGCCACTACTGTGTAAGTACCTGTCATTGGCAGCGTGATCACCAGCCGCGAGTTGCGATTAGTCCGGCTGATATCATCGTTCTCACTCATCCTTCGTCCCGACGGATCGAGCAAAATAAGGTATGGATCAAAGTCCCGGCTCTCTAAATAAATAGTAATCTGCTCCCCCCCTCTACCAGAAAACTTGTACGCATCGTATAGGCTGCCATCATCTAATACCGAATCCCCCGACGACAGCAAGCCTTGCTCTTCTAACACGATAGGATTTGCCTGAGCCGCACTCCAGGCTGCGCAAACGGTTAGCCCTACTGCGGTAGCAATTATTCCCAGCCGTTGCAACGCCTGCATTTAGTCTCTCTCGTTAGGGGTCTCTTAAAGGTTAGTAAGTATTATGAGTTCAGTATCTAAGCCCGCCTGAGTGCTTTCCCAACAAACCTTAGAAGGCTTTATGGGATTTTACGGGGTCTCTTATAGAGCTTTAAAGGGAATAGGCTGCATACATATCAATAAAAGTAGGTTACAGCTGTCATCCTACCGATTTTCTCACAAAATTTAGAGAATCAGCTGTGATAGCTTAGCAACTGGCTGTAGCTATTTACACATGTTTAATCTGCCTCTGGCAATCTATTTTCACATCTGTCAACTAATTCATTTCTTAGCGAGATCTCATGCAGGTGAGCAAAGTATCTTTCTGTATGCGCCAAATTGAATATTACTAGAGTATGTATTATCTACGCACGCTTACGCGGGAATTACTGATATCGCTTTAGCAACGCTGCTTTTATTGATACGACGGGTTGATCCTATTAGCGCGGTTGGGTAGCCTCATGGCATTCAAACCTTTTGAGTATGCGTTTATCTCTTCACTTTGCACCACTGCTGGCGTTGGTTTGGTTTGCTCAGCCAGCGCTATCCAACCGCTTTTCCTGCTTCACAGCAAGCCATCTGCCCCTTATTAAAACATCTGCCCCTATCGCTGTTGCTACCCCTGGCATCCTGCCAAACACTAAAGAAGATCTTCAGCTCCAAAATATTCAATCCGGACAAATTCAGAGCGCTTTTTCTTCTTCCATAGCAGATGTGACAGAGCAAGCGCTGCTTACCAGCGTGACAGAGCGTGATTGGCTAGTGGGATCGCGTTGGCTAACGGCGTGGGGCGTGCTCTTAGCTGGCGGGGCGCTAGCTTGGGGCGGCAGCTCCTACGTGCGGCAGCAGCGGTGGCAGCGGCTAGAATTTCTCCGTCAGGCTGTCAAAGAGTTTGAGCAGGATGTAGAAATTCGCACCGCCCTAAAAATTCTAGACTTTGAGGAATATCGTGATTACTGTATGCCGGGGGATGCTAAGCACGAATCTGTTAGCTTTCGAGTTGACGAAGATTTGCTGTGCAATGCGCTTGCCAGTCATGACAAACGGGCTCGGCAAAAGCAAAGGCTAGACTATTCCAAAGATCGCGGCGCGTTAGATCTTGAGCTGCTCAGACAGTATCAAATTGAGACGACGCTGCGTGACTGGTTCAACAAAATGCTTAACGGGTTAGAGCATTTTGGCTACCTCTTGGAGTCGGGGCTATTTACTGAAGAAGAGCTGCGGCCTTGGATGAGCTATTGGATTAAGCTCATTGCCGAGCCAGCCTATCGCAGACCGGGCGCGTCTAAATTTTACAACGCGCTGTATAGCTATATCCATCACAGCGGCTTCTTTGGCGTACAAAAGCTGTTTGAGCGGTTTGGCTATCGCATTTTGCCTTCGCCCTATACAGATTTTGATCTCATTAAGGTAGCTCGCGCCGCGCCGGGATACAGCACGCAAACAGCGCTCACGCTAGCAAAGGCAGCTTATTTGGCCTATCAAGACAAACAGTTTGTTGCTGAAATTGTAGGCCGCTGGGGTGGGGCGATAGGCGATCGCAATCCCAATCAAATGCTGCGCAACGACTTTCGCTACTTCAACAACAAAGGGCGCGACACCCAAGCCTACATGCTGCGCACCGAGCAGTTTATGGTGCTCGCTTTTCGAGGTAGCCAGGAGCCTCAAGACTGGCTCACTAATTTAACCACACAGCTCCGAAATTTCACCCTTCAAAAAGATGGCGTTGCCACGCTCTCGTCCTATCAAGGCCGAGTTCACACGGGGTTTTTCTTAGGCTGGGCAATCATCGAGCAGTCCGTACTAGCTCAGATTGCTCGCTGGCAAAAAGACTTTGCTAGCAAAGGCAAGCGGCTGCCACCTTTGTACATTACAGGTCATAGCCTGGGCGGTGCGCTAGCAACCATTGCCGCCGCCGCGCTGGTGGAGAGCAATATTGAAGTAGCAGGCGTGTATACGTTTGGCCAGCCGCGTGTGGGCGATCGCACCTTCGTAAGCCAGCTCAACAGCCGCTTAAACGGCAAGATCTTTCGCTTCGTCAACAACAATGACCTCGTGCCCCATGTTCCCCCGCCTTTTTCCGTCTGGAATCCTACCCACTTTTACGGTCATGTGGGCAAAGCCACCTACTTTGACGGCAAAGGAATTTTAACCCTCAGCGCCAACTATAAACTTACCCGACGACTCACCGACATCATGTCAGGGCTGGCCAAAGGAGCCGTGGGCTCAGGCTTTAACTACATCACTGACCATCGTATGGAATACTACATCAGCCATCTAGAAGGCGCACTCAAAGAAGAAACAGAAAATAAAATCTCTCGTATGTTAGATGTTGGTTAAATCTGTTTTTATCTTATTAACGCGCCAGTGGGCGTCACGCCCGAGAGCGTCAGCGTATAGTCAAACCGACCACCGCCATTATCCTGCCAGCCAGTTAATCGACCTTCTGGGTTGATAATTGGGTCATTGTTGTAGCTCGTGACCACCGCAAAATATAAATCTGTTTTAGGAATTATCACGCCGCTAATGCGAGAAAGTTGAGTGCCATCGTCATCATCGGCAGCGGCCACTAAATTGCCATCGCGATCAAAAATAAATAGCTGGGAGTCGTCACTGGTGTAAAGACTGCCAACCATGACGCGGGTCACGTCTAAGCGGGCCTCTAATAAGTCGCCCCGACCTGCTACGAATCCGTACACTTCATGGCCACTGCCCACATGACCAGAGACTACATTGAGTCCTCTGCTCAAATCAATTGGCTCAGCAGGCGTTAGCCCAACAGGTTCGCTTATGCCTACAGGCAAGCTAGGCGCGACAGATTCTGTAATGATTTCGGTAGAGTATTGGTTCTGAGTGGCTTCGGCGACGGCG
>JBARVS010000152.1:0-6551 GCA_049646385.1 Phormidesmis sp. | reverse complement strand
CTTATACGAGCTATGGAGTGGCTTAAGCGCTAGCGCAATTTTTTCAGCAGATATTTAGGGTCTTCGGTGTAGCCCTGCCGAAAGTAAAAGCTGTGGGCGCGATCGCGCCTTTTATGACAGTGAAGTTCAATGCGATCGCACCCTCTTAATCGCGCTGCTTCCACCACTTTTTCTTCTAACAGCCGCCCTACGCCGAGAGATCGATTCTGTTGCGAAACGCAAAAATAGCTAATCCGGCAAAAGTCTCCTGCTAGCGCTAGCTGTGGAATAAAGTGAAGTGAAACAAATCCGATTAGCTCATCTGCCGAGTCGGTCGCGACGATTAACAATGCGTCAGGATGGGCGATGAAATAGGGTAACCGCGCCTCAACGAAGCCAGCCGCCACAGGATAGTTTAGCTGCGTTAATAAATGTGAAATTCTCTCGGCATCATTGATCTGCCCCTCGCGAATCTCAACTACGTTTTCCAACTCAGGCATATTACGCTCGTTCATTTCTAAATCGTTCTAAATCGTTGGATAGTCTTCTAACTTTAGCTGCCGAACCTCAACGGGCTTCTCAACAACGTGCAGCTCAAACAATAGAGATCTAAAAGGGGATTTTCGGGCTCCATCGAAAAGCCACCGCCGCCGATTGCAATTATCTTTGGGCTCATGCTTTACTACCAAACGTAATACCTTATGTTAAAGGCGTTTACTTCGATTGATATGGACAAGGTGATTGTGATTACGGGCGCTAGCCGAGGCATTGGGGCGGCGACGGCTAGTTTGGCGGCTGAGCTGGGCTATAGGGTTTGTGTAAACTATCGCCGCAATCAGAACGCGGCTGATGCGGTGGTTGAGGCGATTGAACGGAAGGGAGGAAGGGCGATCGCCATACCTGCCGACATCTCATCTGAGCCTGACGTTGTTCGCCTTTTCAAAACCGTAGACAGCCAGCTAGGACGGCTAACAGCTCTTGTGAATAATGCTGGAGTTTTAGAGCAACAAGCGCGCGTTGAAGCCCTTTCAGCAGCTCGCATCAACAGAATTTTTGCAACCAATGTGACAGGCGCTTTTTTATGCGCTAGAGAAGCCGTTAAAAGAATGTCTACTCAAAACGGAGGCTCGGGAGGCGCGATTGTAAATGTTTCATCGGGCGCTTCTCAAGCAGGCTCTCCGGGCGAATATGTTGACTATGCAGCCTCTAAAGGTGCAATCGACACGATGACCATCGGCCTCTCAAAGGAAGTGGCCAGCGAAGGCATTCGAGTTAACGCCGTGCGCCCAGGCTTCATTGACACTGACATTCATGCTGATGGCGGTGAACCCAGTCGAGTTGAGAGAGTTAAAGCCCTAGTGCCGATGAAACGAGTGGGCCAGCCTGATGAAATCGCTCGCGCAATTTTGTGGTTACTCTCTGATGAAGCCTCTTACACAACTGGCGCATTCATTGATGTTGCAGGCGGCCTATAGGGCCGAGGGAGGCAAGCGCTAGCACTTTTTTGCTTATCATATAGTTTAAGAACGCAGCTAGAAAGGGCGAAACCATGACGACCTCCCAGTTTGAAGCTAATGTTCGTTACTTAACCAACGCCGATGGTGCAAAAACTGATGTGGTAATACCTGTTGAGCTTTGGATGAAACTACTAGAAGCCTTGCAGTCAGAGAGCGGTCTCGATTCGATTGACGAGCTAGAGCCAAACAGTCAGATTTTAGCCGATTTTCAAACAGCGCTTCGGCAGGTCAGATCAGGTGAGACGTTTCCCCTATCCGAACTTTGGAAAGAAATAGAAGCCTAGAGATATGGTTGAGATTCTGTTTACAGCTGAATTTAAGCGGCGCTTGAAAGCACTATCAAAGCGCTACCGCACAGTTAAGAACGATATTCAGCCTGTTCTCGACAAGCTACAGAAGGGTAATTTTATCGGTAATCAGATCAGCGGAGCTTCTATCATTGCCTTTAAAGTGCGCGTCAAAAATAGCGACATTCCGACGGGTAAAAGCGGTGGCTATCGATTGATCTATCAAACGCGATCGCCCGATAGTATTGTTTTGCTGACTATATATGCCAAATCTGACAAATCGGATGTCAACATTAAAGAACTGGAAAACGCGATTAAGCAATTCCTACAAGAGTAGCTTGCTACAGACGCAGTAAGCCGCATCTTCACAGGGTAAAAACTCTGGATAAAGGGAAGCTACGCTACTGTGACTTCATCAGAAAGATAGACGTCTTGAATGAGATTAAATAGCTGTACGCCTTCCTTAAAGTCCCGTTGAAAAGTCTTGCGGCCCGAGATTAGCCCGCAGCCGCCTGCTCGCTTGTTGATTACCGCCGTGCGAACAGCCTGAGCAAAATCATTTTTGCCGGAAGAGCCGCCTGAGTTAATCAGTCCTGCTCGGCCTGCATAGCAGTTCAACACCTGATAGCGGGTGAGATCTATCGGATGGTCGCTAGTGAGGTTTGAATAAACCAAATCGTCCGTGCGCCCGTAAGATTTGCCAATAGCGTCGGAGACTGCTTTGTAGCCGCCGTTGTTTTCTGGCAGCTTTTGCTTGATGATGTCGGCTTCAATCGTCACGCCGATGTGGTTAGCTTGGCCTGTGAGATCGGCTGCTAGGTGATAGTCTTTATCTTGCTCGAACACATCGTTGCGTAAGTAGCACCATAAAATGGTGGCCATGCCTAGCTCATGGGCGCGGGCAAAAGCTTTGCTCACTTCTGTAATTTGCCGATCGGATTCGGGCGAGCCAAAGTAGATGGTTGCCCCTACTGCGACTGCGCCTAAGTTCCAGGCTTGCTCTACCGAGGCAAACATAATTTGGTCGTATTCTTTGGGATAGCTGAGCAGCTCGTTGTGATTGAGCTTGACGATGAAAGGAATTTTGTGGGCGTACTTGCGCGAGGTCATGCCCATGACGCCTAGCGTGGTGGCTACCGCATTGCAGCCGCCTGATATGGCCAAATTGATAATGTTTTCAGGGTCGAAGTAGATAGGGTTAGGCGCAAAGGAAGCGCCGCCTGAGTGCTCGATGCCCTGATCGACCGGGAGAATGGAGAGATAGCCAGTGTTTGCCAAGCGGCCTGTGCTGTAGAGCTGCTGTAGGCTGCGAAGTACCTGGGGAGAGCGATCGCTCTGCGCAAAAATTCGATTTACCCAGTCTGGCCCAGGCAAATGAAGCTGGCTCTTATCAACCTTGGCCTGGTAGCTTAGCAGACTATCTGCCTCATCGCCGAGCCAGTCAGCAATAGAGTGGCTAGTGCTAGACCTTGTTGATGTAGAAACCATAGCTGTCACCTGAAGAATACTTAACTAATCACGGCACCGTCTGAACGCCGACCGCTGCCTAAAAAAAGAGTGAATAGACAAATTTGTTTTTACGGTAGCGCAGCACGAGTTCGTTCTTCACCTATCTTAAGTGCAATTTATTTTGATCGAATTTTTGCGGGCTATCAGGGGAATGTAGCTTAATTTACTGCCGCCCATTCACTCAAACTTCACTTATTTTCCTGACGGCTTCATAAAACCATGTTTTTAGAACTGTACGTTGTAACAAATGTACGTTGTATCAAAAAACACTGCATTCTATGTTCTCTAATCTAGAAAATGACGCTCTGCTTGACTCTCAGCCAAGCGGACTGCCAGATACGCTCTCAGGATTGCCGGGTGGTGCCGCTATTAAGGACATCGTTTTAGGCTCTAACCATTCGCAGAGCCTGCCGATTGAACAGCTCATCGACTTATCAGCGGTTCCCGTAGCTTCTTTGATGGAGACCTTTTCAACCGATGGGCTTGCCACCGAGTTGGGCCTATCTGAAGAGACCGTCAGCCAGTTAGCAGATTCTTTGCTAGGCGGCGGGCTCGCAGCGCCTCAGGCTGATTTAGATGGCGCAGTGGGCGCTTTCACCGTCGGCGATCGCGGCAAAGTAGAGATTGATTTTTTATTCGACGGTGGGGGCTATGCCGGAGAGCTAGCTGCTTTTAGCCTGGAGGGAATGGGCGAACTGAGCACAGAAGCGTTTATTCAAGAGGCAACGCGGCGATCGCTGAGCAATTCATCTCAAGGGCAAATTGTAATTTCCGATCCTACCGAAGGCGCTCAATTTTCTGGCAAGCTCGGCGGCAGCGATTACAACCAAGGCCCAGCGGCAGCCACTAAAGTATTGAACTTAGAAGCAGGCACTCAGTTCGCTTTCATGCTAGTGCCGAAGGGCACAGTAGAGCAAGCGGCGGCTAATAATCAGCGATCGCTCTTTTCAATTGCCGCTTTTAATCCTAACGGCAGCACTCAGCTAGGGCAGGCGGCTGCAGGCGTCTTTGGGATGGAAGATTTACCCATTGGGCAGGGCGATCGCGACTTTAACGACATTGTTTTTCGGGTCGAAGGCGCTGCTGGCACGGTAACAGACCTCGATAAAATCGTGAACCCGGCTAAAGACTGGCGAGATAGCCCGGTGGCCGCGCCGTTCTTAAAGTCACCTCAGTTTTCTGAACCATCTGGGCCGTCTAAACCAGAGGAGCCACTATCGCCTAAATCACCAACGCCAGAATCGCCCATAGGCGAACCCCCGATCAGTGAAAAACCACCTGTGGCTGAAAAACCACCTGTGGCTGAAAAACCGCCCGTTGAGGCAAAACCACCCGTGGCTGAAAATCCAACCACACCCGTTACTACATCGACTAAGGGTGCTTCCAACAACTCTCAATTCGTTAGCGATGTTTCAGGCGCAGTTAATAAGTTTACGCCTCGCACCAGCCTATCTGACCTAGCTGCAAGCGGCGCAGACCGAATCAAGATCGGCACGCAGACTATTTATATTGGCACCGAGCAGGTCACCCCGATTAACCAAAATCCAATTATTCGCAGCGTCGACCCAACGAACCCACGCAACAACTGGCTGCGCACCGATGTAGAAACCACGGGCACCGACGGACGCGGTTTGGGAATTGCCTGGACGGGCAAAGCGCTATACGGCGTTTTTAGCGTAGATGGCACTCAGGGCAACCCTAGCCAAGACTTTCGACGGGCAGCAGGCGGGGCGCAGCAAAACTGGCTGAAGAGCTTCGGCCCAGGCGGTGGCAAAAAGATTGCGGTGATTGGCCAAATCGATCCGGCGACTGGAACGCTATTAAAGGCGGCTCATCTCTCGGCTGTTTTATCCAACGGGCAGTCGAACTCGCTAGCTGTGAAGGGCATAACCACGAACAGCGCGGGTAATTTGGTCATCAGCGCGAGTTCTTACTCAAATCCTCGTAGGCCAGATGGTAAAGCACTGACTCGAAATTCTGGCAACACAGCGGGCTCTCCGTTTGACTACACGCTAGAGATAACCCCTGACCTGTCGCGAGTCGTTCGCACGTCGGCAAAAGGCTGGTCGTAATAGACAAATGAATAGCGCTGAATGAATAGCGCTATTTATATAGTGGGAAGGCACACTTGCGGTCAGCATAATTGTGAACTCCCTTCCCACTCATTTTTCTGCTAACTTTCAATTTGAGGCGTTTGTCGCGCTAGCCACTACTCAGCTCAATGGTCAGGTTGACTTTTATCGGGCTTTTTTGGCAGTTGAGCCCGTTCTTTTAACGCCTACCTACGCTGAGTTTCGTCTGCTGGGTCTTCGCCTTGCTTTGTTTATGCCAAAGCCTGACCACAGACAAGAGTTTGCCCATAGTGTCGGTAGCCCGATGAGCTTGTGCTTGGAGGTAGCGGATTTAAGGGATGCGATCGCCCGTCTTCAATCCTTAGGCTATCCACCTTCCGGCGATATTATGCACACCTCTCACGGCCAAGAGATCTACGCCTACGACCCCGATGGCAATCGGCTGATTCTGCACTTTATGGCAGCCTGACGAAATCCTAAAACCACTAATATATTAGAGAAAGTTAAAAACAGCTCAGCGCTGCCGTGCAGCCAGTCCACATTGGCGAGTTCTTTACCGTAAGCCTGCTGAGCGTAAATACCCGCTGGAATCGTCACGGCCACAAAAACCAGCAGTACGTAAAACCCAATCAGTGCCAAGCGAGGGGTTTGCTTTGACTGAGTGAGAAACCATAGAAACCCCAAGTAGGGAAACAGCGACAGGGCAAACAATGATTCTTTAGTCATTCGCCGACTCCTCTAAGATCAGATTTTTAGCATCAGCATTCTTAGACTGTCGCCAAATCCACCAGGCCGCAGCGCAAACCGTGCAGTTGCCAACCACCGGCATCGCGGCGTGTAGCGTGACTAGCCCGCTCAAGGCCGCTGCGTTATCAAAACAATGCCAGGTGCAGGCGCACATCGCGCTAATGAGCGCGGGCAACATGCCAAACGATAGGGTTCGCCATGCTAAGTGTCCGCTGGCCTCAGCGTACTGCCACACAAACCAGATAGCGGCGATCCATTCCACCACGCTAGAGACGTGAACCATCCAGGTTGGGATTGAGAGCGCGTTCATAAGCCTTCCAAAAGATCATTTTCAAAAAAAGTAAGCCAAACAGGTATTGCCTACAGTCTTTTCTGTATTCTAAAGATTCATTTGGCGGTGCTGACAAAACGGCAAGAAAAGTATGCGAGCGGTATTGTGT
>JBARVS010000151.1:0-6033 GCA_049646385.1 Phormidesmis sp. | reverse complement strand
AGATGGACTGATAGGCATGTCTCTTCTCATTGTTACAAGCATACGGCGATTGGCGTAACCTGTTGGCGGCGTTACACATTGATTTTAGATTTGCTGAATTTGCCGTTGCGTTTCGCGCACTTATAAGTTGGCCTCAGATAGTATTGTGTTCATCTGGCGATAGAAATCAATGGTGGCACGCGGCGATGAACGACCTTCCAAGGCTGTATCCCATGACTGACCAACTTCAAACACATCAATGATGTATCGAGCTATCTCCTGCCATTCTTGGTACCGTTCTGGTGCAAGTATTGGAAGCTGAATCGCAAACAATTTGAGTGGCACCACATTCATTATGGCCCGCTTCGCCTTTTCACCGATTGCATACGCTTCAGCAACCTCTCGTGTCGTGAGTGGATCCACACTCTCGAAGCACGCCGCAACCAACTCCTCGCGAATACTCAACGGAGTGTCTTTATGCAGAGGAGGAAAGATATGATTCTTTGGATGGATATTGTTCTCATGAATAGAGCGGAAAGAGGCTACCGCAGCTTCTACCGCAGATGTTTCCAGATCCTTAAATTCTACAACGTGCTCAACAAATTGGCTCCAGCACCAGACTGCGTTATCCGCATACCCATCAGTGTCTTGTAGTGGCTCAAATCCCTGTTTCGCAGCAGCGTATGCCGATGAGTAGAAACGCTGCTTTTTCTCGTTGTGAGACATGTCTTCGATCTGCTCGTCTGTTAGACCTTGTGACCAAGAAAACTCAGGTATCGTTGCTGCTTTTTCGATATTGGTCGA
Organism: Phormidesmis sp.; assembly: GCA_049646385.1. Lineage (GTDB taxonomy): Bacteria > Cyanobacteriota > Cyanobacteriia > Phormidesmidales > Phormidesmidaceae > Phormidesmis. Next base: position 5,250 of record JBARVS010000151.1, on the reverse strand, counting down.
AATGGCAGAAGAAATACGTTCAAGATTTGACCAATAAATCCGAGGCCAACTCGATTGCGGAATAATGCCACGTGTGTCAGGTAGCGGACGCGGTGACACTCCAACGTTATCTAGATCAGGTCGTGGCTGCACACCTGGCATACCGGTAAGAGCAATGTAGAACATCATGTTTTCGTCAACCCACTCGAACCTCTGCCAATGTTCAGACGTGAGTTTTCGAGTGTCGCTTGGAAAGCCGCGTTCAACAATCCAATCAAGCTGGTTTTGCTTCACGTTTCCAGCTGACGTTTTCCAGCTCGCGTGTACGATGGCATTGCGGATGTATTTGATCGCTAGATAGTCATCGAAGACGTCAGGCTGAACGTTAATTCCGCTGGCGATGAACGCATCACGAAGACTTTCTACACGCTCACTATTAGACCCCGATTCAAAATACTCGTTCAAAATACTAAGGTTATCGCGTTCCTTCCAGCGCTCCAACATGGCCTCTATACTTCCGATCATTACAATCGCATAAAGTCGACAAAACGAAGCGTTGCACAAATATTCGAGTTCGTTGCGGAATGGGTGTGTGAGCAGCGCTACTCGGGCGCTGCGTAGATAGAGACTGTCGTCAGAGTATGTGTCAGTAAACTCGTCTATCGCCATATATTAAGTCTCAGCTTGTTGGTTGAAAGCGCTGCCAGATAACTGCTTATTGGCTCTACTCTTGAGTTTATCTACTTGAATCTAGCTGAATATGTTAAAAATGTGCAGTCTCTCTGCTTAAGAATGTACTTTAAACCACCGTTTTCGAGGCGGGTCAAAGCCACGAGTATCAGTACTTTATCGTTTTAGCCGCTGCTATTGAGCTATTCACTTTCCATACCAGCTCCGCTGAGGTCAGACTCATTAGAGACGTTTGTCGCCATTGAAGATAGAATAATACCTAATAAGGTAACTATTAGGTCATTGGAATGGTCTCGCTACAGAACATTCAGTCGCTCACTGACTTCCGGCACAACGCTAAGAAGTACGTAGAACAGATCCAAACGACGCAAGCGCCGCTAGTGCTCACGGTCAACGGCAAAGCTGCCGTTGTGGTAGAAGCTGCGGAAGCCTATGAATCCTACCAAACCCGTATCCGCGAGCTAGAAGCAGAGGTGACTGCATTGAAGCTACAAACGCTGAAGGATGCAGTTGCGGTCGGCGCAGAGCAGGCCGAGCAGGGCCGGTTTAGTTCTCGTAGCTTTGACGAGATTATTGCGGCAGCGCAATCGGCAGTCAGCAGCCAGTCGGCGAGTTAGATGTACAGTATTCGGTTCACAGAGCAAGCAGATGCCGATTTGCTAGGCATCTACATCTATACATACAACACCTGGAACGAGGACCAAGCCATTGAGTATACCGATGGCCTGAAGGCTGTGGTCAACAAGCTAGCGGAGAACCCAGAGCGGCTAGGCACCGTAGACCGCTCTACGGTGCGTCCAGGCTACCGAAGCTACCGCTACGAGAGTCATCTAGTGTTTTATCGAGTGTCAGGTCAGTTTGTGGAAGGGGTACTGCAAGCGTAGCTGCAACGAAGTGCAATAAGCTCAAATCCATTGATACATATAGGTTTCAATCATCGATTTTCGTGAAGTAAAAATCCGATACCACCGCTGAAGCATAAGTTTGGCTTATGTTGTCCGCTGCCGTTTTACGCTCACTAGAGACGTGATTCTAGAGGCATAGGATGAAACGAAAGTGGGAAAATCGTGAGCTGGTTGAGCACTGGACAATCGACGAGGAAGATCAGCAACTCATTGACAAGAAGCGCGGTATCAATCGTTTAGGCTTCGCGCTACTGCTGAAGTTCTTTCAATTGAAAGGACGGTTTCCTGAGAAGCAGTATGAAATTCCTCCTGTGGTGCGTGCATTTGTGGCTGAGCAATTGGGATTAGACGAAAGCCGCTATGAACAGTACAACTGGGCCGGTAGAGCACCTAAGTATCACCGGGTCGAAATCCGTAAGCTATATGGCTTTCGCCGGACCGGAAAAAAAGAGCTTGATAGCCTGCGCCAGTGGCTGATTGACGAGATTGTGCCGCAGGCAGTTGATGAAAGACGGCTCAAAGCGTTGCTCTATGAAGAGTTGAGAAATCGTAAGATTGAGCCGCCGACCTATGCGCAAATCGAGCGGCTGATCAATTCAGCCCAACATCAATTTGAGAGCCAGCTGTGCGATTCAATCGTCGAACAGCTGGCCGCTCGCTGTCGTCGGGCCTTGGATAACCTGACCGGGCCGCAGTCAGATTCATGGATTCTAGATGCTGATGAGATCCCACTCAATCAGCTTAAACAGGAGGCCGGAGGCGTGGGCCTCAAGAGCTTGAAAGCAGAGCTATCGAAGCTCAAGACAATCGAGCAATTGGCGCTACCGACAGATTTATTTGAGGGCCTGAATGAGCACCTGGTGGAAGGCTATCGGCTGCGAGTAGACACAGAGTCGCTCACAGAGATTCGGCGACACCCAGACCCGATTCGCTACCTGCTGTTATCGGCGTTCTGCTATCAGCGCTCGCGAGAGATCGTCGATAGCATCATCGAGTTGTTCATTCTATTGGTGCATCGGCTAGAAAGCCGCAGCCGCAGGCGGACATCCTCAGAGATTGTCGCCACCGCGCAAGAAAACGAGGATCATGACCAACTGCTGTACCAGATCGCTGTTGCAGCTCTTGCCCAACCAGAGGGCACGGTTCAAGACGTGATCTATCCAGTGGCCAACGAAACGCAGCTAGAGACTGTCGTCGAAAACTTAGGCGAGGGCGGCAAGAGCTTCAAAGAACGGCTCCACGCCAAGATGCGTCGTTCCTACACGCACTACTATCGCCGCCTGCTACCGCTGATTCTCAATGCCCTAGAGTTTCGCTCTGACAGCCTCAATTTGAAGCCATTACTGGCAGCTATCCAGCTGCTGAAAGCCTCAGCTGACCTTTCTAGCACCGAGCCTTACCCCGCAGCGACAGAAGTGCCGATGGATGGGGTGCTCAGTGCCGAGTGGCAGGACACCGTAATGGTCACCGGGAAGCAGGGTGAACCCGAGATTGACCGTGCCAGCTATGAGCTGGGTGTATTGCGTACCGTGCGCGAAAAGCTACGCTGTAAGGAGCTGTGGGTTGTCGGTGCTAAGCGCTATCGAAATCCAGATGATGACCTGCCTCAAGACTTTGAAGCAAAGCGAGAGCAGTATTATCAGGACCTTCAGCAGCCGCTAGACGCAGCGCCTTTTATTGATCAGCTCCAGGCGGAAATGACAGAGGCGCTCACCGAGTTCAACCAGGGACTGCCTGACAATCCAAAGGTGAAGATCCTCGATAATCGTGGCGGCTGGATTCACCTGACGCCTGTCACGAAGCAGCCGGAGCCAGAGCATTTGCAGGCATTGAAGCAAGAGATCACCCGTCGCTGGTCAATGGTGCCGCTGCTTGATGTGTTGAAAGAGACTGAAATGCGGCTTCAGTTCACCGAGCACTTCAAGAGTACGGGTAACCGGGAAGCGCTCGACCCAGAGGAGTTACGCAAACGGTTGTTGCTTTGTCTCTACGCGACAGGCACCAATCTCGGCATCAAGCGGATTTCCCATGGTGAGCATGGGGTGAGCACCCCCGACTTGCGCTATGTTCAGCGCAAGTTTGTCTCGAAGACGGCACTCTCTCAGGCGATTGGCGATGTGGCAAATGATATCTTTCGCGTGCGGTTACCCCATATCTGGGGTGAGGCCACCACCGCCTGTGCCTCTGACTCAAAGCAGTTTGGCACCTGGGACCAAAACTTAATGACCGAGTGGCACGCCCGCTACAAAGGACGCGGGGTGATGATCTATTGGCACGTAGAGAAGAATGCCGTCTGTATTCACTCTCAGCTCAAGCGCTGTTCTTCTTCTGAGGTGGCCTCGATGATTAAGGGCGTGCTCAGGCACTGCACTCAGATGTCTGTCGATAAAAACTATGTCGATACGCATGGCCAAAGCGAGGTCGGTTTTGCGTTCGCGCATCTGCTCGGCTTTCAGCTGATGCCTCGGATTAGAAACATTCAAAAGCAGAAGCTCTATCTGCCAGAGAAAGGCCAGAGCCAGCAGTTTGAAAGCTTGACGTCAATTATCAAGCGACCGATTCGCTGGCAGCTGATTCGAGCCCAGTATGATGCGATGGTTAAGTTTGCTACAGCCCTCAAGCAGGGCACCGCTGACCCTGAAGTGATTCTCGCTCGCTTTACTCGCAACAATGCCAAGCATCCGGTCTATCTCGCTTTAGCCGAACTGGGTAGAGCGGTTAAAACGATCTTCTTGTGTCGCTATCTGCACGATGAGCGGGTGCGGCAAGAGATTCAGGAAGGCTTGAATGTGGTCGAAAACTGGAACAGTGCCAACGACTTCATTTTCTATGCCAAGAATGGCGACTTCACCGCTAGCCGCGTCGCGCTACAAGAGATCTCTATGCTCTCTCTGCATCTACTCCAGATTAGTCTGGTCTACATCAACACGCTGCTGATTCAGCAGGTGCTGGCTGACCCGGAATGGATGCAGAAGATGGGGCCAGACGAGCTACGGGCTTTGACGCCGCTGATCTATGCTCACGTCAACCCCTACGGCATTTTTCGGTTGGTCATGGCTGAGCGACTGCCGATTGAAGCGATGGCTAGCTAGGAGCTTAGCTTTTTGCGATCGCTTTTCTTGAAGCATTGCCTACGCGATGAAAAAAGCTGCCCCAAAAAACATAAGCCGAACTTATGAACCCACCCCCGATTTTCGGTATTTTGGGGGCAGCGCTTTGCTTATTGCACTTCGTTGCAGCTACGCTTGCAGCACCCCTATATAAGGGATCACTGTGCATTTGGAGAGCAGTTATCAACGACTTTTGTATCTCTGGTGAGAAATTCTCCCACTTTGAACATATCGTTCTGAACTTGTTCTTACGACTTTTAGCTGAGCAGTACTTTTCATAATCATCAGGAGAGTAAATTAAGACCAGCAACCCCATGTACTTATCCCAAAATGCACGACACCTGTACGTAAAAGACGTAAATCCTTCGAGGATATCTACTTTACCCCTAAATTTTCCATAATCATCTAGAATACTGCCGCCTTCTAACTTTCCTTTGCTGAATCTTTGATTCCACACCCCTCCTGCTTTCATGACATCTTTCATCATGAATAAATAGGTAAGCTCTAAATCCATAACAGAAGTGAATATTTTGCTACCTAAATTCAGATGCTCACAGATATCATAC
>JBARVS010000150.1:0-2669 GCA_049646385.1 Phormidesmis sp. | reverse complement strand
CTGTAGGGTTTGGGATTCTAACGGGAAGGAATATTTAGATTTTGTGGCGGGCATTGCCACCTGCACGCTGGGTCATGCCAATCCGGTCATGATAGAAGCGGTGACCGCACAGATTAAGAAGCTGCACCATGTTTCTAATTTGTATTACATTCCTGAACAGGGTGCGCTGGCCCAGTGGCTGACCGAGCATTCTTGCGCCGACCGTGCGTTTTTTTGCAATTCGGGTGCAGAAGCCAATGAGGGGGCGATTAAGCTCGCTCGCAAATACGGCCACACCGAGCTGGGCATAGAAGCCCCGATTATTATTACGGCTCACGCTAGCTTTCATGGCAGAACGCTTGCCACCGTGACCGCGACGGGACAGCCTAAGTACCAAAAGAACTTTAGCCCCCTAGTGCCGGGTTTTCACTATGTGCCCTATAACGATATTACGGCGCTGCGTGAGGCGATTGAGCAGCTAGACGAGACGCAGCGCCAGGTTGCGGCGATTATGCTAGAGCCCATGCAGGGCGAGGGTGGCGTATGCCCTGGCAACCCAATATATTTTAAGCAGGTGCGTAAGCTCTGTGATGAGAAGGGCATTTTGCTGATTCTGGACGAGGTGCAGGTGGGCATGGGGCGCAGCGGCAATTTGTGGGGCTATCAGACGGTGGGCGTGGAGCCAGATGTGTTTACGTCGGCTAAGGGCCTGGGTGGTGGCATCCCAATCGGGGCAATTTTGACTAAAAGCCATTGCGATGTGCTTAAGCCGGGTGAGCATGGCAGTACGTTTGGCGGCAATCCGTTTGTGTGTGGGGTGGCGCTGAAGGTGTGTGAGACGCTGGAGGCCGAAAACGTGCTGGCGAACGTGCGATCGCGCGGCAAGCAGCTCAGAGCAGGATTGAGGGCGATCACTCAAAAATATCCGAGCTTATGCACGGGCGTACGCGGCTGGGGGCTCATCAACGGCCTTGTTTTGGCTGAAGGAACCGCTGCTTTAGATGTGGTTAAGGCCGCATTAGCTGAAGGGCTACTCGTGATTCCAGCGGGTGCAAAAGTCGTCCGCATGGTGCCGCCCTTAATTGTCAGCGAGGCCGAGGTCAATCAAGCATTGGCGTTACTAGACACCACATTAAGCAAAATGTCATAGCCATAAACGCAATTCGTCGGCACCCTCGTAGGGGCCACCCTTGCGGTTGCCCCATGCAATAGATTTATCGCAAGGGAAAATTCACAAAGGTAGCCCTACCGGGTGGCGGTGATGGCACCGTTGCGGACGGTTAAAATTTGGGATTCTTTGAGCCATTGAGAATCGAAAGCGCCTAAATGGGTTGTGGTGATCAGCGTTTGAAACCGATCTTGGATAGTTTCTAGCAGTTGATTTTGACGATTCAGATCTAGCTCAGCTAAAACATCGTCAAGCAGCAGCAGCGGTGGCTCGCCAATAACGGCTTCAATTAGCTCAAGTTCGGCTAGCTTAAGCGATAGCACCAACGTACGCTGCTGCCCCTGCGATCCATATTGGCGAGCAGGCGTTTGATTAATTACAAAGTCTATGTCGTCGCGGTGAGGGCCAACCAGCGAGGTGCGCTGATGATATTCGGCCACCGCGCGCGCCTGAATTTTTTCTAAAAAAGCTTGGTGAATGACAGCAGGATCGTCTTGGCTAAGGGGCACATTGGGATCGTAGGTAATCGTGAGCTGCTCGGCCCCGCCGCTGATGGACTGGTGCCATGCTTGGGCCAGGGGAATCAAGCGGCTAAGGACGCGCGATCGCCTGCGAATAACCCTTGTGCCAGCGGTGGCAAGCTGAGCATCCCAAATGGCCATTTGCGCTGGTGTTTGAGTCGGTATGAGTGACACATGACTCTCTAAGCTCTTTTGCAAAGCTGTCGGCTCTTCACCCTCGGCAGTTTGCTGCTTGATAAAAGCGTTGCGCTGCTTGAGCACCTGATTATACTGCTGCAAAATGTAGGCATAAACAGGCTCTAACTGGGTGAGAAGCGTATCTATCCAAACGCGACGCCCGCCGGGGCCACCTCGCACTAAATCAATATCTAGGCTGGAAAATTGAACGGCGTTAAGATTGCCTAAAAAGTCCTGCTGGCGCTTGAGCGTTTCGCGGTTGAGTGCAGCCGTGCGGCGACCTGCGTTGCGCAGCACGAGGCTGAGTTCACGAATGCCCAGATCGGTCTGTAGCTGAGCTTGGATATGGCCGAGGTGAGCGCCTTCTTTAATCAGATCGCGATCGCGGCTCGTTCGGTGAGACTTTAGCGTTGCCAACAGCTCTACCGCCTCTAGCAAGTTTGACTTACCTTGGGCATTGTCACCTAGCAGGATAGTTTTAGGCGCAGTGAACTCGACCGACTGAGCGCTGTAATTGCGAAAGTTCTGTAAGTGGAGGTGCTGAAGAAACATAGTCAACAGTTTAAGCTAGGCAAGGGCTCAAACTTTGTGCCTAAAGCTTTAATCAGCAGGCTCTCGAAAATTTTTCCGCCACGGACGCGGCAATTCATTTAGCATCAGCCAAACCAGCGGCGAAAAGCATCGCTAGAAATATCTTTTTAGCTTGCAGCAAACCGGACGACCGATGCTACAATACTCAAGCGAAAGCGTTGGGGTGTCGCCAAGTGGTAAGGCAGCGGGTTTTGGTCTCGCCATTCCTAGGTTCGAATCCTAGCACCCCAGTT
>JBARVS010000149.1:0-8841 GCA_049646385.1 Phormidesmis sp. | reverse complement strand
ATGGCGTTTTTCTTTCCAGACGCACATCGCGACATTGACTGGACAAGAGGCCATGAATTTCTAGATACAGAGCTTCAAAGAATCACCCGCGAAGCCGAGACAGGCAAGCGCATAGCCGATAAGCTCGTCAAAGTATGGACAAAAGCAGGCGAGCAGGTGTGGGTGCTCGTCCATATCGAAGTGCAAAGCCAGCGAGAAGCAGACTTTGCCAAGCGCATGTACACCTACAACTACCGCTTGCAGGACTTATACAATCGCCCGGTCACCAGCTTTGCTATTTTGAGTGACGATAGCCCTAGCTGGCGACCGCATAATTTTTCATTCGCTTTATGGGGCACCACCGTAGACTTTGAGTTTCGCACGGTAAAATTGCTAGACTATCAGCAACAGTGGGATGAGCTGCTAGCGAGCGAAAACCCCTTCTCTGTAGCGGTAATGGCCCACCTAAAAACGCTAGAAACCTCAGGAGACCAGACTAGCCGCAAGCGATGGAAGCTCAGCCTCATCAAACTGCTCTATCAAAGAGGCTACGGTTCTCAAGATGTGATTAAGCTACTGCGGTTTATTGACTGGCTACTGGCGCTGCCGCTTGAGCTAGAAGACGACCTTTGGCAAAACATACTAACCTATCAAGAGGAAATGAAAATGCCCTACTTAACTGGCTTAGAACGTATTTCTATCAATAAAGGCTTGCAGCAAGGCTTAGAGCAAGGCTTGCAGCAAGGCTTAGCCGAAGGGCTGAAAAGAGGTATTAAAATAGTCCTCAAGCTAAAGTTTGGCAATCCGGGACTTGAGCTATTCTCTGAGCTTGAAGGGATTACCGATGTGGCAACGCTAGAGCAAATAGAGGCAGGTTTAGACGGTGAGCTAACGCTAGATGAGATTCGTCAACTCTATAGCCAGCCTGCCGATTAAACCACCTCATAGGTAAAGTTCAGCGTTGCCCACTTCGTCACATCTAAGCTGTAAGTGTCGTCGCCTTTGCGCTGGCTAATGTCTGTGAACAAGGCTTCTACTACTTCTAGCGGATTGGGTAAGGGATTAACGCGCTGATTTCCACTGTTTGCGGCGGCGGCTAGCAGCGTGTAAAAGGTGTTAGTGAGCGGAGAAGTGCTCCATATAACGTAGGTTTCGACAGGGCCAGTTGGCGCTTCAACCGACCAGGATAAATCGACACTGGGCACTGCAATGGAGCCGCCAGGAACGATACTCGCAGCGGCAATCACGCTATTGGCTTCTTCATTGTTTTCGCTAAAGTTGGGCTGTGAAGGCTGCACAGATAGGCCCAACACGGGGCAAAAAGCAGCGAGTCGTTCTCTTGGATCTACATTGATCAAGGTGTAATACAGGGGCTGATCGCTGTCGTTGTATAGGCGATAGCGAATTTGGCTGCCGACCGGAACTTGAGGGATGAAGCCTTCGGGACTCAGGGATTTTTTATAGCGGGTTGAGGCTTGGGGGCCAATTTCAAAGGTTTGCCGACCGATTAGCGGCTTTTCTTCTGGGCTAATCATTTCTAAGCTTACGCGCACGGGAAGCTGGGAAGAGGCTCGATTTTCGCTAAGGCGCAGCATTTTTAGCGCGAGCAGCGACTGTAGCTTAGGGACTAGCCTGCTAATGGCGGGTTTGATGGCTTCTTCTTGCAGGGATAAGGTGCCCGGAATGAGCGATCGCGTCAAAGAAAATAAGCCATAGCCCGAGCTGCCCTGTGCTTCTATCGCATCGGCGGCTAGCATCTTTGAGCCAAAAGATGGGCTCTGGGTTTTCCCTATTGTTTGCTTATCTGCTATTGCCAGACTAGCCGTTAGCGTGCCTAGCCCCTCGGCAATAGGCTTAGCCAGCAGACAGTCTGCGGGTAGGCCAGTGTCTGACGTTGAGCTGATAAAGGAGAGACCCGCTAGGGCGCTAGTAGCATCGACTCGCTCAATGCGTTCTAACTGGCTGTCTAGCGCTACGATTAAGCCGATATTTCTGGGCAGCACTCGAATAGACTCTAAAATCGGCAGGCCCGCTAAAGCAGTGTCGTTTTGAGCAAGGGAGCTGTTAGCCTCTGCTAGCCTAGCTTTGGCCATTAAGCCATTGCGCGATCGCAGCTTGAGCCGTCTGCCTTGGCAGGTAATTACAGACGATGGCCCGAGATATTCTAATACGCGCGGCGTTAGGCCACCGAGCCACAGATCAACCGTCTGCGAGTTGGCGTTGACGCTTTGCACCACGCCAATACCTCGGGTGCCTTCGGCTAGGGGCGTATTGTAAAGCGGAGGCGTTTTGGCTAAGCTGCGTAAGTCTAAACTGCCGCCAGCCGTGGGCTGCTGATTGCCGCCGCCCCAGCGCAGCAGCTTTTCTTGCGATCGCGCCAGTGCCTGACCCACCACCACGGGCGCAGGTACCGTCCATACGTACTGCGTTAGCACATAGGTAAACGCGCCAGCGCTAAAGCCATTCCACTGCCGCTCTATCACCACATCGTTTAGCTCAGCGCTACGCAGCACCACGCCAGGGAAAGGCGCGTCTGCTTCGATTAGTTTTTTATTCGCCAGCAGTGGAAAGGTCATGGGCGGCTGGCCAGTGGCGATCGCCGAGCGAGTACGCGATCGCAGCCCACCCGATAGCGGTGCTGGCACATCTGCAAAGCCCGCGTCTAAAACAGCCGTTACTTTTTTGGTTTTGAGCTGCTTCAACAGCGTTTTTAGCTCAGATTCTAAAATGTCGTTGAGGTGAGGGCGTGATTCTGTCGGCAGCAGGCCGTCGTAGGGAACGAGAGAGCGTACTAGCGTTGGCTGGCCACTATTACCTAGATTGGCACCCGTTACCCGTACCTGTGCGCCATAGCCACTGAAGTGAAGCACGACGACATCATCTGGCTGTGCCTGAGTGTAGAGATGGTCTATAAAAGCCTGATAGATACCGCTTCTGGTCGCCTGCTCGTTGGTCAGGCAAACAATATCCTGCGGCAAAAAGCCAAACCGATGAATCAGCAGCTCTTTTTGCATCGCCACGTCAGTCACGCAGCCCAGCAGCCGATCCGATTGCTCCGCTGAAAGCGCACCCGAGGCATACTTGTTGATTCCCACTAGCAGCGCTAACTTGCGCCCCGAAGATGCCCCTAAAGACTGTGCCAACGCTTGAGTATAGGCTTTCGCCTGCGCGGGCATTCCCTCCATATTTAGGGCTAGCTCTGTAAAACCCATGGCGGCGATCGCCGCGCCCGCCTGCTTAATTAACGCTCGTCGGCTCAGACCCACCGAACTTGGCCTCCCTTGATGTGATGCTACCGTCTGTTTTGACTATACTGTTTTGGCTGTCTGGCTGCTTGTTATTTTCTATTTTATTAGCAGTGCTGAGGCATGTGTTTAGCGTTATGCGTCGAAACCCACCCGAGCGGCTTACCCGCTAGCGCTAAACACATGCGGCCTAATCTCCTAATCGAAACGCTTAATCATGCATCGCTTTAGCTAGCTCAGCGGCGACTTCAGGGCGAGAAAACTCTGGTGGCGGCATTTTGCCTTCTCGCAGCAGCGATCGCACCTTAGTCCCCGACAGGTGAATACGCTCCTCTGGCGTACTTGGGCTAGTTTTAGTCGTCGCCATGGTGCTCGTGCGCGTGCAGTAAAAAGCATGTTCAAACTTCATTGGCGTAATGCCTAGCTCGCCAGGATCGAACTCGTCAAAGATAGCCTGCGCGTCGTACGTGCCGTAGTAGTCGCCGACACCCGCGTGGTCACGACCCACAATAAAGTGAGTGCAGCCGTAGTTTTTACGAATCAGCGCGTGGAAAATCGCCTCTCTTGGCCCTGCATAGCGCATGGCTGACGGGTTAATCGCCAAAATTACTCGCTCCTCGGGAAAATAGTGTTCCATCATAATTTCGTAGCAGCGCATTCGCACATCAGCCGGGATGTCGTCGCTTTTGGTTGCGCCGACGAGCGGATGTAAGAACAGGCCGTCTACCGTTTCGAGCGCGCACTTTTGAATGTATTCATGGGCGCGGTGGATGGGGTTGCGGGTTTGAAAGCCAACGATGGTTTTCCAGCCGCGATCGCGAAACTGCTGACGAGACTGGGCTGGGTCAATCTGATAATCCGGAAACAAGGGATGCGCATCTCGCTCTAGCAGCCACACATCGCCCGCCAAATTAACTGGCCCCTGATCGTAAACCACCTTCACGCCGGGATGCTTGTCTTCATCCGTGCGATAAACGTTGATCGCCTCTTTTTTCTTGTCGTAAGTGTACTTTTCGCTCAGCTCTAGCACGCCGATAAATCGACCCGTCTCGTCGTTTAGGCGCACCATCTGACCAATTTGCAGGGCGTTAGCTTCGGCCTCACTCACCGATAGCGTCACAGGTACCGACCAGGGCAAACCGCTGGCTAGGCGCATGTCTGTAACGACCGGATCGTAGTCAGCTTGGCCCATAAAGCCCGTGAGCGGGCTAAATCCACCGATGGCGATCATCACCAAGTCAGACGCCGCTCGCGGGTCTAAGTTTACCTGAGGCAGATGTTCTGCCTTACTTAAGAATTCTTGCTTTTGCTCAGCGCCAGCCAAGCGATTTACTAGCGTACCGCCGTGAGGGGCAATGCCGTCTTTTACTACACTCAAGATAGTTTCCTCTATATATTTATTTGGATTTGGCAGGTGGATAGTTCGTTTACGTCTTTGCGTTTACATCTCTATTTAGAAACGGCTCAATAATACCGCCCCCTAGCACCCGTCCACTACTTTCGTACCAAACCGCCGCCTGTCCGGGCGTTACGCCAAACTGAGGCTGATCAAAAATAATTTTCACGCGATCGCCTGCCTGATTTGTCTCAGGCGCAAATGGATCAGCCAGCGGCACAATCGTCGCGCTAACGGCCTGCGAACGGTAGCGAATCTGCACGTTGGCCTTAATTGGCCCTTTTGGGGGTGCAATCGAAACCCAGTTGATCCGGTGAGCGATGCAGCCGGGGGCAGTGACGCGATCGCGCTCCCCGACCACCACTTGATTACGCCCCACGTCTAGGCTCACCACATATAAAGGATGCGGCGCGGCAATCCCCAATCCTTTGCGCTGCCCGATCGTGTAGTGATGAATCCCTTCGTGCTGACCCACCACCTTGCCTGCCGTGTCAACAATATCCCCCGGCTTAGGCGCGAGATACTTTTCTAAAAAGGTTTTCATTGAGCCATGCTGCTCTACCAGGCACAAATCCTGGCTCTCGGGCTTATCTGCCGTATGCAAGCCTAGCTCAGCCGCAATTTTGCGCGTTTCAGGCTTGGTTTTTTCGCCCAGCGGAAACCGAGTGGCCGCTAGCTGCTCCTGGCTCAAATCGTATAGAAAGTAGGACTGATCTTTGTTGAGGTCAACCGCGCGGCGCAGCTCATAGCGGCCTGTTTTGGCATTGTGCGTGACCTGCGCATAGTGGCCCGTAGCAATGTAGTCGGCCCCCATTTCATGCAGGGCATAGTGCAGCATTGGGCCAAACTTCACGGTGCTGTTGCACTGCGAGCAGGGTAGCGGCGTCACGCCCTGAGCATAGCCTTCTACCACGTAGTTAATAATGCTTTTTTCAAAGACTTCGCGCGAGTCTACCACCTGATAGTCAATCCCTAGCTCGTCGCAAAGCTGGGCCGCGTCGGTCATGCCTTCCGAGCAGCACTGTCCTTTGCCCTTCATTAGCCAAAGGGTAAGGCCGATTACCTCATGGCCCTGATGGTGAAGGGAGGCGGCGGCAACGGAGCTATCGACTCCGCCGGATAAACCAACGACAATTTTGCTCATGAGAGGTGGCGATCGCAGCAGGCAACGGCCTGAATGAAAACATCTCTCTTAGGCTAGCACTCACCGCTACAGATGTTGATGCTTGCGAGTAGTTTCTCCGAATCTAGTCAGCCTTCTTTTGGTTGTAGCTAGAAATGCTGCTGTACACGCTTTCTGGAAACGTCAAATCTTGATAGACGTTGCCCGCATCAGGGTCGTCAGGATCGGGGCAAATTTGAAAGTCTTGCTGAGACTGCCATTCTAAAATGCTGTCGCGACTGGGCGGGCTGTATTGCTTGCTGGTGACCTGAGCGTAGAGCGATCGCGCCTCTTCCTCACTAAAGTCCTTGTCCTGCTGTAGCTGGCTGACAATCTCTTCTTCATCGGCAAAATACTGTGCCACCATTGCAAAGGTCAGCCGCCCATAGTGACCAATATCTGTGCCATCGTCTAGCGCATCTAAAATATGCGCCATTGTGTTGTTCTTTCGCAGATCTTTGATTGCCATTGCTAGTGTAGGTAATTATGTACTACCTAACAGTATTATTTTCTCAGAAATGTATGCTCTATCTAAGGGTCAGAGTTTGAGGTAGGGTCATGCGTTCCACTGTTTTTTGAGGCGGGTGATGCGATCGCGCAAGCTCTCACTCGTCAGCCGCGAACTCAGCCGCTCTACTAGCAGTGGAAACCCCAAAGGCGAAGGCCGTTTAATATCTTGCCATACCAGCTCAAAGTCTCTCATCCGCTTCAGCGCCGCCGCTAACCTCGGTGTCTCCATCTGCAAGTCAATCACCTCCCGCTCCGCCTGCTTCAGCAGCAAATTATCTGGCTCGTACTTACTAAACACCTCATAGATCAGCGACGAGCTAATCTGCACCTGATTCGCCGTTTTCTTTGAGCCCGGATAGCCCTTAAAAACCAGACCCGCCACCTGAGCGATCGCTCGAAACCTGCGCTGCGTTAACTCCGAAATGTTTAAGCTCTCTTTAATCTCCTCATACAGATTTCGAGTCGAGAAAAAGCGCTCATCAAACAAATCTTTAAAGGGATAGTCCTTCGGCGCTAAAATTTCAAATCCATAGTCATTCACCGACACCGTAAAAGTTGCTTTCCTTAGCTGCGAAAATCGATAGGCCCATAAAAAGCCCAACCCCTCATGCACGTTGCGCCCCTCAAACGGATACACATACAGGTGCTGACCTTCCCGAGTACGACAGCACTCAATCAAAAGCTGGTTCGCTCCAGGCAAGTGCGAAATTCGATCCTGCGCCGCCAAAATCGGCATAATGCAGGCCACTTCCTCACTCACATTTCCTGCCTTTACCTGCGTAATCTCTGCTCGTATATACTTGCTCAAGCAGCTCGAAATAGCCAGAAATCCACCGCTCCACACGGGCACCACGTTAGACTTTTTCTTTGCATTTTTTACATACAGCGTCATATCCTTCATTTGAAAATACTCAAGCTGACGCCCAGCAAAAAAGAACACATCGCCTTTTTTAAGCCGTGAAACAAAGTTCTCTTCTACCGTGCCAATTCGCGCCCCCTTTGCATAGGCAATCTTCACCTGCTGATTCCCCGTAATCGTGCCGATGCTCAGCTTATGCATCCGAGAAATCTGCGGCGTCGAAATTTTGTACAGACCATCTTCCACCGTTAGCTTTTGATAGCGCGGATACGCCTTTAGGCATTTGCCGCCATGCTCTAAAAAGTCCAGAATCCACTCAAATTCCGCTTCGGTTATCTCTCGGTAAGAGAATGTCTTCTTCACGGCTTCAAACGTTTCTTTAGCCTCAAACCCATCGCCACAGGCCAGCGTCACCAGATGCTGAATCAGCACATCGTAGGGCTTATCCAACGGATGACGAGACTCTATCTGACCGTCGGCCAGTCCCCGCCGAAAGGCTGATATCTCCAGCAGCTCTAGCGCATTAGTCGGCAAAAAGAACACTTCAGACCTGCCACCCGGCAAGTGAGCCGAGCGGCCTGCTCTTTGCAACAGTCTGGCAAGATTCTTAGCGCTGCCAATTTGCACCACGCGCTCTACAGGCTGAAAATCTACGCCCAAATCTAGCGAAGACGTACACACCACCCATTTAATATCACCTGTTTTAATCCCGCCCTCAATGGCTAGTCTAGTGTCAAAATCAATCGAGCCGTGATGCAGCGCAATTTGTTTTTCATGGTCGGGCAGTGCAAATAAGAGCGCCTGATACCATCGTTCAGCTTGCGATCTGGTATTGACAAATATCAGCGTAGAGCGCCTAATATCCAAGGCCGCCACCAGCTCCTCAAACATCCGCAGCCCTAAGTGACCCGCCCAAGGAAACGTATCTATCTCCTGAGGCAGCACGCTGGTAATCACCGTTTGCCGCTCAATGTTTGATTGAATGATAACCGGATCGCTACCTGTACCGACTGCCGCCTCAGCCGCCTCTGGCAAATTCCCCAGCGTCGCTGAAATTGCCCAGGTTTTTACGGTTGGGTTGAGATCCCGCACCCTAGACATACACAGCTCCGTCTGCGTCCCGCGCTTAGAAGCCATTAGCTCATGCCACTCGTCTAAAATCACGCAGCGCAAATGCTCAAATCGCTGCGCCGAGTTTTGATACGACAACAGCACCGCCAGCGACTCCGGTGTCGTAATCAAAATGTTCGGCATCTTCCTAATCTGCCGAGTCTTTACCGCAGCCTTCGTGTCTCCCGTCCGCGACCCCACCGTAATCGACCAGCCCATTTCCTCAATCGGCCTGCGAATAGAAACCTCAATGTCTCGCGAAAGTGCCCGCAAAGGCGTGATATACAGTAGCCTAAGCCCATTCAGCGGCTTTCCCGTTCGCTCAATCTCAGCCAGCATTTGCGCCACTGGCCCCATCACCGCCCCGTAGGTTTTACCCGAACCTGTAGGCACCTGAATAATACCGCTTTGGCCTGCAAGATAGGCTTGCCAAGTCTTTTCTTGAAAGGCAATGGGCTCCCAGCCCCGCTGAGAAAACCAGTTTTGAACAGGCACAAAAATAGACACAAATCCAAGCAATTAACACAGACTCCTAGCCTAGCGGAAGCTAGCGCTATAAGGCGTGAGCGCTTTGATTGAA